>NZ_JBXAHA010000007.1:0-253620 GCF_058794615.1 Cupriavidus sp. GW823-FHT07A04
GTTAGTCTTCTTTGCCGACGCAAAGAAGAGTGACCGGCAGCCCCCGCAGGGGGATGTCGTATGGCTCTTGGGTGCAATAACCATCGCCGTTCAAAGAAACAGCAGACCAACCCCGCAGGCAGATGTCGTACGGCCCTTGGCTACAAAAACCAACGCCGCAACAAATCCCTCCCAAACCCCACCCCTTGACATCCCCCCTCCCCCCTCCTATCCTCCCACCTAAATTCCCTAAGTAAGACTAACGTTCTATTCTACAGAACACAAAAATCATCCGCCGGTGCCGTGCACCACCCCAATCCGGAGACACAACACAATGAAACGCTTCCCCATCCGCGCCCTGCTGCTGCTCGCAGTCCCCGCCCTGCTCGCCGCAGGCGCCATCCCCGCTGCCGCGGACACCTATCCGAGCCAGCCGGTACGCCTGGTGGTCCCTTTCCCGCCGGCCGGCGGCACCGACGTCATGGCGCGCCTGGTGTTCAACAAGGTGGGCATGACCACCCACTGGAACGTGGTGGTGGAAAACCGCGCTGGCGCGGGCGGCAATATCGGCATGGACGCGGTGGCCAAGGCCCGCCCCGATGGCTACACGCTCGGCATGGGCCAGACCGCCAACCTGGCGATCAATCCCACGCTGTACCCCAGGATGCCCTACGACGCGGTCAAGGACTTCACCCCGGTGGCACTGGTTTCCGCGCAACCGCTGGTGCTGATCGTGCGCAAGGACGCGCCGTACAAGAACCTGGCCGACCTGGTCACCGCCGGCAAGGCCAGGCAGCTCTCGATGGCGTCGGCCGGCACGGGCACTGTGGGCCACCTGACGGGCGAGATGTTCGCGCGCCGCACGGGCATCAAGATGCTGCACGTGCCCTACAAGGGCGCCTCGCCGGCGCTGACCGACCTGCTGGGCGGCCAGACCGACTTTTACTTCGCCACGCCGCCGATCGCGCTGCCGATGATCAAGGCCGGCAAGCTGCGCGCACTCGGCGTGACCTCGGCCAAGCGCCTGCCGCTGCTGGCCGACGTGCCGACCGTGATCGAAGGCGGCTATGCCGGCTTCCAGGCGGAGGACTGGAAGGCGCTGGTGGCGCCGGCCGGCACGCCGGCGGAGATCGTCAAGCGCGTCAACGAGGAGATCAACAAGGCCATCGCCCAGCCCGATACCATCGCCAAGATGCGTGAGGAAGGCAGCGAGCCGCGCGGCGGCTCCCCGCAAGACCTGGCCGCGTTCATCAAGGCTGAAAACACCCGCTGGGGCACCCTCGTGCGCCAGTCCGGCGCCAAGGTAGAGTAACGCCTTCGCCGCTCGCCGCGGCCGGCTTCGCCACTGCGAAGCGCCGCGGCACCCACACCTCAAAGCCTCGCCATGCAAAAACCGCTACGCCATATCCGCGTCCTCGACCTCACCAACGTGCTGGCCGGGCCCTTCTGCTGCCACCAGCTCGCCCATATGGGCGCCGAGGTCATCAAGGTGGAAACCCCCGGCACCGGCGACCTGGCCCGCCAGCTGGGCGCCGACGCCGAGCTCAACAGCCGGCTCATGGGCGTGTCCTTCCTGGCGCAGAACCCCGGGAAGCGCTCCATCACCATCAACCTCAAGCACGCGAGCGGCAAGGAAGTCTTCCGCAAGCTGGTGCAGAGCGCCGACGTCCTGGTGGAGAACTTCCGCCCCGGCGTGATGGACCGCCTGGGGCTGGGCTTCGAGGCGCTCAAGCAGATCCATCCCAAGCTGATCTATTGCGCCATTTCCGGCTTCGGGCAGGACGGCCCGCTGTCGGACCTGCCGGCGTACGACCAGATCATCCAGGGGATGTCCGGGGTGATGAGCATCACCGGCGACCCGCAGACCGCGCCATACCGCGTGGGCTACCCGGTCTCCGACACCATCGGCGGCATCACCGCGGCCTTTGCCGTGGCCGCCGCGCTGGCGGATCACCAGCGCACCGAGGGTTACTTCATCGACGTGTCGATGCTGGAAGCCACCCTGGCCACCATGGGCTGGGTGGTGTCCAACTACCTGATCGCAGGCAAGACCCCGGCGCCGATGGGCAATGAGAACATGACGGCCAGCCCGTCGGGCGCGTTCCATACCGGCGAGGGCCTGATCAATATCGCTGCCAACAAGCAGGAGCAGTTCGAAGCGGTCTGCCGCGTGGTGGGCCGCCCGGAACTTGCCACCGACGCGCGCTTCGCGCAGCGCCAGGCGCGGCTGGCCAACCGCGCCGAACTCACGCGCGAGCTGGAGGCAGAGCTGGCGAAGAAATCCGCCGATGCGTGGTGGAAACTGTTCAACGAGGCGGGCGTGCCGGCCGGCCCGGTCTACAGCGTGCCGCAAACGCTGGATCACCCGCAGGTGAGCGGGCGCGGCATGATCGGTGAGTTTGCCGACGTGCCCGGCGTGGGCCGCGACATCCGGCTGGTGCGCACGGGCTTCAAGCTCAATGGCGAGGCCCCGTCGGTCGACACCCCGCCGCCGGAGCTCGGCCAGCACACCCGTGAGATCCTCGCCCAGCTTGGCTACGGCGAGGCGGATATCGAAACCCTGCAAAAGGAGCGCGCGGTATGAGTGAACCTACCAAGGCAAACACCGGCACCAATGACATCAACGAAGGCCAGCGCCTCTCCCAGGACTGGTGGCGCACCGAGATCATCGACATGCAGCCCGGCGAGATCCGCTACCGCGGCTATCCCATCGAGCAACTGATCGGCCAGGTGTCGTTCGCGCAGATGATCTGGCTGATGCTGCGCGGCGAGCTGCCGGCGCGCGGGCAAGGCGAGTTGCTGGACGCCGCGCTGATGTCGGCGGTGGACCACGGCCCGCAAGCGCCGAGCATCGCCATCGCCCGCATGGCCGCCACCTGTGGCGTGGGCCTGAACAATGCGATGGCGTCCGCCGTCAACGTGCTGGGCGATGTGCACGGCGGCGCCGGCGAGCAGGCGGTGGAGCTGTACCAGGATGTGGCACGCCGTATCGACGGCGGCGAAACCCAGGAAGCCGCGGTCAAGGCCGCCCTGGCGGATTACCGCGACAACCACGGCAAGTTCGTGTCCGGATTCGGCCACCGCTTCCATCCGCTAGACCCGCGCGCCCCGCGCCTGCTGGCGCTGGTGGGCCAGGCCGCGGCCGATGGCGTGGTCTCGGGCCGCTTCGCCACCATTGCACGCGCGGTGGAGGCCGAACTGGGCGCGGGCCGCAGCAAGCCGATTCCCATGAATATCGACGGGGCCACGGCCGTGATCTATGCGGAGCTGGGCTTCCCGGCGCCGCTGGCGCGCGGGCTGTTCTGCCTGTCGCGCTCGGTCGGGATCCTGGCGCATGCCTGGGAGCAAACGCAGCAAGGCGGCCGCAACAAGGGCCCGATCCCGCGCCAGTACATCTGGACTTACGACGGCCACCCGCCCCGGGACGTGCCGACGGCGCAGGACTGATCCAGGCTCAGAGGCAACGCTACCGGCCCTAGCGGTCCTAGCGGCCAGGCACGTGGGCGGAGTCGCCCACGTCGCCGGGCACCGGGCGCGTGGACGGCGCCATCCAGGACGCCAGCGTATAGCGGTCCCGGCCAAACTCCTTGGCCGCATAGAGCGCCCGGTCGGCCGCCGCGAACAAGGCGCGCCATAACCCTTCCACCCCCGCCGCCCCGCCCCGCAGCTCGGCCACGCCGATGCTGACGCTGGCAAACGCCGCCGAGTCGCCGGGCAGCGCAATGCCGCGCACCTTTTTCAGGATCCGGTTGGCCAGCGCGGTGGCCTGGCCCTCGTCGGTATGCGGGCAGAGGATGCAGAATTCCTCGCCGCCGTAGCGCCCGGCCACATCGGAGGCACGCCGCGAGTTGTCGATAGCCTCGGCGATCAGCTTGAGCACGGTGTCACCGGCATGGTGGCCATGCCGGTCATTGACCTGCTTGAAATGGTCGATATCGATCACCAGGCAGGACAAGGGCTGGCCGTGACGCTCCCAGGCAGCCACCAGGCTGATGGCCGCCTTGTCGAGCGCGCCCCGGTTGAGCAGGCGCGTCAGCGCATCGAGCCTGGCGCCGCTTTCATTGGTGGCAATGACCTGCTCCATCGCCATGACCGTAAACCCGAACAAGGCCAGCAAGGTGCCCACCAGCGGCGCCACCAGCAAGATCCCGTTGGCACTGCTGGCATAGAACGGTCCTGAGGCCACGTTGCCTGCCAGCCCGGCGGCGAATCCGGCCAGGTGCGTGGCCAGGTGAACGAGGCTGGCAATCACCACCAGGGGCGTGCCCACGCTGCGCCGGCCATCGTAGGCATGCAGCAGGGTGACGACCGTCAGCACCGCCACCAGGGCCAGGCAGCCGTAGCCGATCACATGCATGCGTGCCTGGCCGCCAGCCATGCCGGCGGCGCCAACCAGCGCCAGCGCTGCCACCGTCACGCCCACCGCGAGCGTGCGATCCCACGACGCCATGCCGTAATACACCCGCACGCCGCGGTAGATCAGCAGCCTGCCGGCGATAAAGGCAGCCGCCCCGCCCGCGCTGACGTAGACCAGCCTGGCCGAAGCGTTGGCCGCCAGCACCAGCCCGGCGGCCGACACCAGCAGATGCCCGAGCGCCCACAGGCGCCCGGCCGCGCTGGGCCGCAAGGCGCCGAGCAGGCCGGCCGAAATGGCCAGCGTGCTGGCGTACACCACCACCATGACGACGACAATCGTTTGCTGGTCTAACTGCACGGAATTCCTTTGAAGATGCCGTGTTGCCGGTGACGTTGACGGAAGGCTTCAGAGGCAGGCCCGGTTGCGTGGTCAACTTCGCAAAGGCGCATGATATCGCCACGGACGCCGACAGGGCCACCCCCGACAAGCCGGGCATCGTCCTGGCTGCCGGGCACGGCACAAGGAGCAAGGCGCAAACGCCGGGGAGCAAACACCACACCCGAACCGGTTCCGCACCGATCTGGGGCAGCTCAGGCGGGAAACGGGAACGTGCCCCCCAGCGCCAGGGTCAGGTCGCGGGCTGCCCGCAGGACGTGCGGGCGGAAGGCCTCGTCGAAGCGCGGCGTCGGGCAGGTCAGGGTCAGCGCGCCCTTGAGCTCGCCGTCCGGGCCAAACACCGGCGACGATACGCCGGCAATCTCCGGGAGACGATCCCCGACCATCGCCGCGACGCCCTCTTCCCGTATCTTCTGGTAAAGGTCCCCCCGCGCCCCGCTGAACGCGCGCAGCACGCGGCCACCGGCGCCGCGGTTGCGCGGCAGCAGCTCGCCCGCCTTGGCATGGTCGCGCACCGGCTGGGGCGAGTCGACGCGGTACAGGCACAGGCGGTGCTCGCCCTGCTCGACGTGGTAAGCGGCGCTTTCGCGCGTGGCCTGCACCAGCTGGCGCAGCACCGGCATGACGATGAGCTCGAGCGAGAACGAAGCCGAATACACCGAGTTCAGCCGCGCTACTTCCGGGCCTAGCCCATAGCGGCCATCGGTATGGCGCAGGATCAGCCTGGCATGCTCCAGCGACGCCAGCAGGCGCAGCAGCGTGCTTTTGTAGAGCCCGGTGCGCTGGGCCAGCTCCACCAGGCTCAGCGTGGTGTCGCCCAGGTGGAACGCGGAAAGCACGAACAAGGCCCGGTCTACGGCTACGGCGCCGCCTTCGGCGGCATGTTTGTCGGCTTCGGAGAGCTGGGCGGCTTTACGTGGCATGAAGGAAACAGGGCAGGAAAGGTCAGGAATGCGGGAATGCGGGAATGCAGGAATGCGGGAAAAAGCGGAGCGGCGGCGTGGCACAGGGCCGGCATCCCGTCGGCCGGGGAAAGCCAGTGGCATAGCCGCACGGAGTTCCACGGTACAGAACGGTACCAGCCTTGTCAATCGGTGCCACGAGCGGGTGTGGAGGGATGCCTCGCTGGCCAGAGGCCCTGCGGCGAAGCGACGCAGGGCCCGCGCGAAGCGTGCGGCCAAGCAATCCGGTGGCGGCGCCTGTCGCGCATTCACATTGGGCGCCGTCCTGCGTCAGTGATGATGGCCGCCACCATGGAACCCGCCCTGGAAGCCGCCGCGTGGCGCGCCGACAAACGACCCGCGCGAGCCGCCATGGAAGCCGCCGCCCGGGCGCGGCAGGAACACGCGGTGCATGTTGTGCGCGTGATGAAAGCGGTCGACAAAGATAAAACTCGCGCCAAAGCCGACGCCAACCGGCGTCCAGTACCAAGGGTCGTAGTAGTAAGCCGGCTGCCCATACGCCACCGCGCCGCCCGAACTATCCACCATCTGCCAGGAGCCATCCGGCTGCAGGCAGGCCAGCCCCACCACCTGTTGCAGGTAGCCGTCGATCTCCACCTGCCCTGCCATCTGCTGGCAAGGCGACGAATAGCCATTCCATGCGTCCGCGGCCACCGCCTGCGCCGCCGCGGGCGCGCTCAGGCCGAGGCCGGCAAGTAACGCCGCCACGGCACCCAGAGCCTTGCTCATGATGTCATCCCGGGATCGAATGCCCGACGTTGCGATGCGCCGGGCTATTGCCCGAACCGCATCCCGCGGCACATCGGTTTGCCTGCCGGACCCGCTGGCACGCTTGCGCGGCGCGCGTTCCTGCATTCGGTAAACGGATCAGGCGCCCCGTTTATTCCATGCATTCCCGCTGCGTTCCGCGCTCCCTTGTCCCTTGTTATTGCCATGCCTGCGGATCGCCGCCCAGGCTCGCGCAGACATCGCCGGCGATGGCGCGCAGCCGCGCTTCGGCCAACTGGCCGGAGAGCGCATAGCCGGCCCCGCCGCTGACCCAGTAAAAGGTGCGGCGATCCGCCTGGCGCAGCACGCCAAGCGTGGCCAGGGCGGGCGCGGCCGGCGTGATGTAGAGCGTGAGCCGCTCGCCGGCCGGGTCCTGGTACATCAGCTGGGCGGCCGGGCCTGCCTCGCCCGCCAGCAGGCGACCGCCCAGCAGCGTGAAGCCGTATTCGTCCAGCGACGGAATGGTGAGCGTACGCGCGAGCCGGCGCGACAACCACGCGCGCAGGTGCGCCTGGTCGGCTGCCGCCACCTCGACCGGATGACGCTCTTCAGGCGCGAACACCACATAGGCGGCGTCGGCACGGCGCGCAAATGCGTTGGGGTCCGCGCTGGCGCCTGGCAGCCACGCCACGCCGAATGCAAGCGCCAGGCCAGCCATCACCCAGCCCGTGGCGGCAAGCGCACTGCGCCACCACGGCACGCGCGCCCGGACCAGCACGTAGCGCAGGTCCGCTGGCAGCGGGAACAAGGCCTTGAGCGCGGCGTTCTGCTGGACATAGTGCTCCGCCAGCTCCGCCGCCCGCGCGTCATGCGCGAGGGCCGCGCGCAGGGCCGCCCCTTCGGCCTCGGGCAATTCGCCGTCCACCAGCGCGCACAGCCGCGCCAGGTCGGGTGCAGGCTCGCTGGCGTTCGGGTCAGAGGCGGGGCCGGGGCCGCGGTCGTCGTTCATGGCGTGTTCCTCACCACCCTTAGCGGTACGTGCCGCTCGCCGGCGCCACCCGTGCCACCAGAGCCGCCGGCGCCATCGGCCAGCAACGCGCGCAGATGCTCGCGCGCGCGGGACAGGCGCGACATCACCGTGCCCAGCGGCACGTGCAAGACCGCGGCGGCTTCCTGGTAGCGCAGGCCTTCCAGCACGATCAGCAGCAGCACCTCGCGCTGCTCGATCGGCAGGCGGTACAGCGCACGCTGCACATCGCGCAGCATCAGCCCGTCGACTTCGCTGGCAGGGGCCGCCTGCCGCTGCCAGAGCGGATCGGCCGCATCCAGCGCCACTTCGCGGCGCCGGCGCAACTGATCGATGTAAAGGTGGCGCAGCACGGTCAGCATCCAGGCCCGGGCCTGGATGCCTGCGGGCAGCCGCTTGCCTTGGGCAAGCGCGCGCTCCGCGGTGTCCTGTACCAGGTCATCGGCCCACGCCGCGTCGCCGGTGAGCGCGCGCGCATAGCGCCGCAGCTGCGGAAGCCAGACCGCGATGTCGTCGCCAACGCTCACTGCTGACAGGACATGGGGGGCGCATCTGCAGGCATCGGGGCAGGGATCAATATCCCCTCGTCCCCATGCCGCCGGTGCCACTTGTGCCACTCGTGCCACTCGTGCCGCGGCTGCCATCGCGCGAGGCCGAGGCGCCGCCGGACCCGTCGCCACCGCCATCGGAAGAACAGGCCGCCACCGCCATCAAGGCTAGCAGCAGGGCAGAAACCAGGCGGAGCGCTTTCATGTTGGTCTCCTTGGCGGGCGGGCCGCATGGTGACGCCATCGGGTGATGCCGCCAATCGGTCCTGCCCACCCGAGTAAACGCGTGGCGCCCCGGTTTTATTCCGCAAAGCGGATGTTTTGCCCCCGCTCCCACGCAGCGCGCAGCATGGCCCACATCTTGGCCCGGCCCGTGCGGCGCACGATACTTCGAGACGCTTCTTGCTTTGTCATGCAAGTGATCTAGAGTGATGTGATGCACCATTTCGCCCGGCTGTGGCGGTGCCGGAAGGGCCACAGCGTGCAACGACACGATGCCGTGATCGCGCAATGGCTGGCATGAGTGCACTGATACGGGCTCGCATTCGGTTTGCGGAAATCACCTCCCCCTACCCTCTTCGCCTTTGTCCTGCCACGCCGCATGGCAGGGTCGGGCATCCAAGCTTTAGCGGCCTGTCCCGCACGCCGCGCGAGGCTTGCGGCCATCGCCGGCGCCCTGATCGCAGCGCCTATCCATAGCCGAATCCACGACAGCCGCCCGCCAGCCGGCAAGGCCGGGGCGGCGGTTGCTCACCTGCCAGGCGCCAACCGGGACAACGGTTGCCGGCGCACGGCTCCGATTACCGTGCCGTGTAGCGGCTCTGCCTGTCCATGCCGGGTGGCCAGCGCGTGCGCGTGTTGTTTGTGCTTCTCGTCCACTTTCACCGATTCCGAGGTCCCTTCATGCGCATCGAGCGGGTTCCCTTTCGCCATATCAGTGCCGCGACGGTTGCCGTAATTCTTGCTGCATGCGGACAGAAGCCCGCCGCGCCGCCGCCGCAGACGCTGGAGGTCGGCGTCGTCACCGTCAAGCCGGCCACCGTGCCCGTCACGTCCGAACTGCCGGGCCGCACCAGCGCGTACCTGGTCGCGCAGGTGCGCGCGCGGGTCGACGGCATCGTGCTGCGCCGCGAGTTCACCGAGGGCGATGAGGTCAAGCTGGGCCAGCGCCTCTACAAGATCGACCCAACGCCCTACATTGCCGCGCTCAACAACGCCAAGGCCGTGCTGGCGAAGGCACAAGCCAACGTGGGCACGCAGAACGCACTGGTCCAGCGCTACAAGATCCTGGTGGCGTCCAACGCCGTGAGCAAGCAGGACTACGACAACGCCGTGGCCGCGCTGGGCCAGGCCGTGGCCGACGTGGCATCGGGCAAGGCAGGGGTGGAAACCGCGCAGATCAACCTGGGCTACACCGATGTCGTGTCCCCCATCAGCGGACGCAGCGGCTTGTCGCAGGTCACGCCGGGCGCCTATGTGCAGGCCAGCCAGGCCACGCTGCTGACCACGGTGCAGCAACTGGACCCGGTCTACGTCAACCTGACGCAATCGAGCGTCGAGGGGCTGCGGCTGCGCCGCCAGATCCAGGAGGGCCGCCTGCAGACCACCGGCGCCAATGCCGCCAAGGTCACGCTGCTGCTGGAAGACGGACGCGCCTATCCGCAGCCCGGCAAGCTCCAGTTCACCGACGTGAGCGTGGACCAGAGCACGGGATCCGTGACGGTGCGTGCGATCTTCCCGAACAAGGATCGCGTGCTGCTGCCCGGCATGTTCGTGCGCGCGCGCATCGACGAGGGCGTCAACGACAAGGCCATCGTCGTGCCGCAGATCGGCGTCACGCATGACGCGAAGGGGCAGGCCGTGGCGCTGGTCGTCGGCCAGGACAACAAGGTGACGCAACGCCAGATTGTCACCACCGGCACCTACGGCAGCGGATGGGTGGTGGACAGCGGCCTGCAGCCGGGCGATCGCGTGATCGTCAATGGCGTGGAAAAAGCCAAGCCGGGCATGACGGTCAAGCCGGTCGAAGCCCAGGTACCGGCGCAGCCGGCCTCCGGCGCGCAGGCCATGCCTGGCGCCGGCGCGCCAGCGGCATCGGCGCCTTCCGCAGCATCGGCAGCATCGGCCGCGCAATAACCGGGAGCCAGCTTCATGGCAAAGTTCTTTATCGACCGGCCGATTTTTGCGTGGGTGATCGCGATCATCCTGATGCTGGCCGGCCTCGCCGCGACCACCACGCTGCCCATTGCCCAGTACCCCACGATTGCCCCGCCGGCCGTGCAGATCAGCGCCACCTACCCCGGCGCTTCCGCCAAGACCGTCGAAGACACCGTCACGCAGGTAATCGAGCAGCAGATGAGCGGCCTGGACCACCTGCTGTACCTGTCGTCGACCAGCGACGACTCCGGCACCGCCACCATCACGCTCACTTTCGCGGCCGGCACCAACCCGGACATTGCGCAGGTCCAGGTGCAAAACAAGCTGCAACTGGCCACCCCGCTGCTGCCGCAGGCCGTGCAGCAGCTGGGCACCAAGGTCACCAAGTCGAGCAGCAGCTTCTTGCTGATCCTCGCCTTCGTGTCCAAGGACGGCAGCATGGGCCGCTACGACCTGGCGAACTACGTGGCGTCGAAGGTGCTGGACCCGGTCAGCCGGATCGACGGCGTCGGCACGGTGACGCTGTTCGGCTCGCAGTACGCCATGCGGATCTGGCTCGACGCGACCAAGCTGAACAACTACAGCCTGACCCCGATCGACGTCAAGAACGCGGTGGCCGCGCAGAACGTGCAGGTCGCTGGCGGCAGCCTGGGCGGCACGCCGTCGGTGCCGGGCCAGATGCTGCAAGCCACCATCACCGAGGCCACGCTGCTGCAAACCCCCGCGCAGTTCGGCAATATCCTGCTCAAGGTGAATACCGACGGCTCGCAGGTGCGCCTGAGGGATGTGGCGCGCATCGAGCTGGGCGGCGAGAACTATAACTTCGACACCAAGTACAACGGCCGGCCGACCGCGGCCTTCGGCATCCAGCTCGCCACCGGCGCCAACGCGCTGGCCACGGCCAAGGCGGTGCGCGCCAAGATGGCCGACCTGCAGCGCTACGCACCGCAAGGCGTGGTGGTGGAGTATCCGTACGACATCACGCCGTTCATCACGCTGTCGATCGAGGAAGTGATCAAGACGCTGATCGAGGGCATCGTGCTGGTGTTCCTGGTGATGTACCTGTTCCTGCAGAACCTGCGCGCCACGCTGATCCCGACCATCGCGGTGCCCGTGGTGCTGCTGGGCACCTTCGCGGTGATGTCGGTCGTTGGCTTCTCGATCAACACCCTGTCGATGTTCGGCATGGTGCTGGCCATCGGCCTGCTGGTGGACGATGCGATCGTGGTGGTGGAAAACGTCGAGCGGGTCATGGCCGAGGAAGGCTTGTCGCCGCGCGACGCCACGCGCAAGGCCATGGAGCAGATCACCGGCGCGCTGGTGGGCGTGGCGCTGGTGCTCTCGGCGGTGTTCGTGCCGGTGGCATTCTCCGGCGGCTCGGTGGGAGCGATCTACCGGCAGTTTTCACTGACCATCGTTGCCGCCATGGTGCTGTCCGTCTTGGTGGCCCTGATCCTGACGCCGGCGCTGTGCGCTTCCATGCTCGAGCCGATCCCGAAAGGCCACCACGATGAAAAGACCGGCTTCTTCGGCTGGTTCAACCGCACCTTCGCCAGGAGCCAGAAGAAGTACCACGGCGGCGTGGAGCACGTGATCCGGCGCTCGGGCCGTTGGCTGGTCATCTACCTGATGGTGATCCTGCTGGTGGGCTTGCTGTTCGTGCGCCTGCCGAAAGCCTTCCTGCCCGAAGAGGACCAGGGCACCATGTTCGTGCTGGTGCAGGCACCCGTGGGTTCCACGCAGGAGCGTACCGCCAAGGTGCTGCTGGATGTGCAGGAGTACCTGCTCAACAGCGAGAAGGAATCCGTGGAAGCGGTGCTGACGGTTAACGGCTTCAGCTTTGCCGGCCGCGGCCAGAACTCGGGCCTGGTGTTCGTGCGGCTCAAGGACTTCTCCCAGCGGGAGTCCGCCAACCTGAAAGCACCCGCTTTGGTCGGGCGGATTTTCGGGCACTTTGCCGGATACAAGGACGCCAACGTGTTCCCGTTGAACCCCCCTTCCATTCCGGAACTCGGCACGGCCGCAGGCTTCGACTTCGAGTTGCAGGACCGTGCCGGCGTGGGCCACGAGAAGCTGATGCAGGCGCGCAACATGCTGCTCGGCATGGCGGCCAAGGACGCGCTGCTGGCACAGGTGCGCCCGAACGGCCTGAACGATACGCCGCAGTTCAAGGTCGACATCGACCGCGAAAAAGCCAATGCGCTGGGCGTCAGCGCCGCCGACATCGACCAGACCTTCTCGACCGCCTGGGCGTCGTTATACGTGAACAACTTCCTCGATACCGACAACCGGATCAAGAAGGCCTACGTGCAGGGCGAACCGAGGTTCCGCATGAACCCGGAGGACCTGAACGCCTGGTACGTGCGCAATGCGACTGGCACGATGGTGCCCTTCGGCGCCTTCGGCTCGGGGGCGTGGATCTTCGGGTCCCCCAAGCTCGAACGCTTCAACGGCATCCCGGCGGTCGAGATCCAGGGCTCGGCGGCAGCCGGCAAATCGACCGGCCAGGCGATGAACGCCATGGAAGCCATCGCGCAGAAGCTGCCCGACGGCATCGGCTACGAATGGACCGGCTTGTCGTACCAGGAGCGCCAATCCGGCTCGCAGGCGCCACTGCTCTATGGCATCTCGATCCTCGTCGTGTTCCTTTGCCTGGCCGCGCTGTATGAGAGCTGGTCGATCCCGTTCTCGGTGATCATGGTGGTGCCGCTGGGGATTTTGGGCGCGCTGCTGGCCGCCACCCTGCGTGGGCTGGAGAACGACGTCTTCTTCCAGGTCGGCCTGCTGACCACGGTGGGGCTGTCGGCGAAGAACGCCATCCTGATCGTGGAGTTCGCCCGCGACCTGCGCGACCAGGGTATGAGCACCGTCGACGCGGCGGTGGAGGCGGCACGCCTGCGCTTGCGCCCGATCCTGATGACATCGCTGGCCTTCATCCTTGGCGTGCTGCCGCTGGCGCTCAGTAATGGCGCCGGCTCCGGCAGCCAGCATGCGATCGGCACCGGCGTGATCGGCGGGATGCTGACCGCCACCTTCCTCGCGATCTTCATGATCCCGATGTTCTTCGTCGTGATCGGCAAGTTCAGCAAGACCAAGCACAAGCCCGGGTCGCCGCCTGCGCCCGTCCCGTCCGGCCATGCGGGCGGCGGCAATGACGATAGCAGCGATAGCAGCGATGGCGACGCCGGCACGCCTGGCCAAGGACATTGAGATGCCCAGACTCGCACTGATCGCCGCCGCCACCGCCATCCTGGCTGCCGGCTGCACGCTCCAGCCGCGCTATGAGCGCCCCGCCGCCCCCGTTGCCCCCACCTTCCCGGCCGGCGGCGTCTACGACGCCCAGCCGGACGCCGCCAGCGCCACGGCCAGCACGCCGGCCCCGGAGATCGGCTGGCGGGACTTCTTTGCCGATGCGCGCCTGCAGCGCTTGCTGGAACTCGCGCTCAAGAACAACCGCGACCTGCGCGTGTCGGTGCTGAACATGGAGGCGGCGCGCGCGCAGTACCAGATCAGCCGCGCCGGCCTGTTCCCGGCCGTCAACGCGGTGGCCTCGCAGAGCCGCTCGCGCACGCCGGAGAACCTGTCCTTCCTTGGCAAGACCATCTCCGGCGAGTATTCGGTGGGCCTCAGCGCGTCGTGGGAAATCGACTTCTTCGGCCGCATCCGCAGCCTGAACGACCAGGCCCTCGCGCAGTTCCTGTCGCTGGCGGAAAACCGCAGGGCGGCGGAGCTAGCCTTGCTGTCGTCGGTGGCGAACCAGTACCTCACCATGCTCAGCTACGACGACGCGCTGGCCGTCACGCGCGCAACGCTGGTGACGGCCGAGGAGTCTTTACGCATCACCAGCCTGCAGTTTGACGTCGGCACGGGCTCGGAGCTGGCCCTGCGCCAGGCCGAAGGCGTGGTCGAGCAGGCGCGCGCCAACCTGGAAACGGAAAGCCGGTTGCGCGCGCAGTCCGAGAATGCACTGGTGCTGCTGGTGGGCGAGCCGCTGCCGGATAACCTGCCGCCTGGCCTGCCGCTCAACAGCCAGGCCTTGCTGGCCGACATCCCGGCGGGCTTGCCGTCCGACCTGCTGACCCGGCGCCCGGACATAGCCGCCGCGGAGCAATCGCTGCGGGCAGCCAATGCCAACATCGGCGCGGCGCGCGCGGCGTTTTTCCCGCGGGTGACGCTCACCGGCAGCGCGGGCACGCTGTCGCCCACGCTGGGCGGCTTGTTCAAGCCGGGCTCCGGCGCCTGGTCGTTCGCGCCACAGATCACCTTGCCGATCTTCCAGGGCGGCCAGAACATCGCCGCGCTGGACCTGGCGCAGGTACAGAAGCGCATCGAGATCGCCACCTACGAGAAGGCCATCCAGACCGCCTTTCGGGAGGTGTCCGATGGCCTGGCGGCGCGCGGCACCTTCGACAACCAGATCAAGGCGCTTGAGCGCTTCACCGGCTCGCAAGAGCGGCGGCTGGTGCTGTCGGACCTGCGATTTCGCAACGGGGTGGACAGCTACCTGAGCGTGCTGACCGCGCAGAACGACCTCTACAGCGCGCAACTGCTGCTGATCAACGCCCGGCTGCAACGGCTGACCAACCTGGTCGATCTCTACCAGTTCCTCGGCGGCGGCTGGATCGAGCGCGCGGGCGACACGCCCCGCCCCTCGGACGCGCCGCTCGACTACAGCGCGAACGCGCCAGGCCCGGCGGCCGCGCCGTAGCGTGCCCGATGTGTGTCCGCTGCGGGTCCGCAGCGGGTCCGTCAGGCCAGCCGCTGGCAGCTATACACCTCGGTCCGGTAGGGAAACGCCACGCTGGCCTTGCCGGCCAGCGCCGGGCTGCCGTCGATCACAGCCAGCAGCCGGGCGCGCACCGCGTCCTGCTCCGCGGCCGGCAGCGAGGCAATGAAGCTGACCGACATCACCCGGTCCACGATCACCTGCTGCGCGGGGCCAACGTGCTCGTAAGGCAGGCTGGCCAGCCCCAGCTCGCCGAAGCCGCTGGCCGGGAACACCTTCTTCCAGTCACCCTTGTAGAAGCGCGGCGCGTCGCCCTCGAGCGGGGTCATGATGGCGGTCAGCTGCGCCACCCAGTCGACCGACTCATCGCGCACGTTCCACACCAGGCCGAGCTTGCCGCCCGGGCGCAGCACACGGCCGATCTCGGCCATGGCCGCGGCGTTGGCAAACCAGTGGAACGCCTGCGCGCAGACCACCGCATCGACACTGGCGTCGGGCAGCGGGATGCCCTCGGCCGTGCCCGCCAACGCCTGCACGGCGGGCAAGGCGGCGCTTAGCTGGGCGCGCATCGCGGCCACGGGTTCCACCGCGATCACGCTGGCGCCGGTGGCCAGCAGCAGGCGGCTGAACTTGCCGGTGCCGGCGCCCAGGTCCAGCACCGTCTTGCCGGGCTGCAGGCCGAGCTCCGTCGTCAGCCAGCCGCCAAGCGCGCTCGGATAGTCGGGGCGCCCGCGGGCGTAGGTATCGGCCTGGCTGGAAAAGCCCTGGGCAGCGGCGTGGTGGATGTCGGTCATGGTTGCGCGTCTCTCATCTCTCTCGTGCGTTGGACAGGCACTCCGGAGCCAGCCCCTTGCCGCAGCGGCCCTGGAGTGGAGGAAGGAAGTGGAACTAGAACGAAGGCACCGGGTTCTCGCCCTGGCTGACCTGGTACTTGCCGTCCTGGAAGCGATAGCGCACCACCGCATCCAGCGATTTGCGCCGCGGCTTGGCCGCGCCTCCCGGTACTTTGACCTCCTGGCCCCGGAACGTCACGGTCAGGTCACCCGGCGTGTCCGCGCCAAGGGCAAATGCCGGTTTGCCCTCTACCGCATAGCAGACCTGCTCGCCGGCGTCCTGGCTATCCGCGCCGCGTTGCGCGAGCACGGCGGACTTGCCTGACAGCGCCTCCTCGCATGGCTCGAGCGCGCCGGAATTCTCCGCGCTCATGGCCTCGCCGGCCAGCAGGGTGGAGATCTGCCCCGGCGCCAGGCGATAGAACGACGCCCAGCTGCCGCAATAGCCTTGCCAGCAACCGCCCCAGGTCAGGGTGAGCGCAAAGTCCGTGGCCGATATCTTCGCGATCGAGGACTCGCCGAGCGAGCCTTGCCCGCCTGAGAAGTCGTAGCCATCAACGCGCCGGCTGAGCCGCCAGCCGCCGGGGCTTTCGCCACTGGCCGTGGCATCGCGCGTAAAGAAGTACGCGCCCAGCCAGGCACCCGCCGCGTGGCTATTGTTGCGCGTGCCGCCTTCATCCACCACCATGCCCTCGGTCAGCATCGCCGCATGGGTGTCGTCCAGCCGGATCACCTGGATCGGCTTGACATCGATGGTGCCCTCCACCAGCGGCGCCTCGCCCGTGCCCTTGTAGTCCGGGTCCGGCAACGCGGCGCGCACCACGCGGCCTTTGTCGTCGTCGCGCCAGGCGGGAAAGGCCAGCAGGATCAAGGCCTCGCGCTTGAGGGTGTCGGCCTGCGCCACCGCGGCGGAGGCCGGCGCGGCCTGCGCGGACGAAGCGCCAGCCGCCGCGGGCGGGGCCTCATGCCGCGAGCAGGCGGACAAGCCGAGGCAAAGCGCCAGGGCCGGCGCCAGCATCCGCCTGGCAATACGTCGGGAATCCGCAGAGGCGGCACGAAGCGAGCAAAAGGTCATGTTGACGGCGGGCGCAAGGGCCGCGGCTGCGCGGCCAGGGATAGGGAGGCAAAGCGGGAGGCAAAGCGAGAATCACGAACTGCGGAAACCGTGGCAAATGGCCACGCGGATGCCGCGCACCGCACTATCCGCGAGCTGGTCCGCGCCGTCAAGGCGGGCCGGCTGCCATCCGGGCCCTCAAGCCGGGGCGTCGGGTGTAGTGGCGGAGCCCATGGCGGCCTCCAGCGCGGGCAGGTTGCCCTCGCCGAAGCCATGGTAGTTGTCGCGCTGGACGATTTCGAAGAAGAACTCGCCGGCCTCGCGGCGGGCAAAGGCTTGCAGGAAGGCCTCGCGCGTGCCGTCGGCGCGCAGCGCGCCGTCCACCAGGATGCCGTAGCGCCGCAAGGCCACCAGATCCAGCCCGTGGCCCGGCACGCGCGCGTCGACAGTGTCGTAGTAGGCCGCGGGCGGCTCGACAAAGCGCACGCCGTTGCGCGCCAGGGCGGCGGCGCTGGCCACCAGGTCGTCGGTCGCCAGCGCAATGTGCTGGATGCCCTCGCCATGATGCCCCGACAGGTAGTGCTCCATCTGGTCGTGGCGCTGCGTGCCTTTCTCGTAGATCGGGATGCGGATCAGGCCGCAGGGCGAAAGCAGCACGCGGGAATCGCTCGCGACATGCCAGCCGGCATTGACCTCATGGATCTCGCGAAAGCCCAGCACCTTGCGGTAGAAATCGAGCCACTCTTCCAGATGCCCGGGGTCGACCGCCTGCGTCACGTGATCCACGCGGGCCAGGCCGGCGCCAGCGGTAGTGGCGGCAGTATCCGTGGCGGCATGCGCCAGCGCGCGGAAATCCACGTCGTAGATGGAGATGTCGCCCACGTCGCCGGGCCGCCCCTCCTTGCCGCGCCAGCGGTCGATAAAGTAGATGATGGATCGGCCAATGCCCTGGATGGCCGGGATATTCAGCTCCATCGGGCCGACCGTGCCGGCCTCGAACGGCCATGCACCGGCATCGACCGCGCGCGCGAATGCCGTGGCGGCATCGTTCACGCGGATGCCGACCGCGCAGATCGAGAGGCCATATTCGGAGGCATAGCGGGTGGCGAAGGAATCCGGCTCCGCGTCAACGATGAAATTCATCTCGCCCTGGCGGAACAGCTTCACGTTCTTGTGCCGGTGCTGGGCAATGGCATGAAAGCCGAAACGCTCGAAGGTACGCCCAAGCGCCGCGGGATCGGGGGACGCAAATTCGACGAACTCATAACCCATGATGCCCAGCGGGTTCTCCCAAGGCTGGAAATCGTCGGCGCGCGGCGAAAAAACGTCTGCCGGTCGGCTCATGTCTGCTCCTTTTTATGTGGTCCGTGGTGGCTGCGGGTGTTAGCCATCATAGCAAGGGCCATGGCTTCGCTCTAGCCCGGCGCCGTGCCCCGCCGTGGCGCCGTGGCGGGGTCGGCCAGCGGCAGCCGAAGCGTAGCGGGCGCCCCGCGCGCCAACAATGGGAGCGCCCCGGCCTGTCGCGCTATTCGTGCGCCAGCGCGCGATGAACGCACCAATCATGGGTAAACCCTTAGTTTTGATGCCTTCCCCGCAAAATGGCCTCATCCACCGGGGCAAACCCGAATTTCGCCCCATAAGCGCGCACATACGTCCGTCTATCGCGCATAGTGCGCATTACACCTCTTGGTTCGCCTCATTTCACCCTTTAAGCTTGCGCTACCCACCTCGCTTCCACCTTGCGGAACAGACGGCAACAAGTAGAGCAACAGGCAACACGGACACCACCATGATCGACGGCAAGACCATCCTCATCGCGCATATCGGCTACCCCACCGAGTCCTTCAAGGCGCCGATGATCTACAACCCCTGGTTCGCGCAGCGCGGCATCAATGCCGTCGTGGTGCCCATGGGCCTGAAAGCCGAGCACTTCGCCGATGGCTTGCGCGCGCTGTTCCGGCTGACCAACCTGCGCGGCGCGCTTATCACCATGCCGCACAAGGTTTCCACCATGGCGCTGGTGGATGCGCTCACCCCGACGGCCCGCATCGCCGGCGCCTGCAACGCGGTACTGCTGCGCGACGACGGCACCCTGCTCGGCGATCAGTTCGATGGCGCGGGCTTCGTGCGCGGCATCCAGCGCAAAGGCTGCCAGCTGCAGGGTGCCAGCGTGCTGGTGTCCGGCTGCGGCGGCGTGGGTTCGGCCATTGCCGCGTCGCTGGCCGGCGCCGGGGTGGCGCGGCTAGGCCTGTTCGATGCGCGCGACGCCTCGGCGCAGGCACTGGCCGCGCGGCTGCAGGCGCACTACCCGCAATTGCAGGTCGGCACCGGCTCGAACGATCCTGCCGGCTACCAGCTGGTGGTCAATGCCACGCCGCTGGGCATGAACGAGGCCGATCCCCTGCCCTTCGACGTCAGCCGCATCGACCCGCAAGCCTGGGTGGGCGAGGTCGTGATGAAGACGGAGTACACGCCTTTGCTGCGCGCGGCGCTGGAGCGCGGCTGCCAGGTCCAGGTGGGCACCGACATGCTGTTCGAGATGATTCCCGCCTATCTTGAATTCTTTGGTTTTGGCACGGCCACGGCCGAGGAACTGCGCGCCGTTGCCAGGATCGCCTATTGAGTGTTTGCCATCCGTGCGGTTTTCACTGCAAATTCAACGGCTTAACTGCTTAACTGCTTAACTGCTTAACTGCTTAAAGTCAAAGGCGGTTTCACCTCCCCTGCGGGGAGGCGACCTACTTTCTTGTCTTGCCAAGAAAGTAGGCAAAGAAGGCGCGCCGGATGGGGCGACTACCCCCTCGGGCTTCGGCGAAAAGAGCGGCCGGGACCCAAACTCGCATCGCCTTGAGGCGATACTCAGACATGGGTCCCTCTTTTCCGCTCTTTTCGCCGAATCCCGAGGCGCCCCATACGGCCTAGGTACACCCTGACGGCTCGCTTCGCATCGCGCTTGGGTGTTTTCCGCCCCTTCGGGCGGGAAACACGGCTACCACAGTTGGTTGGTCTTGCCGCTGGTTGGCTCCCCTCTCCCACTTGTGGGAGGGGCCGGGGGAGAGGGAGCAGACTGGGAGCAGCCGTCGTCGTAGCGTATGGCTTTGGCCTGTTCGGCGGCTTCGGCCTGTGCATTGGATTTGTCAGGCTGGCGTGCCCGCCAGTTTCGCGGCGATGAACTGCAACGCCAGCCCGTACCCCTGGGTGCCGAACCCCGCCATCACCGCCTCCGCGATATCCGACAGGTAGGAGTGATGGCGGAACGCCTCGCGCTTGTGGACATTCGAGATATGTACCTCGACGAAGGGAATGGCGACCCCGGCAAACGCGTCGCGGATCGCCACGCTGGTGTGGGTGAAGGCGCCCGGATTGATCAGGATAAAGCTGACGCCTTCGGTGCGCGCTGCGTGGATGCGATCGACGATGGCGCCCTCATGGTTGCTCTGGAAGCAGGCCAGGGACAAACCCAGCTGGCCGGCCTGCTGGCGCAGGCTGCCCTCGACATCGGCGAGCGTGGTCGAGCCATAGATCTGCGGCTCGCGCGTGCCCAGCAGGTTCAGGTTGGGCCCGTTCAGGACGAGTACGGATTTCATGGTGGTTCCTCTGGTTTCCTCTGATGGGTCTGGTTGATTGCTGCCGGCCGGTTGCCGCCGGCTTGAAGACGCCCGGCTCAGGCGTCCACCGTCTCGACAATGCGCCCGCTGCGCGCAGCTTCGGCGATGGCTTCGGTCACGCGCAGATTCTGCAGCCCGTCATGCACGGTGACAAGCGGCGCGGCGGCGCCGCGGATCACGTCGCAGAAATGCGCGAGCTGGCGCGCGAGCGGATCCTCGCGCGTGAGCTCGACCACGCTGGCCTGGAAGGGCCTGAACCACGAGCGGTCCTGGTCTTGCGCATAGGTCTTGAGCCGCATGGTTGGCACCGCGAGCGAGCCGCGCGTGCCGGCGATCACATAGCAATCCTCGTCCGGATAGCTGGCATAGTCCGCGTTCTCCCGCGAAGTCTGCTCCCAACTGCGCGCCGAAGCCGCGCTATCGGACAGCATGAACGTGCCGAGCGCGCCATTGGCAAAGCGCAGGTTGATCGCCACCGTGTCCTCGACCGGAAACTGCCGCGCGGCGTTCGACGCCATCGCCTGCACCGCCACGATCTCGCCGCACAAGGCCCGCAGGTTGCCGATCTCGTGAATCATGTTGATCAGGATCGGCCCGCCGCCAGGCTGGCGGCGCCACGGCGCCGCCGCGAAGTAGTCATCGGGCTTGCAGAACATCGCCGTGCCAACCACCGCCACGGGCGTGCCCAGCACGCCTTGCTGCACGATTTCGCGCGCGCGGGCCAGCAGCGGGCTGTGCGCGCGGTGATGTCCTACCAGCAGCTTTGCAGTGGCCGCCTCGGCTGCCCGGCGCAAGCGCATGCCCTCCTCCAGGCTGTGCGCCACGGGCTTCTCAATCAGCGCCGGAACGCCCGCGCGCAAGCAGGCCAGCGCGTCTGCCACATGCAGCTTGTTTGGCGTGGCGAGGATCATGCCATCGAGCCGTTGCGCTGCAAGGAGTGCATCTAGCGAAGCGTACAAGGGCACGCCCGTAGCGCGCGCCACCTCGGCCGCGGCCGATGCGGGGTCGGCAATGGCGGCCAGCTCGCAGGCCGGGCTGGCCTGCACCAGTTCCATATGGCGGCGGCCAATCAGGCCGGCGCCGGCAATGCCGATTCTGAGCTTTGTCATTTGCTGTGCTGGTGAGGGATGACCGTGGGGTGAGCCCCCGGGGTGAGCCCCGTATCCGGCCGCCTGGACAGGGGCCATCAGCACAGCGTACTGTTATACGTCGATACGATAATCAGGCGTCATGGAAAGTCACAATGTCCCATTGGCGAACAATGATCCCTTCCTCCGGGATCTGCGCCTGTTCTGCACCGTGGCCCGGCGCGCCAGCTTTAGCGCCGGCGCCAACGAGATGGGCCTGTCCGCCGCGCATGTGAGCAAGCGCATCGCCACCCTCGAGGCCATGCTCGGCGTCAAATTGTTCCACCGCACCACGCGCCGTGTCAGCGTGAGCGCCGACGGTGAAGCGGCCTTCCTGTGGGCGCAGAAGATCCTGGATGACGTCGAGAGCATGCTGGAAGCGGTTGGCGGCGCAAGCGCGGAGCCACGGGGCCTGCTGCGCATCAGCACCAGCTTGCGGCTCGGGCGCGACCACCTCTGCCCGGCGCTGTCCCTGCTGCGCCAGCGCCATCCCGCGCTCGAAGTCTGGCTGGAACTGCTGGACCGCCGCGTCGACCTGATCGCCGAGAACTTCGACCTCGACATCCGCGTGGGCGAAGTCCAGGAACCCCACCTGATCGCCCACAAGATCGCCCCGGGCAGCCGCATCCTCTGCGCCGCGCCCTCCTACCTGGTCCGGCACGGCCAGCCCCGGACTCTCGCAGAACTGGCACAGCACGACTGCCTGCCCTTTCGCGACCGCGACCAGCGCTTCGGGGTATGGCGCATGGCCGGGCCCAGCGGCACGGAAACCGTCAAGATCACCGGGCCCACGGCCTCCAACCACAGCGATATCGTGCGCCAGTGGGCGCACGAAGGCTACGGCATCATCATGGCTTCGATATGGGACGTGGCCAGCAGCATCCGCAGCGGCGCACTGGTGCGCGTGCTGCCCGCGTACCACCAGCCGGCCGACGTATGGGCGGTGACCACCGCGCGCGCCTCAAGCTCGGCCAAGATGCGGGCCTGCATCGATTTCCTCAAGGTGCAGCTCACGCAAGGACCACACGCGCTGGCAACCAGCCTGGAAGCCGGAGCAGCGTAGCGTGCCGCACGTCGGAAACGGGCGTGAACTGACACCAACCAGCGCCGCATGACCTAAAAATCACTTTTATGATGAAGCAGACAACCCCGGTGAGGCTGCCACGCTCCTGAGACGGGCGTGGGATCCGACCGCTCCTTGCAACGGATTGGGGGTGCCATCCCGCTGGTAGAAACCCGGCTTTTGCGCGTATATCGCGCAGTCTGCGCGAATAGCGCGCAGATTGCGAGAATTCGCCTTGTCGACGATCAAGGGATCGCTTAATTTCCAGCCAACAATGATTGGAGACGAAATTGGCTACTACCCTCAATGACCGTGACCTGCACGGCAAGCGCCAGACCAAGAAGGCGACCGCGAGCGGCTGGATCGGCTCGGCACTCGAATACTACGATTTCTTCATCTATGCGACGGCAGCGTCGCTGCTCTTCCCCCAGATTTTCTTCCCCTCGGGCAACCCCAAGGTCGCCATCGTTGCTTCGCTGGCAACCTACGGTGTCGGCTATATCGCCCGCCCCATCGGCGCCCTCTTCCTGGGCCACTGGGGCGACACCCACGGGCGCAAGAACGTGCTGGTGCTGTGCATGTTCCTGATGGGCTTTTCGACCGTGGCAGTCGGCCTGCTGCCGACCTACAGCCAGGTTGGCATGCTCGCCCCGGTGCTCCTGGTTATCCTTCGCCTGATCCAGGGCTTCGCGGTCGCCGGTGAAATCTCCGGCGCCAGCTCGATGATCCTGGAGCACGCGCCGTTCGGGCGCCGCGGCTACTACGCCAGCTTCACGCTCCAGGGCGTGCAGGCCGGCCAGATCCTGGCCGCCGCAGTCTTCCTGCCGCTTGCCTACTACATGCCGTCGGACGCGTTCAATGCCTGGGGCTGGCGCATTCCGTTCCTGCTGAGCGCCGTCGTGCTGGTGGCCGGCTTCATCATCCGCCGTGAAGTCTCCGAGACGCCGGCGTTTGCCAAGGAAGCCAAGGCTGGCGAAGTGGTGCGTTCGCCCATCATCGAAGCCTTCAAGTTCAGCTGGCGCGACATGATCCGCGTGGTGTGCATGGCCCTGATGAACGTGATCCCGGTGGTAGCCACGATCTTCGGCGCAGCCTACGCGGTGCAGCCGGCGTACGGCATCGGCTTCGACAAGAGCCTTTACCTGTGGATTCCTGTGGCAGGAAATATCCTCGCAGTGCTGGTCATTCCGATTGTCGGCAACCTGTCCGACAAGTTCGGCCGCAAGCCGCCGATCGTCATTGGCGCGCTTAGCTCCGGGTTGCTTTCCTTCCTCTATCTCTACGCCATCAGCATCCATAACGTGCCGCTTGCCATCGTGGCATCGCTGCTGATGTGGGGCATCGTCTACCAGGGCTACAACGCGATTTTCCCGAGCTTCTTCCCCGAGTTGTTCCCGACACGCTCGCGCGTGTCGGCCATGGCCATCGCGCAGAATATCGGCACCGCCGTCACCGCCTTGCTTCCCGCGCTGTTCGCCACCGTGGCACCTCCGGGATCGGCCAATATCCCGCTGACGATCGGCGCGATTACCTTCGCCGTGACGATCGTTGCAGCCCTGGCGGCCCTGAGTGCCCGGGAAACCCACCGCATCCGCATGAGCGAACTCGGCGAGCCCGACGCCGCGCCCATGGACAAGCAGGACTATGACCGGCTGCGCGCCGAGGCCATGGGCGAGACAAAGGTGGCCCGGGCAGCCGCCTGAGCGCACCACAGCCTGGCTAGGGAGCACAGAGCAGCCGGTCCGCCGCGGACCAGCGCTCTCTGAGGCCAGGTTCTACCTCCGTCGCCCGCCACCGATATGCACTTGTTGGCGATATCGGCGATATCGGTGCTATCACGGCCCTGTCACGCTCCTTTCACCTGATGTCAGTGCGATCGCACGCACCGAGGGGGGCCCATTTCCCTGAAAGCGCTGAAACACAAAAGCGCAATCGAATGAAATCGAATTGAATCGAATTACCAAGCCCACGTTTTAAAAAAATCAATATCAATATTGATATCCACATGAAAAGTATCTGGAGGAGTATCGACATGAACAAGAAAGCCGCCGCCCTGCTCGTTCTGGGGAGCGCCGCCCTGCCCGCATTCGCCCAGCAATCCAGCGTCACCCTGTATGGTCTTGTCGACACCACCATCCGCTACAGCACCCACGCGAACGCCGCCGGCAACAGCAAGTGGGAAATGACCGATGGCGAACTCACCGGCAGCCGCTGGGGCCTGCGCGGCACCGAAGATCTCGGCAACAACCTGAAGGCCTTTTACATCCTCGAATCGGGTTTCAGCCCGGATACCGGCAGCAGCCAGCAAGGCGGCCGCCTGTTCGGGCGCACCGCGGTGATCGGCCTGGACGGCGATTTCGGCAAGCTTGCGCTGGGCCGGCAATACACGCTCGCCCACGAAATCCTGTCCTCCTACGAGGCCATGGCCTTCGCCAACAACTCCATCGTCGGCTACCAGGGCGGCAACTACACCGGCCTGCGCTACGACAACACCATCAAGTACATCAAATCGTTCGGCGGGCTGCAGGCGGCGGCGGCCTATACCTTCGGCGAGGTCGCGGGCAGCATCAAGGCCAGCAACGCCAGTGCCGGCTCGCTGGTCTACAGCACCGGGCCCATCGAGGTTGGCGCTGTCTACCAGGTCACGCACGATGTCTCCTCCGCCTTCTTCGGCGCCGTGCCGGCCGCGCAGGCCAGCAAGCAAACCGTGTGGGGCCTGGGGGGTACCTGGAAAGCGTCGCGCGCGCAGTATTACCTGGGCTATACCAACAACCGCCTGGATGTGGCCGACTACCGCAGCAACGTGGGCTATATCGGCACGCGCGTGAATATCACCGAAGCCCTCAGCTTGATCGGCACCTTCCAGTACGACTGGCTCAAGCATGCCGGCGAGAGCGGCAAGCGCATGACCACCGCCGGCATGCTGGACTACAACTTCAGCAAGCGCACGGACGTCTATGTGGCAGTGGATTACACCCACCTGAGCGGCGCCTGGATCCCGCTGAACAGCTCGCCAAACTTCAACAACAGCGGCAATATGTTCGGCAACACGACCCGGCTGGGCTTCATGGCCGGCCTGCGGCACAAGTTCTGAGGCGCATAGCCGGACATAGACAGGCAAGCAGATAGGCCGGCAAGAATACAGACAAGAATACAGACAAGACTCGCATGTTAAATATCCTGGCGATCATCGCGCCGATCTACATCCTCATTCTGATCGGATTCGCGACGACCCGCGCCGGGCTGTTTGCCAAGGCCGACATGCGCGTGTTCGGGAAGTTCGTGATCAACCTGGCATTGCCGGCGCTGCTATTGCGCGCGCTGTCGCAACGCCAGGTTGGCGAGATTCTCAACGTCAGCTACCTGCTTGCCTATTGCATCGGATCGTGGGCGGTGATCGGCCTGGGCTATGCCTGGTGCCGCCGCGTCAGCCGGCTGAATCCGGCCACCAGCGCGTTCTATGCGATGGGCATGTCGTGCTCGAACAGCGGGTTCATCGGCTATCCCATCCTCCTGTTGACGCTGGCGCCGGTAGCGGGCGTTTCGCTCGCGCTCAACATGGTGGTGGAAAACCTGCTGGTGATTCCTTTCCTGCTCTTCATGGCGGAGCGCAAACCGGGCAGCACGGGCGGGTGGCAAACGTTAGGCAAAGCGCTGGCCCGGCTGATCTGCAACCCGCTGATCCTTGGCTTGCTCGCGGGGCTGGCGGTGTCGGTGCTTGGCTTGACATTGCCCGCGCCGGTCACGCGTACCGTCGATACGCTGGCAACCGCCTGCAGTGCGCTCTCCCTGTTTGTCATCGGCGGCACGCTGGTCGGACTGCCCATGGGCGGGCTCGGCTCGCGGATTGTGCCCATTGTCGTGGGCAAGCTGGTGCTGCATCCGTTGTGCGTATTGCTGGCGATCACGATGCTGCCGATGCTCGGGCTGCCTGAGATCGACCGCTCGCTTAGCGCAGCGGCCGTGCTGATGGCGGCCATGCCCATGATGGGCATCTACGCCACCCTGGGCCAGGCCTACGGGCAGGAGGATTTCAGCGCTGTGACCTTGCTGATCACAACCATCGCTTCCTTCTTCACGCTGAGCGCGTTGCTCTTTTTGCTCGGTGCATTTCACGCGCTCCCCTGACAGGCTTGCCGGGCGCGGCGAGTCTCACAATACCCGCATGATCGAGATCGCCGTATCCTGCAGCACCCGCAGCACCCGCTCCAGCGCCTGCTCCGCGCTCTCGTCCCCGATCTGCATATTCACGCTGAGCGCGGCGATCACCTTCCCATGGCGATCCCGCAGCGGCACCGCCACCCCCCGCACGCCGATCTGCAACTGCTGCTCGACCAAGGCATAACCCTGGGCGCCGGCACGGCGGATTTCCGCCATCAGCCGATCCTGCTGCATGATTGTGTACGGCGTGTAAGGCGTGAGCACGCAGCCTTCCAGCCAGGCCTTGACCTTATCCTCCGGCTCGGACGCCAGCATCATCACGCCGGCTGACGCCAGCGGCGCCGGCACGCGCGCGCCTAGCACGAAGCCTGTGTTCATCACCCGGCTGGTGCCGGTGCGGCAGATAAACACCAGTTCCCAGTCGTCCAGCACGCTCAGGTAAGCCGGCTCGCCAACGGCGGCGGTGATCTGCTGCAGGAAAGGCTGCACGGTGCGCGGCAGGCGCGCGGAGTCGAAGTACGACCACCCGACCTTGAGCACGCGCGGGGTGAGGCTGAACAAGGTGCCATCGCTGGTGGTGTAGCCCAGATGCTCCAGCGTGAGCAGGTAACGCCGCGCCGCGGTGCGCGTGAGACCGGTGAGCTGGGCCGCCTGCGTGGGTGTCAGGCGTGGGTGGTCGTTATCGAATGCCTCCAGGATGGCCAGGCCCTTCTCCAGCCCGGCAATCCAGTCCCGACGGCTCAATGGTTCTTTATCCATAGCGAAAACCCTAATCCCGAGCGCCAGTCGCTCGCATACGCGCGATTGTCGCACGCCTACGCGCGAATTGCGCTTGTTGTCACCTACGATCAGTCCTAATCTTGCCCTACACGAAGCACGCAGGATCTGACATGGACACCACAATCTGGCGCCACCCGAAATCAATCGCCACCGTATCGCTCTCCGGGACGCTTCCTGAAAAACTTGAGGCCGCCGCCGCGGCCGGCTTCGATGGGGTCGAGATCTTCGAGAACGACCTGCTGAACTTCGACGGCTCGCCAGCCGACGTGCGCCGCATCGCGGCCGACCTCGGCCTGGCCATCATGCTGTACCAGCCCTTGCGCGATTTCGAGGCCATGCCGGATGCGATCCGCGAGCGCAACATGGCACGGGCTGAGCGCAAGTTCGACGTGATGGAAGAGCTCGGCGCGCGCATGGTGCTGGTCTGCAGCAATGTGCAAGAGATCGCCATCGACGATCCCGCGCGCGCGGCGGCCGACCTGCGCGCCATGGCCGAGGCTGCGGCGAAACGCGGACTGTCGGTAGCCTACGAGGCGCTGGCCTGGGGCCGACACACCCGGCGCTGGCGCCAGGCGTGGGAAATCGTGCGGCAGGCCGACCACCCCGCGCTGGGCCTGGTGCTGGATAGCTTTCACACGCTTGCGCTTGGCGACACGCTCGAAGGCATCGGCGAAGTGCCAGCGCAAAAGCTCTTCTTCATGCAACTGGCCGACGCGCCGCGAATGAGCATGGACGTGCTGTCGTGGAGCCGGCATTACCGCAATTTCCCCGGGCAGGGCGATCTGGCCGTCACCGAGTTTGCGCGCGCGGCAATGGACGCGGGCTATCGCGGACCGCTCTCGCTGGAGATCTTCAATGACGAATTCCGCGCGGCGCCCGCGCGCCTGACCGCGCTCGATGGGCTGCGCTCGCTGATCTGGCTCGAGTCCGAGGCGGGCGGCCCGCCCCTGCCGGCGCCGCCGCGCTTCGGCGGCGTGGACTTCCTGGAGTTCGCGGTGGACTACGTGACCGGGCGCGAGCTGGGCGCGCGCCTGCGCTCGCTGGGCTTTGGCCATGCGGGCCGCCACCGCTCCAAGGCGGTGGAGCTGTACCGGCAGGGCGGCGTCAACATCATCCTCAATGCCGAGCAGGACAGCGCCGCGGCCGAGCACTTCCAGCTGCACGGCCCCTCCGTGTGCGCGCTGGGCCTGAAGGTGGACGATGCCCAACGCGCCGTCACGCGTGCCCGGACCCTGTTGTGCAAGGAGTGGCGCGAGCGCATCGGCCCGCACGAGCGCCGCATTCCGGCATTGCGCGCGCCCGACGGCATGCTGTTCTACCTGATCGACGAACAGGGATCGGACCGCAGCATCTACGAAAGCGACTTCGTGCTGGAACCTGGCGGCGCCGACAGCGCGGGCGCGGGGCTGATGGCCATCGACCATATCGCCCAGGCGCTGCCGCCGCACAGGCTCGACAGCTTCGTGCTGTTCTACAAGACGGTGTTCGGCCTGCAGGCGCAGGCGCTGCACGAAATCGCCGATCCCTATGGGCTGGTCAAGAGCCGCGCCATGGTCAGCGCGGAACAGAGCCTGCGGATTCCGCTCAATGTCTCGGAAAGCAGCCGCACCGCAACCGGCCGGTTCATCACCGCCTACGCGGGCTCGGGCATCCACCACATCGCATTCCGTACGCCGGATCTGTGCGCGACGCTGGCGCAAGTCGCGCCAGCCGAGGCCGCCATGCTCCACGTGCCGGACAACTACTACGACGATGTCGGCGCCCGGCTCGGGCTGGACGATGCGGCACTAGAACGCCTGAGGCAACACCAGTTGCTATACGACCGGGATGGCGGTGGTGAATTCCTGCACGCGTACACCGAGCCCTTCCACGACCGCTTCTTCTTCGAGCTGGTGCAGCGCGATGGCTACCTAGGCTTCGGCGCGGCCAACGCCTCGCTGCGCATGGCCGCGCAAGCCCTGGCCAGCCGCAACCGCCAGGGTCGTCCGGCCTGAAGCCGCCAGCGTCATCCCTTATTGGAGCCTCACATTGGAGCCTCACATGCAAGATCCCTGCATCATCTCAGTCGCCATCACGGGCTCGGTGCCCCGCAAGAAAGACAATCCCGCCATCCCGATCTCGGTCGCCGAGCAGATCGAGAGCACGCACCAGAGCTTCGAGGCAGGCGCCACGCTGGTGCATCTGCATGTGCGCGACGAAGCCGGCAATTCCAGCTCGGACCCGGCGCGCTTCGCCGAGCTGCAGGAGGGCATCCGCAAGCATTGCCCGGGCATGATCGTGCAGTTCTCCACCGGCGGGCGCGGACGCGCCATGGAGCAGCGCGGCGCCATGCTCGACCTGCGCCCGGACATGGCCTCGCTGGCCACGGGCTCGGTCAACTTCCCCACCACCGTCTACGAGAACCCGCCCGACTTCGTACGCGCGCTGGCCAAGGCCATGCGCGACTACCACATCAAGCCCGAAATCGAGATCTTCGACCTGGCGATGCTCTACAACACGGCGGACCTGGTCAAGGAGGGCTTGCTGCTGCCACCGGTGCATGTGCAATTTGTGTTCGGCATCAAGAATGCGCTGCCGGCGCGCAAGGACATCCTCGAATTCCAGGTGGCGCAACTGGGCAAGGTACTGCCCGGCGCGACCTGGACCGCGGCGGGCATTGGCCGGCACCAGCTGGAGGTCAATCACTGGACGCTCCAGCTCGGCGGCCACTGCCGCACCGGCCTGGAAGACAATGTGCGCTGGGACAAGGACACACTGGCCGCCAGCAACGCGCAGTTGGTGGGCCGGGTGGCGGCGCTGTGCGCGCAGTACGGCCGCGCCGTGGCCACGCCGCAAGAGGCCCGCCAGCTGCTCGGCCTGGCATGAGCTTTTTACCGCCCCCGTTTTGATCGCCACGCATCTCGTGCTACCGTAGAGAAGACCGGATCCGGAGCCGAAAACGGCTCAACGCAAACTTGGATTTCGATAACCTCTTCTTCGTGGGCTTCATGGGCGCCGGCAAGACCACCATCGGCAGGACGGTGGCGCGCCGGCTCGGGCTGCCTTTTTTCGATTCCGACCACGAAATCGAGGCGCGTTGCGGCGTGCGGATACCCACCATCTTCGAGCTGGAAGGCGAGGAAGGCTTTCGCGAACGCGAAAGCCGGGTGCTGGATGAGCTCAGCCAGCGCCGCGGCATCGTGATGGCCACCGGCGGCGGCGCCGTGCTGCGCCCGGAAAACCGCGAGATGCTGCGCTCGCGCGGCTGCGTGATCTACCTGTGCGCCTCGCCCGCCGAGCTGTGGCACCGCACGCGGCGCAACCGCAACCGCCCTTTGCTGCAGGTCGCCAACCCGCGCGCCACGCTGGAAGCGCTGTTCCAGGTGCGCGACCCGCTGTATCGCGAGACCGCGCACCTGATCATGCCCCCGCATGGCGACAGCGTGGCGAATGCCGCCGGCCGCGTGCTGGAGCGCCTGGGCTTGAGCGAGCGGGTTCTGCCGCCTCCGGTCGATCCCTGAAGCCGCCCCTGGTGCCGCGTGCCGGCAACAGCACTATTGCCCATTACCGCCGCCTCATTGCTGCATGCCCCAGCGGCGCACGGTCACACGCTCCAGCGTCCTGAACACCAGGTTCTCCACCAGCAGGCCGATCAGGATCACCATGGCCAGGCCGGCGAAGACGCGGTCGGTGTACAGCTCATTGCGGTTCTGGAAGATGTACCAGCCCAGCCCGCCCTTGCCCGACGATGCGCCAAACACCAGCTCCGCCGCGATCAGCGTGCGCCAGGCAAAGGCCCAGCCTATCTTCAGCCCGGACAGGATGGCCGGCAGCGCGGCGGGCACCAGGATCAGCAGCACATAGCGCAGCCCACGCAGGCCATAGTTGCGCCCGGCCATGCGCAAGGTGGCCGGCACCCCGCGAAAACCCGCATAGGTATTGAGCGCCAGCGGCCAAAGCACCGAATGGATCAGCACGAACACCAGGCTCTTGCTGCCAAGGCCAAACCACAGCAGTGCCAGCGGCAGCAGCGCGATGGCCGGCAGCGGGTTGAACATGGAGGTGAGCGTGTCCAGCACGTCGCGCCCCAGTTCGGTGGACACCGCCAGCGTGGTCAGCACGAAGGCCAGCACGATGCCGCCGGCATAGCCTTGCAACAGCACCGACATGGAGATGCCGGCCTTGGTCAGCAGCTCGCCATTGCCGATGCCTTCGGCAAAGGCGCGTGCGGTGGCGAGAAAGCTCGGCAACAGCAGGTCGTTGTCCTGCACGCGCGCGATGATTTCCCACAGGCAGGCCAGCACCACCAGGATCAGCGCCTTGCGCAGCCAGCCCTGCTGCCACAGGCGTTGCGGCCAGGGCAAGGCGCGCGCCACCGGCAAGGCAGTGAAGGGCTCGAGCTTGCACTCGTATTCGGCGCGGACCACCGTGGTGGCGGAAAAAGATGTCGTGCTCGTGTGCGTGCTCGTCATGGTCGATCCTGGCAGGGACTCAGCGCGCCTGCGCGGTGCGCGCCGGCGACGGCGCCGGGTGCGGCGCTTCGTCGAACAGCAGATGGTGGATGCGTTGCGCGGTCGCCTGGAACTCCGCCCCGCCCTGGCTGGCCAGGTCGAACTGGTGGCTGTTGAGCTCGGCGCGCACGCGTCCCGGATGCGGCGACAGCAGCAGGATGCGGCTGCCCACCACCAGCGCCTCTTCGATCGAATGCGTGACAAACAGCAGCGTGAAGGCGGCGTCGTGCCACAGCGCCAGCAACTCCTCCTGCATGCGCCGGCGCGTAAGCGCATCCAGCGCGGCAAAGGGCTCGTCCATCAGTAGCACCTTGGGGCGCATCGCCAGCGCGCGGGCAATCGCCACGCGCTGCTTCATGCCGCCCGACAGGGTATGCGGATAGGCATCGGCAAAGTTGGCCAGCCCCACCTTGCCGAGGAAATGCGACGCGCATTCGGACGCCTCGCGGCGCGACATGCCGCGCGACTGCATGAGCGGGAACATCACGTTCTGCCGCACCGTCTTCCAGGGCGGCAACTGGTCGAACTCCTGGAACACCACGATGCGGTCGGCGCCGGGCGCGCTGACAGGCGCGCCCTCGATCCGGATCTCGCCCTCGCACGGCGCAACGAAGCCCGCCACGGCCTTGAGCAAGGTCGACTTGCCGCAGCCCGATGGGCCGAGCAGCACAAAGCGATCGGCCGCATGGACGTCGAAGCTGACCTGATGGGTGGCGCGCACCACGCGCTCGGGGGTGCGGTATTCCAGCGAGACGCCGTCGACCTGCAACAGCGGCGCGGGGGCAGCGCGCGCGGAAACCACGCGTAGCGGGGAAGGTTGCGCGGTCATGTCAGCTGCCCTGCGCGGTGACCGGATCCTGGAAGAAATAATCCTGCCAGGATTTTGGCTGGTTGCGGATGGCGCCCACCCGGTGCATGAACTCGGCCAGCGCAAAGGTGTTCTGCGGCGCGACCTTGAACTGCACCTGCGGGTTCTTCAGGATCTTGACCAGCAGCGCGCGATCGATCTTGGCCTTGTTGACGCGAATATACAGATCGGCGGCGGCTTCCGGATTGGCGGTGGCGAACCTGGCCGCCTCGGCCAGTGCATCGACAAAGGCGCGGTAGGTCTTGGGGTTGTCGTTGCGGAATTTCTCGGTGGCATAGAGCACCGTGGCCGAGCTGGGGCCGCCCAGCACGTCATACGAGTTCAGCACGATGCGCGCATTGGGATTGCCGGCCAGCTCCTGCTCCTGGAACGGCGGGTTGCCGAAATGGCCGCTGATCTCGGTACCACCGGCGATGATGGCCGCAGCCGCATCGGGATGCGGCACCGCCACCGTCCACTTGTCCAGCCGGTTGAACTCCTTGTCGCCCCATTGCTTGGCCGCAGCCAGTTGCAGCACGCGCGACTGCACCGAGACCGATACCGCGGGCAGCGCGATGCGGTCCTTGTCGGTGAAGTCGGCGATGGTCTTGACCTTGGGATTGTTGCTGACCAGGTAGTAAGGGAAATTGCCCAGCGATGCCACGCCCTTCACGTTCTGCTTGCCGTGCGTGCGGTCCCACACCGTCAGCAAGGGGCCCACGCCCGCGCCGGCGATATCGATGGCGCCGGACAGCAGCGCATCGTTGACGGCGGCGCCGCCGGAGAGCTGGGTCCATTCCACCTTGACGTCCACGCCCTGCTGCTTGCCTTGCTTCTCGATCAGTTGCTGGTCGCGCGCCACGTTGAGCAGCAGGTAGACCACGCCGAATTGCTCGGCGATGCGGATCTTCCCTTCCGCGTGGGCCGCGCCCGTGGCCGCCATGCCGGCGGCGAGCGTCAGCGCGACGACGCCACGCGGCCAGCGGGCGGAGAAAAGACGGGAACGTAGCAGGGACATGCGGGACTCCGGTGGATATTGCGGATACTGCGGATACTGCGGATACGGTGGATACGGTGGATACGGTGAATTCGATAGAGCGCAGGGCGGGCCAAGCCACCCCGCCGCGCGCGACGCATGCCGCTCAGGCGGGCAGATCGCCTTCGATGGTCGTGCGGTACATCACGCGGCGCATGGCCTGCGGGCAGCCTGCTGCCAGATGCAACAGCGAGCGGTTGTCCCAGAACACCAGGTCATGCTCCTGCCAGGCGTGGCGGTAGATATGCTCGGGCTTGACGCTATGCGCGAACAGCTGCGCCAGCAGGTCGCGGCTTTCGTCTTCGGGCAGCCCCTTGATGCGCGTGGTGAAATGCTCGCTGACGAACAGCGCGCGCCGGCCGGTCTCCGGGTGCGTGCGCACCACCGGCTGCAGCACGGGGGCCACCTGCGCGATCTGCTCGGGCGTCAGGTTGGGACGCCATGGGCTGCGCTGTTGCAGCTCGGCGTATTTGGCCAGGTAGGTGTGCTCGGCTTTGAGCCCATCCACCTTCGCCTTGAGATGCGCGGGCAGCGTTTCCCAGGCCAGGTGCATGTTGGCGAACAAGGTGTCGCCGCCCTCGGCCGGCAATTCCTGGGCATGCAGCAGCGAGCCCAGGCTGGGCTTTTCCTTGTACGAGAGATCGGAATGCCAGAAATGCCCGGCATCGCCCAGCCCGATCGGCTTGCCGTCCTTGAGCACGTTGGAGACGATCAGGATCTCGGGGTGGTTGGCAAGCTGGAACTGGTGCAGCACATGGATCTGCAGCGGGCCAAAGCGGCGGCTGAACGCGATCTGCTGCGCTGGCGTAATGCGCTGATCACGGAAGACCACCACGTGGTAGTCCAGATGCGCGCGGTGGATGCGGGCGAAGTCTTCCGCGGACAGCGGCTCGGCCAGGTCCAGGCCAACGATCTCGGCGCCCAGCGGCGCATCAAAGGGGCGGATCTCGAACCGGGCGCTGCCGGCGAAAGCAGCGGGCGCGGTGGCACGGGAAGTTGAGGCCGGGTGGGTTCCAATCGTCATGACAGGCTCTTAGGCGGGGGACCGAAAGTGCGTAGCGAAACGCGCGCGGCACCGCACCTGGCTGCTCAAGGCAATAGGCAGGCCCGCACCGCTTGTTCTTAAGCTTTGCACTGTAGTGACCTCGGATTGGAGCGGTCAACGAATGTAATCGCTGCCGCTTATTCGCTTATCGCATATGGGCGTCTCGCGTGATTTCAGCGTAGTCTCAACGTGCCGGTGCGCCACAGCTGCGGCGGCACGGCACGTTCGCCGTATCGGGCCGCGCGTCCGCGACGAAGCCATCGCGATTCGGCATGCGCACCTGCGGCAACGTGCGCGCATCCAGCACGGCATCCACCGGCACGATGCCGTTCAGGTGCAGCAGATACGCGGTGACGGCATAGACCTCATCCGCCTTGAGGCTCTGCGGCGCGTTGTATGGCATGGCCCGGTTGATGAAATCGAACACCGTCGTCGCATACGGCCAGAAGCTGCCGATGGTCTTCAACGGCGCCTTGGCATTCACGCCACCGCCCTTCAGGCTGCCGTGCCCGCCGACCAGCGCATCGGCCGGCTTGCCTTCTCCTTTCAAGCCGTGGCATGCGGCGCACTGGTTCTCGTAGACCTGCTTGCCAAGTGTCACGCTGCCGCTGCCTGGCGGCAGCCCGGCGCCATCTGGCGTGACATCGATGTTCCAGGCGGCGAGATCGCGCTCGCTGGCCAGCAAGCCAATGCCGTAGGTTTGCGCCTGTGCCTGCGCGCAGACCGCGGCCATCGCCAGCGCGGCGGCGGCAATGTGGGTACGGTGGGATTCAAGCGCGCGCATTGGCAATGCTCCCGTCGGCGCTGACGCGCCAGGCTTGTATGGCGTTGTAGTGATAGGTGGACTCATAGCCTCGCGCGGCCACCAACTGGTCCGGCAAGGGCTGCACATTGCCCGCCTCGTCGATGGCGCGGCTTTGCAGCACGGCCGGGCCGCCCTCCCAGCGCCATGGCAGGCGAAAGCGCGTGAGCGCGCGGTCCAGCACGGGATCCTGCAACTGCGCCTCGCGCCAGTTGCGCCCGCCATCCACCGACACCTCCACGCGCCGGATGCGGCCGTAGCCAGACCAGGCGAGGCCGGAGATTTCGTAAAAGCCCTTGTCGCGCAGCCGGTGGTCCGGCGCGGGAAAGGTGATCACGGACTTCACGTCCATCATGAAGGTGAACTGGCGCGCGCTGCCGTCCGGCAATGAGTCCGTGTACTTGGATGTCTCTTCGCGCGTCATGAAGGGCGCGCGGCCGAGCTTGAGCCGGCGCAGCCACTTGATGCTCATATTGCCCTCGAAGCCCGGCAGGAACAGCCGCAGCGGGTAGCCGTGCTCGGGCCGCAGCATCTCGCCGTTCTGCGCGTAGACCAGCAGCGCGTCTTCCATCGCCTTGGCCATCGGCACGCTGCGCGTCATGGTGGCGGAATCAGCGCCCTCGGCCAGCAGCCAGGCGGCTTCGGGGCGCACGCCCACCTCCTCCAGCACGACGGAAAGGGGCACGCCCGTCCATTCGCAGCACGACAGCAAGCCGTGGCTGATCTGCACCGAAGTGGCGCTGGGCGCGCGCCATTCGCGCCCGGTATTGCCTGAGCACTCCAGGAAGTGGATGCGCGAGACCGATGGCAAGCGCACCAGGTCGTCCATGGTGAAGATCCGCGGGCGCTCCACCAGGCCATGCACAGCGAGGCGGTGCTGCGCCGGATTGATCTGCGGGATGCCGGCGTGGTGGCGCTCGAACACCAGGCCCGTGGGCGTGATGATGCCGCGCAGATCCTGCAGCGGCGTCATGGAGGAGTTCGCGCCGGGCATCGGCGCAGGGCCGCGGTTGCGCCGGATCACGTTCTTCTCGAACGCGGAGGGCTGGCCGTAGGCGTGCCACAGCACCGGCTCGCCGGGCGTGCGGGTCCAGGGCGGCACCGTCAGTACTTCGGCCCGCGCGGGGGCGGGCGCACCGGCGGCGAGCGCCACGCCACCCAGACCCGCGCCCTGGCGCAGGAAGCGGCGCCGGCCGGGCTGCGGCTGCCCGTTCCTTTCGTTGTTGCTGGTCATTGGCTCAGCCCTTGTGCGTTCGGCACATAGCGAAAATGGCGCACTCTATGCCAGCGCGCCGCCTCACGGAACGAAGGAAAGCGCATGCCCATATGCGTTGCCGCGTCGCCATCGCCATCTGTGGTGCATATGCGCGCAGGCCATATCCAAAAGCAGAAACATTCGTTCTGCTGTGCCGATGGCGCCGCGTATCTTGAGAGCCGTTGGTGGAATTCTCCCCACGAGCACAAGACACAGGACCACATCCAAGATGGCAATCACGCGACGAACCCTCCTCAAACGCCTTGCCGTGTCCGGCCTGGGTGCCGCCGCATCCGCCAGCCCGCTGAGCGCATTCAGCGCCAGCGGCGGCGCCAGCGGCGGCGCCAGGCCCGACGTGATCCGCATTGGCGTGGCGCAGCCGGCCACCGGCACGCCGCCCACTTTCGCGGGCAGCTCCATGGCCATCGCGCATGCGCGCGGCTGGCTGGAGGAAGCGTTCAAGCCGTCAGGCACGCGCATCGAATGGCTGTTCTTCAAGGGCGCGGGGCCGGCCGTGAATGAAGCCATCAGCACCAACCAGCTCGATTTTGCGATGCAGGGCGACCTGCCCGCCATCGTGGCGCGCGCCGCCGGTCTCAAGACACGGCTGGTGCTGGCCACGGGCGTGCGCACCAATATCTATATCGGCGTGCCGCCCGACTCCCCGCTCAAGACGGTGGCGGACCTGCGCGGCAAGCGCGTGTCGCTGTTCAAGGGCACCAATATGCATCTGCCGGCATTGCGCCTGCTTGAGGCCAACGGCCTGGCCGAGAAGGACCTGCGCTTGCTGAACCTGGACACTGCCGGCTACCTGGCCGCGCTCACCACGCGGGATATCGACGGCGCCATCGGCGCCATGGATATCCTGCGCCTGCGCGACAAGGGCGCGGTGCGCATCCTGTACTCCAGCAAGAACCAGTCGCCGATCTACACGCGCCAGAGCCATGTGCTGGTGACCGATGCGTTCGCCAGCAAGTACCCCGAAGCCACCCAGCAACTGGTCAAGACCGCGGTGCAGGCCGCACGCTGGGCCTCCGACGAAAAGAACCGCGAAGACGTGCTGCGTACCTGGGCGCGCGCCGGCACGCCCTACGAGCACTGGAAAGAAGACTACGAAGGTGAACCGCTGCGCGTGCGGCTGAACCCGAACTTCGACCCCTTCCTGGTGACCCGCTACAAGGACGCCACCGAGCAGGCGTACCGCCTGCGGCTCTCACGCGCGAAGTTCGACGTGGACCAGTGGATCGACCCGAGCTTCCTGAAGGCCGCGCTGAACGACCTGAGCCTGCAGAGCTACTGGCCGGTCTACCAGCCCAACGGCAAGATCCTCGGAGCCTGACGCGATGGCAGCCAACGATACCCTGACGCTGCCGGGTGCGGCGGGCACCGCCCCCGCGCAACGCGGCAAGCGGTTGCACGGCTGGCGGCCCACCCGGCAGCATGCCGCGTGGCTGCTGGCCTGGCCGGTGCCGCTGACGCTGCTGCTGGTCTGGTACGTGGCGGCGCGTTTCGCGTGGATTCCGCCGCAGGTGCTGCCCGCCCCCGACACCGTCTGGCACACGCTCACCGAGCTGTACCAAAGCGGCGAGCTGCAGGCCAACCTGGCCGTCAGCGCATTGCGCGTGGCGCTCGGCTTTGCGCTGGGCCTGGCCGGCGGGCTGGCGCTGGGCGTGGCGATGGGCCTGTCGCCCAGCTTCCGCGATTACGTCTACCCCACCTTCAAGGCCTTCAGCCAGGTGCCCGTGCTGGGCTGGCTGCCGCTGCTGATGCTGCTGGTCGGCATTGACGAAGCGCTCAAGATCATCCTGATTGCCAAGGCCTCACTGGTACCGATCGCGCTCAATACCTACAAGGGCATCCAGAACGTGCCCACGCGCTATATCGAGGTGGCGCGGGTGCTGCGCTTCACGCGTTGGCAACTGCTGTCGCGGGTGGTGTTTCCCGCCGCCGCCGCGCCGATCTGGAGCGGCATCCGCTACGGCCTGACGCACGCGTGGCTGGCGCTGGTGGTGGTGGAGCTGCTGGCCTCCTCCGAAGGGCTGGGCTACATGATCGTGTACGGCCGGCAGCTGTTCCAGCTCGACATGGTGATTGCGGCGGTGATCGTGGTGGGCGCGGTGGGCTTCGCGCTGGACAAGGTGCTGGCGCTGGCCGAGCGCGCGGTATTGCGCTGGCGCAAGCCGGGGCTCTGAGTTGCGGCGCAAATCAACAGCAAAGGAAAACAACATGGCCGATGCCTCCGCGACGCTGGTAACGAAATCCGGCAACCCGCGCTCCCTGCGCCTCCCGCGCGCGTTGCGCGGCTGGGTACTTCCTATCGGCCTGATCATCCTGTGGTGGGCCGCGGTGCGTTTTGGCTGGAGCACGTCGCCGCTGCTGGTGCCGGTGTCCAAGGTCTGGGCCACGGCGGTAGAGCAGGTGCGCAGCGGCGCGCTGTTTGTCGCGCTGTCGGCCAGCCTGTGGCGTGACGTTGCCGGCTTCGCGCTGGGTGCCAGCGTGGGCCTGTTGTTTGGCACCGCGCTGGGGCTGTCGCGGCTGTTCGAGCAACTGGTGGGGCCGACGTTCCACACCATCAAGCAGATCTCGCTGTTCGCCTGGATCCCGCTGATCTCGGTCTGGTTCGGGCTGGGCGACACCGCCAAGGTGGTGTTCCTGTCGCTCGCGGCTTTCTTCCCCGTGGTGCTCAACACCTTCGAGGGGATCCGCGCCGTGCCCGCCGATCTGCTGGAAGTGGCCAACGTACTGAAGTATTCGCGCCGGCAGGTGCTACTGCGCGTGGTGCTGCCGTCGGCCTCGCCGTCGATCTTCGCCGGCATCCACCTGGCACTGATCTACGCCTGGCTGGCCACGCTCGGCGCCGAGTACATGCTGGTGTCCGGCAAGGGCATCGGCAACACCCTGACCGATGGCCGCGAGAATTTCTGGATGGACCTGGTGATCTTCGGCGTGATCGTGGTCGGGTTGGTCGGCTTTACGCTGAACTGGATCGCCAGCCGTATCGAGAGCCGCCTGCTGGCGTGGCGCGGGCGCTCGGTCGCCGCCTTCTGATCCTGAACCCATTGCTTCTGAACCCGTTGCTTCTGAACCCATCCCGGAGACCTGTCATGGCCCGAGCCGGCACGCTCGATATCGCGCACCTGCGCAAGCAATATGAAGTCAAGGGCGAGCCCCTGCCCGTCCTCGAAGACATCACGCTGTCCATCGCGCCCGGCGAGTTCGTCAGCATCGTCGGCGCCAGCGGCTGCGGCAAATCGACCTTGCTGCGGCTGGTGGTGGGGCTGGAGGAGGACTACAAGGGCGAGATCCTGCTCGACGGCAAGCGCGTGGTGGGCACCAGCCTGGACCGCGGCATCGTGTTCCAGGAGCACCGGCTGTTCCCGTGGCTGACGGTGGAGCAGAACATCCGCACGGCGCTGCTCAACGCCAACCTGACCGAGACCGAGAAGCGCCGCACGGTGCGCGAGCATATCGCGCTGGTGGGGCTGGCCGGCTTCGAGACCGCGTTCCCCCACCAGCTATCGGGCGGCATGTCCCAGCGCGTGGCCATTGCCCGCGCGCTGGTCACGCGCCCGGAGATCCTGCTGCTCGACGAGCCTTTCGGCGCGCTCGACGCCCTGACCCGCGCTTACCTGCAGCAGGAGCTGCACCGCATCTGGCAGGCCGAGGGCATCACCATGATCCTGGTCACGCACGATGTCGAAGAAGCCATCTACCTGGGCGATCGCGTGGTGGTGATGGAGCCGCGGCCCGGGCGCATCCGGCGCATCCTGCCGGTGCCGCTGGCCCATCCGCGCGACCGCGCCGCGCTGGGCTTCGCACGCGTCAAGGACGACGTGCTGCAGGAATTCACCGGGCGCCCGGCCGATCTCGCGGAAGCGCCCATCAAGCGCGAACCCGATCCGGAAACCACCGACCGGCTGCCACCCCATATCCAGTTCGCGATCTGAATCGCGCCCCTCGCCCACAGGAGAATCCCAGATGACCCAGCAGCAAGCCACAGCACAAGTCAGGCTAGACATCCACCCGGTAGCCGGGCGCATCGGCGCCGAGATCCGCGGCATCAAGCTGGCGCCGGACCTCGACGCCACCACGTTCGGCGCCGTGCGCGCTGCGCTGCTGCGCCACAAGGTGCTGTTCTTGCGCGATCAGGACCACCTGGACGACAAAGCCCAGGAAGGCTTTGCCAGCCTGTTCGGCACGCCCGTGCCCCACCCCACCGTGCCCTCGCGCGACGGCACGCGGTTCCTGCTCGAACTCGATTCCGAGCACGGCGGCCGCGCCAACTCCTGGCATACCGATGTGACCTTCGACCTGGCCTACCCGCAGGTGTCCGTGCTGCGCGGCGTGGTCATTCCCGCCGCCGGCGGCGACACCGTATGGGCCAATACGGCGGCAGCCTACCAGGATCTGCCCGAGGCGCTGCGCGAACTGGCCGACCGCCTGTGGGCGCTGCATACCAACGACTACGATTACGCCGCCACCCGCAACACGGTCAGCACCGAAGCCATCAAGCGCTACCGCGAGGTCTTCACCGCCGCCATTTACGAGACCGAGCATCCGGTGGTGCGCGTGCACCCGGAAACCGGCGAGCGCACGCTGGTGCTGGGGCATTTCGTGAAGAAGCTGCTTGGCTACTCGTCCTCCGACTCGCAGCATCTGGTCTCCGTACTCCAAGACCACGTCCATCGCCTTGAGAACACGGTGCGCTGGCGCTGGCGCGCCAACGACGTGGCGATCTGGGACAACCGCGCCACCCAGCACTACGCCATCAACGACTACGGCGATGCGAAACGCGTGGTACGCCGGGTGACCATCGCGGGCGATGTGCCGGTCAGCGTGGACGGACGCCGCAGCGTATCGGTGAAGTCCGCCGCGCCCAAGCAAGCCGAGCCGGCCAACCACGCGGCGCCGGCGCGCGCCGCCGCATAAGGGAGCCGCAGATGAGCCAACCCGCACAGAAGCGCCAGCTCAAGCTCGGCGCCTTCCTGCAAGCCACCGGCCACCATGTGGCCGGCTGGCGCCACCCCGGCGCGCAGGCCGACGCCGGGCAGAATCTTGCGCACTATGTGCGGCTGGCGCAAAGCGCCGAGGCCGCGCAGTTCGATACGATCTTTCTCGCCGACGGCGTCGCAATCCGAGCGCTTGACGACGCCACCCTGCCCCGCACGGCGCGCGCCGCCAGCTTCGAGCCGCTGACACTGCTCTCGGCCCTGGCCGCGGTGACCGAGCGCATCGGCCTGGTGGCCACCGTCTCCACCACGTACAACGAGCCCTTTCACGTCGCGCGCAAATTCGCCTCGCTCGATCACCTGAGCGGCGGCCGCGCCGGCTGGAATGTGGTGACGTCGTGGTCCGACGCCGAGGCGCGCAACTTCAGCCTGGACAAGCACCCCGAGCACGCTGACCGCTACGCGCGCGCCGAGGAATTCGTGGATGTGGTGACGGGGCTTTGGGACACCTGGGAAGACGACGCATTCCTCTACGACAAGGAAAGCGGCCTGCATTTCGCGGCCAACAAGCTGCACGCACTGGATCACCACGGCAAGCATTTCCAGGTGCGCGGGCCGCTCAACGTGTCACGCCCGCCGCAGGGCCATCCGGTAATCGTGCAGGCGGGCTCGTCCGAGGCCGGACAGGAACTGGCGGCGCGCACGGCGGAGGTCATCTTTACCGCGCAGCAGTCGCTGGAGGATGCCCAGGCCTTTTACCAAGGCCTGAAAGGCCGGCTGGCGCGCTATGGCCGCACACCCGACCAGCTCAAGATCATGCCGGGCGTGTTCCCCGTGATCGGGCGCAGCGAGGCCGAAGCGAAGGAGAAATTCGAGGCGCTGCAAAGCCTGATCCATCCAGCCGTGGGGCTGGCCCTGCTGTCGCAGAACCTCGGCGGCGTGGATCTCTCCGGCTACTCGCTCGACGGGCCGCTGCCCGACGACCTGCCCGAGCCCAACGGCGCCAAGAGCCGTTTCCAGCTGGTGACCGGGCTAGCCCGGCGCGAGGGACTGACCATTCGCCAGCTCTACCTGCGCGTGGCTACCGCGCGCGGGCACTGGTCCATTCATGGCACCGCCGAGAGCATCGCCGATCAGCTGCAGGCCTGGTTTGAAGGCGGCGCCGCCGACGGCTTCAACATCATGCCGCCATGGCTGCCGGGCGGCCTCGACGACTTCATCGAACTGGTGCTGCCGGAGCTGCGCCGGCGCGGGCTGTTTCGCGAGCGCTACGCGGGCAGCACCTTGCGCGAGCACCTGGGCCTGGCGCGGCCGGCGCATCCGCGCGCGTTTGGCGACGCACGGCAGGTGGCCTGACGGGCCAGGCATTGCCTTGCGAAGAAGCAAGGGTTGCCAGTTGGCCCGTCCGAGGCGACAGGGCTGCGCAAGCACAGCCATGCTTGCATGGTCAGAACACGTGTTTCATCCCGACCATGGCACCAAGCTGGCTACCGCCGGGTGCGGGATTGGTGCCCGTTCCCGCATTGCTGACGGACTGCGCCAGGTTGCCGCCGTTGTTGATGAAGCCGGCCGTGCCGTAGACGGACGTGCGCTTGGTAAAGGCATAGACGCCGCGCGCCGCGAACAGCCATGCCTTGTCCGCGCTGTTGTGATAGCGCAGGTTGAACACCTCGCCGTCGACGCTGAAGGCCGGCGTCACCTGATACGTCACGCCGCCGTAGAACATGTCGCTCACGGGGGCCGGGCTGGCCCTGTTGTCCCGGCGTAGCCAGCCCAGGCCGATCTTGGTGTCCCGGTTGACCAGTACATAGCCGTTGATGGACAGGCGGTCATCCGTCAGGCTGCTGCGGTTCAGCCCGGCGAAGGCACCCGGGCCGCCGCGCAGCGAATCGTAGGCGGCTGCCACACTCCAGGTCGCGGTGTCGTACTTGAGCATCGCGGACCACTCCCGACAGGCGCGCTGGTCCGCTGGATTCTCCCCGGCGCAGTTGGTGCCCGAGGGGCTCGGGCCCGCGTTGACCGTATCGCGGCCGAAACTGTAGGTGGCGCCGGCGGTCAGGCCGCCGAAGGTACCCTTGTACGAGATGGCATTGTCCGTGCGTGCATTGGGCAGGTAGCTATCCAGCGAGCCCGATCCGAAGGCGTTCGGCCCCAGGATGTCGGGATCGGCCATGGCCCAGAACAGCATGGTGTACTGCCGTCCCAGCGCGACCTGCCCCCAGTTCCCCGCCAGGCCCACCAGCGCCTGGCGGCCGAACAGGCGTCCACCCTGGTTGCTGGCGCCGCTATCGGGCCCGAACCCGGACTCCAGCCAGAAGATCGCCTTCATGCCGCCGCCCAGGTCCTCGGTGCCGCGCAAGCCCCAGCGCGACGGCACCGTGCCAGTCAGGTTCGGCATGCGCAAGACATTGTCCTTCGCCGCGCCGATATGGGAGACGTACTCCACGCCCGTATCCACCACCCCATAAGCCGTCACGTTCTGCGCCGCGGCAACCACCGGGATCGCTGCCGCGATGGCTGCGACCGTATGTCCAAGTTTCATTGTCATCCTCCCGTTTCTTCTAAGATTTGGGGCAAGCCGGGGGCCTGCCGCCCAATGTCGGCACGCTATTGCGTGTTCTATGTGGTACCGCTCAGTGCGCGGCGATACGGACCGCTTGTCCGTCGGCGGCCGGGGACCGGCCAAGCAAGCCGACGCTGGCGATGGCTACCAGCAGCGGCAGCGCGAAGACGTAGTACAGGTTTGAGGTGGGCCAGCCCGCGTCGACCAGCGCGCCGGCGACCAGCGGGGCCAGCACCGCGCCGAAGCGGCCCATGCCGATCGACCAGCCCATGCCCGTGGTGCGGTTTTGCGCCGGATAGAGAATGGGCGCGTAGGCGTACAAGCCGACCATGCAGCCGAAGATGCCGCCACCGATGAACAGGGCCAGCACGAACGCCACCGACAAGGTATTGGCGTACATGCCGAATGCCACCAGCAACAAGGCGGTCAGGACAAAGCAGCTCCACAGCAGCGGCTTGAGCCCGATGCGCGCGGCAAGGAAACCGAACAACGTGCCGCCCACGATGCCACCGACGTTGAGCAGCACGCCGCCGGTAATCCCCTGCTGCGCCGACATGCCGGCCGCCACCAGCAGCTTCGGCGTCCAGCTCAGGACAAAGTAAAAGCTGAACATCACCAGGAAGAACGAAGTCCAGCTCATCAGCGTCTGCATGGCGAGGCGACCGCCAAACAAGCTGCGAACCCCGCCCTGGGCTGGCGTCTGCGCGGCGGCGCGCGCCGGCATTTCGGTAATGCGTTCGCGCCCCATGCCGGCGAGAAGCTTGTTGAGCTTGTCGACCGCGCCGGCCGGGCGCCTGGCGATCAGGAAGTCCAGCGATTCAGGCAAGCGTGCCAGCACGACCGGGATCATGGCCAGCGTGACCAGCCCGCCAAAAACGAAGACGCTGCGCCAGCCGTAGTGCAGCAACAGCACGCCGGCGATGGCGCCGCCAATCGTGGCGCCCACCGGATAACCGGTGGCCTGCAGCACGATCGCGGTGCTGCGCCACTTGTCGGAGGCGTATTCGCCCGTAATGACGTTGATGCTGGCCAGCATGCCGCCGATGCCCAGCCCGGTGATCGCCCGCATGGCCGCCAGTTGGGTCACGCTCTGCGCGAAGGCGGAACAAAGCATGCCCGCCGAGATCGTCACCAGGCAGAGCAGGATGACGGGGCGGCGCCCGAGCCGGTCGGCCCAGGGCGCCAGGAACAGCGATCCCGCCGCCATGCCGAACAGCCCGGCACTGAGCAGGACGCCAATCTCCTTGCCGCTCAGGTGCCAGTCGGCCGAGATATGCGAGGCGGTGAACGCCATCGCCAGTACGTCAAAGCCGTCGAGCATATTGAGCACGATGCAGATCGCTACCGCCATGATCTGGAACCGGCTCATCTCGCCCTGGTTGATGGTTTCCCTGATGTCGAGCTTCATTGTCTACCTCCATGGTTTTATTTTGATTTACCCGGCCGATCCGATCGATCTGGATTGACGGCAACTACAAATCCAGCACTAGCAAACCCGTCCGGGCGCGCGAGCAGCACGGCAGGAACTGATCGTTGGCGGCACGTTCCTCGTCGGTCAAATAGGCGTCGCGATGCTCCGGCTCGCCCGCCAGCACCCGCGTCAGGCAGGTTCCGCACACGCCCTGCTCGCAGGATGTCTGGATCTCCACGCCATTGGCCGACAGCGCCTGCACCACCGTCTGGTCCGGCTCAACATCGATCACCAGCCCGCTGCTCTGGACCTTCACCTGGAACGCCCCGGCGACGGCGCCCGGCACCTCGGGCGCGGCGAAGTATTCGCGGTGGAGATTCGCCTCCGGCCAGCCGGCCTCCTTCGCCCGGCGCAGCACCGCATCCATGAAGCCGGCGGGGCCGCACACATAGAGATGCGTCCGTGCGCCGGGGGCGACGAGCAAGCGTGGCAGGTCAGCCCGATGGCCCGGCGGCTCGTCGAAATAGAAATGCGTGCGGTCCCGGAGATCCTCGTGCGCAAGGCGTTCGCGGAACGCCGTATGCGCCGCCGAGCGGGTGCAGTAGTGCAACTCGAACGACGCGCCGGTCCGCGCCAGGCGCTGCGCCATGGCCAGGATGGGCGTGACACCGATGCCACCGGCAAGCAGGATCGAATGCGCGGCGCCGGCGGCCAGGGGAAAGTGGTTCTTCGGCTCGCTGATTTCCAGCGTGGCGCCCACTGCCAGCGCGTGCATGGCCACCGACCCGCCCCGGGAGGCGGGGTCGCGCAGCACGCCGATCTGGTAGCGATGGGTCTCGGCCGGGTCGTTGCACAGGGAGTACTGACGCACCAGTCCCGGCGCGATCCGTACGTCGATATGCGCGCCCGCGGTGAATGCCGGCAGGGTGCCGCCGTGCGGCGCGACCAGCTCGAACACGGCGATGCCCGACGCCGCGTCGGCCTTGCTTGCGATCCTGACCTGCATCACGCGCCCTCCGCCTGCCCGGCCTGTTCCTGCTGCAGCAGGCGATCCAGAATCCGCCGCGCCTGGACGCCGCCGGCATCGATGTTCAGCTTGAGCAGCTTGCGCTCGGGATTGGCCAGGATATTGCGCTGCTGTGCCTCCAGCATTTCCAGGTCTTCGGCGAAGATCTTGCCCTGCCCTTCGCGGATGGTTTCGGTCAGTTGCGCGTCGTCTGCCTTGAAGTTGCGCGCCATGCCCCAGAAGTACCAGATCGAGGTCTCGGTTTCCGGCGTGATGAAGTCCACCACGATGCTCGACGCCTTGTGCTGCGGCTCGGCGTGATACCCGCCCTTGCCCGCGTGCGCCACGCCCACCTCGATCATGACGTGGCTTGGCGGCGTGAAGCGGCAGATCTGCCAGCGGTCGCAAGGCACATCGTGCGCAAGGCCATTGCCGCGCAACGCCGCGGCCCAGAACGGCGGCGGCATGATGCCCTCCATATGCCGGCCGGTCACGACCATGTCGCCTTCGACCTTGGTGGCCGGTGCCGACTCTTCGATCTCGGCCTGCCCGATGCTGGAGGCATGGACGTAGGTCTCATGGGTCAGGTCCATGAGGTTGTCGATCATCAGCCGGTAGTCGCAATGGATGTGATACAGCCCGCCGCCGTGGGCCCAGTCCGCGCTCACCGCCCACTCCAGATGCGGGATCGCACCCGCATCGGCCAGCGCGGCGTCGCCAGGCCAGACCCAGACAAAACCGTAACGCTCGACGGCCGGATAACTGCGGATCGACGGAAACCCGCCGACGCGCTGCCCGGCCATCCTGGCGCATTTGCCGTCGCGGCCCATGGTCAGGCCGTGGTAGCCGCAGACCAGTTGCCCGTCGCGGACAAAACCCAGCGAAAGCGGCGCGCCACGGTGCGGGCAAAAGTCCTCCAGCGCGGCGACGTTGCCGTCCTCGCCCCGGAACAGCACCATTTTTTCATTGCAGATCGTGCGGCCAAGCGGCTTTCCCGCGAGTTCGTCCGGCGTGCAGGCCACGTACCAGGTGTTTTTCAGAAACATAGCGATCCCCTCCCTGGCGCCCGAGCGCGCCAAGGTTCAGTGACTTACGAAAGTGGATTAGGTCAGGCCGGGCGGCCTGCCCGGCGAATCAGGCTGCCGCCGAGCACCTGCGACATCGCCTGCTGGTTCTGCATGGCGATCTTGAGGTTGCGGTTGGCGATGCGGCTGTGTTCACGCATCAGCGCTTCGGCGCGGGCGCCCTCGCGCAGCTCGATCGCCTCGACCACCGAGCGGTGCTGCGCCTGCGCAAGCAGCAGCATTTCGCGCGCGCTTTCATCGATGGACTGGACCATCACGAAGGCGCTGGCGGAGGCGAACGGGATATTCATCACTTTCTCGATCTGCCGTGCAACCAGGGGGCTGCCGGCCGCCTCAGCCAACAACTGGTGGAAGCGCGCGTTGAGATCGACGTAAGCAGAGAATTTGACCGCGGTCAGCTCGCCGGTGAGCGCCGTGTCGATTTGCGTGATGCAGTCGCGCAGGCCGCTCAGGATGGTCTGGCCGACGCCGCGCTCCGCGGCAAGCCGGGCCGCCATGCCTTCCATCGTGCCCCGCAGTTCGATCGCATCGCTGATTTCACTTTCGGCGAAGGAACGGACCGCAAAGCCGCCGGACGGGATGGGCTCGACCAAGCCTTCTTCCTGCAAGCGGATCAACGCGGCCCGGATCGGGGTGCGGGAGACGCCGAGGCGCTCAACCACCCACAGTTCGGAGATGCGAGCACCCGGCGCGAGGTCGCCGCCGAGGATCAGCTCCCGCAATCCGAGCAGGGCCCGGACCGCCTGGGAAGCACTGGCGCCGGCTTTGCTGTCGCTGAGATTGTCGTTGTCGTTGTCGGTCTGCATGATGCGCTGTCTCTAATTGTGGGGGCGAGCGTGTCCGGTGATGCAAGATGGCCGCTGTTGAATACAGAGTGTATCCACAAGAAACTGACCAGGCAATGTGAAAGCTGAAAACCGAGGGTAAACGTCGATAAAACGCGAAGAACCAGAGAGTAACGAGAAGACAGGCAGCGTATTTCGGGGGAATACTCGACCACATAGAACATGTTGTATACAACGAAGAATCAAGGCCTGGCGGGGCAAAAACCCACTGCCCGCGATGCCAGAAACACATGTTCCGCTGCCGCACAAACAAAAACGACCCGGGCGCTCACGCGACCGGGTCGTCTTGTCACATCGTTTGCGTGACGCGGTTCGACAGAAAGCCGAACCGCGCTTAGCCACCCTTCACGCTCAATGCACCATCATATTGGCGTTCATGTTGTGCATGATCCACAGCGAGCCCGCCACCACGATCAGCAGGATCAGCGCGGTGAAGGCCAGGGCCATCACGTTCCAGCGCTGCTCCGACGAGCTGTCCAGGTGCAGGAAATAGATCAGGTGCACGACGATCTGCACGACCGCCAGGCCCAGGATCACGGCCAGCGTGGTCGAGGCTTCCAGCGTGCCGCCCATCACCAGCTTGAACGGGATGACGGTCAGGATCACCGCCAGCACGAAGCCGATCACATACGACTTGACGCTGCCATGGCTGGCGCCTGCGGACGTGGTGCCGTGCCCGTCGTGGGCGCGGTGAGCGCCGGCGGCAGAGACGTTGCTATGTTCCATTACATCGCTCCCATCAGGTAGACCACGGTGAACACGCCGATCCAGACGATGTCCAGAAAGTGCCAGAACAAGGCGAAGCAGGCCAGGCGCTTGGTCATGGTCGGGGTCAGGCCCTTGCGGGAGATCTGCCACATCAGCACAGCCATCCACAGCAGGCCGCTCGCCACGTGCAGGCCGTGGGTGCCGACCAGCGTGAAGAACGACGACAGGAAGGCGCTGCGCTCGGGGCCGGCGCCCTCGGCGATCATGTGATGGAACTCGTTGATTTCCATGCCGATGAACGCCACGCCCAGCAAGAACGTGATGCCGAGCCAGAACTGCAGGCGGGCACGCTGGCCGTTATGCAGGGAGATCATTGCCATGCCCGAGGTCAAGCTGCTGAACAACAGCAGGAAGGTCTCGACCAGGACGTAGTTCAGCTCGAACAACTCCTTGCCCGACGGGCCGCCCGCCACTTCGCCGCGCAGCACCGCGAACGCGGCGAACAACCCGGCGAAGATGATGCAGTCGCTCATCAGGTACACCCAGAAACCAAACACCGTGTTGGCGCTGGTGTCGTGATGGGCGTGATCGTGCGAATGATCGTGCGAGTGGGCATGCGCCTGGGCGGCGCCATGCGCGGGATAACGCTGTAGGACTTCAGTCGTCATGGTTCAGGCCTGTGACGCAATGCGCTGGAAATGGCTCGTTTCGACCGCCTTGACTTCGTGCGCGGGCACGTAGTAGTCGATGTGGTCGTCGTTGCTGCGGAAGATAAAGCTGACGATCATGCCAACCAGGCCTACCGCCGCCAGCCACCAGATATGCCAGGTCAGGGCAAAGCCCAGCGCCAGGCTGAAGGCACCGATGTAGAAGCCGGCGCCGGTGTTCTTCGGCATGTGGATCTGCTCGTAGTGCGCTTGTTGCTGCGGCACTTCACCACGCGCCTTCATATCGGCGAACGCGTCCAGGTCACGCACCACCGGGGTATGCGCGAAGTTGTAGAACGGCGGCGGCGACGAAGTTGCCCACTCCAGCGTACGGCCACCCCAGGGGTCGCCCGTCACGTCGAGGAGTTCCTTGCGGCGGCGCACGCTGACCACGATCTGCAGGATCTGGAACAGGATGCCCAGGCCGACAAACGCGGCGCCGAGCACGGCCACGTACAGGTACGGGTTCCACGCCGGATTGTCGGTGTGGTTCAGGCGACGGGTCATGCCCATGAAGCCCAGCGCGTACAGCGGCATGAAGGCCAGGTAGAAACCGATGATCCAGCACCAGAACGCGTACTTGCCCAGGCGCTCGTCGAGCTTGAAGCCGAAGGCCTTCGGGAACCAGTAGGTAATGCCGGCGATGTAGCCGAACAGCACGCCACCGATGATCACGTTGTGGAAGTGGGCGATCAGGAACAGGCTGTTGTGCAGCACGAAGTCAGCCGCCGGCACTGCCATCAGCACGCCGGTCATGCCGCCGATCACGAAGGTGACCATGAAGCCCAGCGTCCACAGCACGGGCGTGGTCATCTGCACACGGCCGCGGTACATGGTGAACAGCCAGTTGAAGATCTTCACCCCGGTCGGGATGGAGATGATCATGGTGGTGATGCCGAAGAACGCATTCACGTTGGCGCCGGAGCCCATCGTGAAGAAGTGGTGCAGCCAGACCAGGAACGACAGCACCATGATGGCGCAGGTCGCGTAGACCATGCCCTTGTAGCCGAACAGCTTCTTGCCGGAGAACGTCGAGATGATTTCCGAGAAGATGCCGAATGCCGGCAGGATCAGGATGTACACCTCGGGGTGGCCCCAGATCCAGATCAGGTTCACGTACATCATGGCGTTGCCGCCCATTTCGTTCGTGAAGAAGTGCATGCCCAGGTAGCGGTCAAGGCCCAGCAGGCCCAGCGTGACGGTCAGCACCGGGAAAGCGGCGATGATCAGCACGTTGGTGCACAGCGCGGTCCAGGTGAACACCGGCATGCGCATCAGGGTCATGCCCGGGGCGCGCATCTTGAGGATGGTCACCAGGAAGTTGACGCCGGTCAGCAAGGTGCCCAGGCCCGAGATCTGCAAGCTCCAGAGGTAGTAGTCCACCCCCACGCCAGGGCTGTACGCAATGCCGGACAACGGCGGATAGGCCAGCCAGCCGGTGCGCGCGAACTCGCCGACGCCCAGCGAGACGTTGACCAGCATCGCGCCGGCAACGAACAGCCAGAAGCTCAGCGTGTTGAGGAACGGGAAGGCCACGTCGCGCGCGCCGATCTGCAGCGGCACGACCAGGTTCATCAGGCCCGTCATCAGCGGCATCGCCACGAAGAAGATCATGATCACGCCGTGGGCGGTGAAGATCTGGTCGTAGTGCTCAGGCGGCAGGATGCCCGGCGAGCCGTTGGTGGACAACGCCAGCTGGGTACGCATCATGATGGCGTCGGCAAAGCCGCGCAGCAGCATGATCAGCGCAACCACGGAATACATGATGCCGATCTTCTTGTGGTCGACCGAGGTGAACCAGTCGTTCCACAGCCATTTCCACTTGCCGAAATAGGTGATCAGCGCGCATAGCGCCACGCCACCCAGCGCCACCATCGTCAACGTGCCCATGATGATGGGCTCGTGGAACGGGATGGCATCCAAACTCAATTTGCCAAACATCTCTACTCCTAGGAATTCGAGCCCGGCGCCGGCGTAGCGGGCGCGGCCATGGACACCTGGCTCACGCCAAGGGTGTTGCGCGAGGTGCAGACGGGACCAAACGAGGTGCCGTTGCCGGCGATAGCGCCACCGGCGCCGTCCATGTACTTGTGCAGGATGCCGTGGTACAGCTGCGGATCGACCTTGGCGTACAGCGCCACGGGATTCGCCTCGCTGGGCTTGGCCAGCGCGCTGTAGTCAGCCAGGGTCAGCTGGCTCGACGAGGCGCGGACCTGCTTGACCCACGCCTCGAAGTCGAAGTTCGACACCGACTTGGCCTTGAACTTCATGCCCGAGAAGCCGCCGCCGCTGTAGTTGGCCGACATGCCGTCGAACGCGCCGGTCTCGCTGGCGATCAGGTGCAGCTTGGTCTCCATGCCCGCCATGGCGTACACCTGGCTGCCCAGTTGCGGAATGAAGAAGGAATTCATGATCGAATCCGACGTGATCTTGAAGTTCACGGGAGTGTTCACCGGGAACGCGATCTCGTTGACCGTGGCAATGCCCAGGTCCGGATAGATGAACAGCCATTTCCAGTTCAGCGCAACCGCCTCGATGGTGATCGGCTTGACGTTGGATTCGATGGGCTTATAGGGGTCCAGGTCGTGCGAGGACTTCCACGTGATGATGCCCAGCACCAGGATGATCAGGCAGGGAATCAGCCAGACCACGACTTCGATCCCGGTCGAGTGGGACCAGTCCGGCTCGTAGCGAGCCGACTTGTTGCTGGCGCGGTACTTCCAGGCGAAGGTGAAGACCAGCGCGATCACCGGCACCACGACAAGCAGCATCAACCAGGTCGCGATCAGGATGATGTTTTTGACGTCGGCGCCAATCTGGCCCTTCGGATCTAGCACGGCCATGTTGCATCCGGCCAGCAAGAGCACGGCGGCGCAAGGCATTAGCCGCGTCCAACGCGGAAGTTTGGGTATCTTCATGTCACGACTGGTTGAGTTGGCCACGGCAGCGACGGCGCGGCGTGATTCTGCTGCCAGATGCGCGAGCAAGAGGCAGGCTTAAGGCTTGGGGGAAACTGGGTCAGATCCGGGTCAAGCGACCGGTGTGCCGGGGGACGCGCCGATCAGCGGCAGCCTGGCTTGGTCCTTGTGGGACGGATCAAAGTGGGACTGCGGCGGTCCACACAGGAGGACGTCGGCGTGGCGCGGCCCGGCGAGCTTGCCTGGTGGGCAAGCAGGGTGTTCGGGTGAGGTTCGCGGTACGTCAGACATCGTGGCCGCGAATCTACCGCATCGCAGCATTGAGGGTAAACCCGTGATCTAGAACACACTGTCCGGAAAATCGGACAATGCAGCTTCTTCTGCCATCTCACAGGCAACACCCAACTAAGCCGAGACATTTTTGACTGCGGCAAGGTGTCGCAGGGGTGCGCACCCTTGAAAGCGGCTGCACAAACCGCAACGCGCGTGCGGTGAGCATTTCAGTGGGCAATGCGGTGGAAAGCAGGATGCCATGGACCGCCAAAACCTGCTTGCCGGCGCGTTGCGCCCGCCGCGGTTCTATGCAAATGCAATAACCTTCGTTCCCCTCCTCGCGCGATTTCGCAACCATAGGGCCGCATCCCAACCTCAGACCCTTGCTACCGCATCGTCGACTTCGGAGAACATCGCAATGCATCCTTTCCGCCAATGGCTACCCGTTGTCGGCCGCGCCCTGGCCATCGCCGCGCTGTCCTGGTCCGCCGCCGGCCATGCCGCCGACGCGTCGGTCCGCGTGGGCTACCAGAAGGCCGGCCTGCTGGCCGTGCTCAAAGCGCAGGGCTCGCTGGAGAAAAAGCTCGCCCCGCTCGGCTTCAAGGTGGAGTGGAAGGAATTCCCCGCCGGCCCGCAGTTGCTGGAGGCGCTCAATGCCGGCGGCATCGACTTTGGCTACACGGGCGCGCCGCCGGCAGTGTTCGCCCAGGCGGCGCGTGCCAACTTTGTCTACGTGGGCGCAGAGCCAGGCGGCAAGACCAACGAGGCGCTGTTCGTGCTGGAGAAGTCGCCGATCCGCTCGGTGGCCGACCTGCGCGGCAAGCGCATCGCCTTGCAAAAAGGCTCCAGCTCCAACTACCTGCTGGTGCAGTTGCTGAACAAGCATGGGCTGGCCCTGCAGGACATCCAGCCGATCTACCTGCCGCCCGCCGATGCGCGCGCCGCCTTCGAGAGCGGCAACGTGGACGCCTGGGTGGTCTGGGACCCGTACTACGCGCTGGCGCAGAAGGCGCTGAAGGTGCGCACCATCGCCGACTATGAAGGCGTGCCCTCCCCCTTCAACTTCTATGAAGCCGCCAACGGCTTCGTCAAAGCGCAGCCGCAAGTGGTCAATGCCATCCTGGAGCAACTGCGCACGACCGGCCTGTGGGTGGTGAAGAACCCCGGCGAGACTGCCGCCCTGCTCGCGCCTGCCGTGGGCCTGGACACGCAGGTCGTGGAGACCTGGCTCAAGCGCGTGCCGTACGGCGCCACCCCGGTGACGCCGGAGGTGATCGCCGCCCAGCAGCGGGTGGCCGACCTGTTCCATGAGCAGAAACTGATCCCCACCGCCGTCAAGGTCAAGGACAACGTCTGGCAGGCGAGCTTCCCCCTGGCCAGCCAGTAAGGGGCCAAGGCCCGAATCCGGGGCGGGCCCGCGCGGTCCGCCCCGGATGGCACACGCGAACCACGGCTGCTACCATGCCCGTTCCTGAGCGTATTCATTCCAACAAGAAGACAACGACATCATGAAAATCGAGACAATTGCCGTTCACGGCGGCTACTCCCCGGACCCCACCACGCGTGCCGTGGCCGTGCCGATCTACCAGACCGTTGCGTATGCGTTCGACAACGCGCAGCACGGGGCCGACCTGTTCGACCTCAAGGTGCCCGGCAATATCTACAGCCGCATCATGAACCCCACCAACGACGTGCTGGAGCAGCGGCTGGCCGCGCTCGAGGGCGGCGTGGGCGCGCTGGCGCTGGCGTCCGGCATGGCGGCCATCACCTATGCCATCCAGACCATCGCCGAGGCCGGCGACAACATCATCTCGGCCAGCCAGCTCTATGGCGGCACCTACAACCTGTTCGCGCACACGCTGCCCCTGTCCGGCATCGAGACCCGCTTTGCCGATGGCCGCAACCCGGCCGCCTTCGGCGACCTGGTGGATGCGCGCACCAAGGCGATCTTCGTGGAGTCGGTGGGCAACCCGCTGGGCAACATCGTCGATATCGCAGCCATCGCCAAGGTGGCGCATAGCCACGGCATCCCGCTGATCGTGGACAACACCGTGCCCTCGCCCTACCTGTGCCGTCCGTTCGAGCATGGCGCGGACATTGTCGTGCACTCGCTCACCAAATACCTGGGCGGCCACGGCAACAGCGTGGGCGGCGCCATTGTCGATAGCGGCAAGTTCCCGTGGGCCGAGCACAAGGCGCGCTTCAAGCGCCTGAACGAGCCGGATGTGTCGTACCACGGCGTGGTCTACACCGAAGCGCTCGGCGCCGCCGCCTATATCGGCCGCGCCCGCGTGGTGCCGCTGCGCAATACCGGCGCGGCGCTGTCGCCGTTCAATGCCTTCCTGATCCTGCAAGGCATCGAGACCCTGGCGCTGCGCCTGGACCGCATCACCGAGAACGCACTGGCTGTCGCGCGCCACCTGAAGGCCAGCCCCAAGGTGGAGTGGGTCAACTTTGCCGGCCTGCCGGAGCACCCGGACCATGCGCTGGTGCAGCGCTACCTGGGCGGGCGCGGCCCCGGCATCCTGTCGTTCGGCCTGAAGAGCGGCGGCCGCGAAGCCGGCGCGCGCTTCCTGGACGCGCTGCAACTGTTCACCCGCCTGGTCAACATCGGCGACGCCAAGTCGCTGGCGACCCATCCGGCCTCCACCACGCACCGCCAGCTCGACGCCGCCGAGCTGAAGGCCGCCGGTGTCAGCGAAGACATGGTGCGCCTGTCGATCGGCATCGAGCACATCGACGACCTGCTGGAAGACCTGGAGCGCGCGCTGGCCGCGGCCTGAGGGGTGGCGGGGTAGCGCAGTAGCTGGCGTCGCAACGCGGCGCTCGCAACAAGAAGGGCCGGTGGCACATGGATGCCACCGGCCCTTCTTGTTTTCCGCCGCGCTGGCGATCGCTTAAGCCCGCCGCTTAAGCCCGCTTGGGAAGCCCAAAAATGGGAAGCACAAACAAAAACGCCCACCAATGAGGCGGGCGCGAATCCAATTCCTTGGTGGGATTGGAGGAGACAGTTCAATCATAACCGCAATACGGGTTATCCCGCAACTACTACCCGATTGCGTATGCATATTCCGCAGCGCAACAGCCGTTGGCGTCACACGAACGCCTGCAAACCCACATACAGGCATATGCAAGTGCGTTATAAGACCATGCATTTTTACTCGTTCCTTGAACGTATGCACTTCCCTACAATGGGCATCCTTGCTTGCCGCCATCCCGGTAAGCCACGATGCACACAAACAATACGGGGAGCTTTAGATGAAACTGGGTTTCGGAATTCGACTGATTGCCGCGGTGCTCGCGCTCGGCGCGATCCAGACGGCCGGCGCGGCTGATCCGGACAAAAAGGAAATCCGCTTCGGCGCCACCGCTGGTCCCTACTCCGACCAGATCCGCTACGGCATCAAGCCCCTGCTGGAAAAAAAAGGCTACAAGGTCACTATCGTTGAGTTCAGCGACTACGTGCAGCCCAACCTGGCGCTGGCCGATGGCGCCATCGACGCCAATGCCTTCCAGCACGTGGCCTACCTGAAGAAGTTCTCCGGCGACCGCAAGCTGCAATTGTCGGAAGTCATCCAGGTCCCCACCGCCCCGATCGGCATCTACAGCCGCAAGCACAAGTCGCTGACGGAAGTGAAGCCGGGCGCGTCGGTGTCGCTGCCTAACGATCCGTCCAACCTGGCACGCGCCATCGCCATGCTCCAGCAGATCGGCTGGATCACGCTCAAGGCCGGCACCGACCCGATCCGCGCCAGCGAGCGCGACATCGAAGGCAACCCGAACAAGCTCAAGCTGATCCAGCTCGAAGCCGCGCAGCTGCCGCGCTCGCTCGACGACGTGGACTTCGCCTTCGTCAACGGCAACTTCGCGCTGTCCTCCGGCCTCAAGCTAACCGAAGCGCTCAGCCTGGAAAAGATTCCCGACTACTACATGAACCTGGTTGCCGTGCGCACCGCCGACACCGGCAAGCCGTTCGTCAAGGACATCCGCGAGGCTTACCAGTCGCCGGAATTCAAGGCGACCACGCAGCAACGCTTTGCCGGCTTCCTGCCGCCGGCCTACCAGCGCTAAGCCAGGCCGCGCACCGATGGCGCGGCGCTGTCAGGGAGCCCCCATGCGGGGCTCTTTTTCTTTGACGCGCCATCATGCACATCGGCACGCACCCGCGCCGGCTTCTTCACACCTCCCCGCATAAGCAACTGCGGCATTCTTCGTTCCTTGCGGCATGGCTTTCGCCTACCCTCTTCCCCTTACAACTTGAAAGACACGCGGGGAGCGGCAATGACAAACGAACTCAACCAGCGGCGGCGGAGAATCGTTGTCAGCGGCATGCTGGCCGCCGGCACGGCCGGCGCGCTTGGCACGGCCTTGCCAGCACGCGCGCAGGCGCCAAAGCACACACTGCGCATCGGCTTCCAGAAATCGTCCACGCTGATGATCCTGCTGAAATCACGCGAGACGCTGGAGAAGGCGCTCGCGCCGCTGGGCGCATCGGTGCAATGGTATGAATTCACCTCGGGCCTGCCGCTGCTGGAATCCCTCAATATCGGCAACCTCGACCTGAGCGCGGACGTGGCCGACGCGGTGCCGCCCTTCGCGCTCGCGGCCGGCGCCAACCTGACCTACTATGCCATCGAGACGCCCTCGCCCGAAGCGCAGGCCATTGTGGTGCGGCAGGATTCGCCGATCAAGGAAATCGCCCACCTCAAAGGCCAGCGCATTGCCTTTGCCAAGGGCGCGGGCGCGCACTACCTGCTGCTCGAAGCGCTGGCCAGCGCCGGGCTGTCGATCCGCGATATCGAGCCCGCCTACCTGAGCCCGGCCGACGCGCGCGCCGCCTTCGAGCGCGGCAGCGTGGCCGCCTGGGTGATCTGGGACCCGTTCCTGGCGGCAGTGCAACGCCAGGCCAACGCGCGCATCCTGCGCGATGGCAAGGGGCTTTCGAGCTACCGGCGCTTCTACCTCGCCGCCACGCCGTACGCGCGAAAGCATGCGGACGTGCTGGCCGTGGTCTATGAAGAACTGCGCCGCGCCGGCGAATGGATCAAGCAAAACCCCGCGGCCGCCGCGCAGTGGCATGCGCCGCTGATCGGCCTGGACGCGCCCACGGTGGAAGCCGCCAACCGCCGCCGGACGTACCAGGTGCAGACGGTAGATGCGGCCTCGCTCGATGAGCAGCAGCGCATCGCCGATGCGTTCACCAGCCAGAAGATCCTGCCGCGCAAGGTCGTGGTGGCGGAGTCGCCGGTATGGCGGCGCGCTTGACCCTCGGGACCCTTCGCTTGCCGCCACGTTAGCAGTTGAAGGTCCGTGCGCACTGGCAGCGGAAAAGACACAGCGCTCTCACGCGCAGAACACGACCTCACAAAGACGAGAGGCCTCCACTTCGGAGGCCATTTTTTTTGCGCGAGGCAGGCTCCGTCCATGCCGACAGACGCACCACTTCGGTGCCAAACACCCGAAAAAACCGAGCATCCGGATATCCGAACAGCCAGATCGCGCTTCATCCGGATATCCGAATGGCGCTCTTCGCACTTTAAAAATAGGCTGCCCGATGGTCCTAAATTCGCCGGCAACAATGCCGTAAGAGCGAGCCAGGACCCTTCGCCCCCACCGCTCCAAAGGCTATCCGCCAGATGAGCCAAACATAAAAGATCCAACTATGCTGTCCTCCCTCCGCGCGCGCATCGTGGCCCTATCCGTGGCCATCGTCGTGGTGGCGCTCATCGCCAATGCCGTTATCAATCACGTGGTGGCCAGTTCGTACAACGACGACGCCATCGACAGCAACCTGGCCGCCGCGCAGAACGGCCACGTCGACGCCATCGCCGACTGGGTGGCGAGCCACACGCAGATGATCGACTCGCTGCAGGACGCGGCAACGCAGCCCGACACCAACGCCGCCATCGCCGCGCTCAAGCAGGTAGGCAGCGCCGGCGGCTTCGTCATGACCTACATCGGTTTTCCCGACAAGTCCCACCGGTTTTCTGATACCGAAGGCCTGCGGCCCAATTACGATCCCACGTCCCGCCCCTGGTACAAGCAGGCCGTGGCCGCGGGCAAGCCGGTGGTCACGCCGCCCTACGTGGCCGCCAGCAGCGGCAAGCTGGTCGTGACCTTCGCCGTGCCCATCCTGCGCGACGGCGCGCTCAAGGGCGTGGTGGCCGGCGACGTGTCCATGGACAGCGTCATCGCCACCATCAAGGCCATCCACCCCACGCCTGCCAGCTTCGGCGTGCTGGTAACAAAGGACGGCAAGATCGTGGCCCACCAGGACGATAAGCTCACGCTCAAGCCCCTGACGGATCTGATGCCCGCGCTTGCCATCGACAAGCTCGCAGCGCTCGAAGGCGCCAAGGCCCCGTTGCAGGTCGATGTGGACAATGCGCCCAAGCTGCTGCGGGCGCGCGGCGTGCCCGGCACGGACTGGATTGCCGTGATCGCGCTGGACCAGGGCGAGGCGACCGCAGGCATGCGCTCCATGCTGATGGCATCGGTGTTCGTGCTGATCGTGATCGCTTGCGTGGCGGCCGCCATCGTCGCCGGGGTGACAGCGGTTTCATTCCGAAGGCTGTCGGTGATTCGCGACGCCATGCGGGATATCGGTAGCGGGGATGGCGACCTGACGCGCCGCCTGCCAGCCAATGGCTCCGATGAGGTGGCGCAGATTGCGCAGGCGTTCAACGCCTTCGCCGAGAAGCTGGTCAGCGTGATGCGCCAGATTCGGGATGCCAGTGCATCTGTACATGCGGCCGCTGACGAGATCGCGGCCGGAAACATCGACCTTTCGCGGCGAACTGAATCGGCTGCGGCGAGCCTGGAAGAGACGGCGGCGTCGATGGAACAGATCACCGCGACCGTGAGCCAGTCCGCCATGTCGGCCAAGCAGGCCGATGCGTCTGCGATCGCAGCCTCCCAGGTCGCTGGCAATGGTGGCGCCGCCATTGGCGAGGCCATTCAGACCATGAGCGAGATCGAGCGGGCTTCGGTCAAGGTGTCCGACATCATCGGCGTGATCGAAGGCATTGCATTCCAGACCAACATCCTTGCGCTGAATGCTGCGGTGGAAGCGGCGCGCGCCGGCGAGCAGGGCCGTGGATTTGCCGTGGTTGCCGGTGAGGTGCGCGGGCTGGCGCAGCGCAGTTCGCAGGCTGCGAAGGAGATCAAGACGCTGATCGAGACCACCGTCGACAGCGTGGTGTCCGGCTCCGGGCAGGTACGCCGCGCCGGAGACACGATGAATGCGATCGTCGGGAACGTGGACAAGGTGACCAGCATCATTTCCGAGATCACCAATGCGGCGCAGGAGCAGACCCGGGGCATCCAGGAGGTGAACCGGGCGGTCAGCCAGCTGGATCAGATGGTGCAGCAGAACGCGGCTCTGGTGGAGGAATCCACCGCGGCGGCCGAGGCGTTGCAGGGGCAGGCGGGCGCGTTGGCGGGGGTCGTGGGGCAGTTCAGGCTGGGGTGAGGTACTGGGAGCCCATGGCGGGCTCCCGCATCCCGGTGTTCTCCCCTCTGCCTGAATGGAGCTATCACACGCGCAGCATGAATTCCGCAAAGGCATCCGAGCCAAGCGGGCGGCTGACTAGATAACCCTGAATGGCATCGCATCCGGCATCCTTCAGCTCCGCCGCCTGGCGTTGGCACTCGACGCCTTCCGCGATTGTTTTCATTCCCAGCGAACGAGCGAGAGAGACAATGCTGCGGATGATCGCAGACGCCTTCTCCGAATCGGCCAGCGCCCGAACGAACGACTTGTCGATCTTCAGGGTGTCGATAGGCAGTCGGACCAGATAGCCGAGACTGGAGTATCCAGAGCCGAAGTCGTCCAGCGATGTGGATATGCCGGCTAGCTTCAGCGCCGCGAGCACGGACGTTGCCTTCTCGATATCGCTCACCAGACTGTCCTCCGTGACTTCAATGTCGAGCATTGCGGGGGAGACGTCGTGTGCCCTCGCGATACGGAGAATCATATCGGTAAGTTCCACACAGAGAAGTTGCCGAGCCGACAGATTGAGGCTGATCCGCGGTATGGATACACCCAGCCGTCGCCAGGCACCGATATGGCGGCAAACTGCATTGAGCAGCCATTCGACGAGGGCTGCTTCATATGGGGACTCAAGTAACACATCCAGGAATGCGTGCGGCATCAGCAATCCTCGTTCAGGATGACGCCAGCGAAGCAGCGCCTCAGCACCGATTGGTAAAGCATCCGCGAGTGCTATCTGAGGCTGGAAATGAAGCTCGAACTGGTTCGCGGCAAACGCCTCACGAAGATCCATGCGCAAGGCAAGGCGGTCACGCATGCCCCGATCGAGTGCGCCATCGTACGCGCGCACCTGAAATCGGCCAGATGACTTCGCTGCGTACATGGCCGTGTCGGCACGACTCAGCAATGCCTCGGCCGATTCCGGTGCTTCTCTCAGTAGCGCGATGCCAATGCTAGCCGACAGGCAGACGGATCTTCCGCATGCCCCGAATGGCATCGCGAGCTCACGGAGCACCGCATGCGCGAACGCTTCTGCCGCGTTCTCGGTCGTATTGCGTAACAGCAGGACAAACTCGTCGCCCCCTACGCGCGCGGCGAAACATTCAGGTTCGAGAATTGCGACTAGCCTTTTCGCAAAGCCGCGCAGCAGATCATCGCCGACAGCATGACCGAACGCATCGTTGACTTCCTTGAATTGGTCCAGGTCAATAAACAGCACAGCCAGGGAAGCACCCTGCGTAAAGCCTGGTGAAGCGGCCTCGGCGACCGCGCCTGATAGCGTTTCCATGCACTTGCGCCGGTTGGGCAAACCAGTCAGATAGTCGTGACTAGCTTCAAACTCCAACAGCGCCGCGTGCTCGTATTCGCGCGTGACGTCGCGGAAGAGTACCGTAATGCCATCGTCGTGGGCAAATGAGCGAGCCTCAAACCAGGTGTCGAGCGGTGCGTAATAGTCAGTATGCCGACCGGGGAGTCCAGTTGCCGCCGTCTGCTGATAGACGCGGTAGTAGCCGGAGTCCACCAAGTCCGGGTAACACTGCCAGATGTCGCGCCCCAGCAGGTTTTGCCGCTCCTGCTGCAAGTATCGTTCGGCTGTATGGTTGAGATAGGTGAAGCGCCACGATCTGTCTATCGACATGAATCCGTCGCTCAGGCTATCAAGCAGGTCACCAAGGTGAGGCGGTGCGGGCTGTCGGGCGCCGGCATCTTTCGGGCGGGGAGGACAAAAGTCAGGCTGTCGTTCCATTTTGTTTGGGGCCATCTGTTCGCGTCGGACCCAAAGGCATCGCACGTGCGCAAACCGCGGGGTCATTGCATTCTAGCCGCGTTTGCCACCGCTACGAACATCGGGATGCGCTCGCGCCCCCCAGCCTTTCATGGGGAAGATGCAGCCCCTGCATGCTGGATCTCTACGCTCCATTGTCGCCAAGGCGCCCTGCCGTCTCCGGAACGATGAACGCACCCACCAGGTAGATGATGGTGACAACCGCCAGGAAGATGCCCAGCACCATGGGCAGTTCGGCAGGGGTGCTGGCGCACAGCGAAGCAAACGTCGGCATCATGCCACCGACGGCAAATCCGATATTCCATGACAGGCCGGTCCCCGTGGCACGGATGCTGGTGGGGAACCGTTCGTTCAGGAAAATGAGGATCGGGGCGAAGCCGCTGCAGCCCAGCATGGACAGCACCACGGCATACAGGCCGAGCGTGGTGGTGTCCGGCGCCGCCGGCATCCACTGGTAGAGCAACGGCAGCACCACCACGTTCAGCGCGCCGATCAACAGGAAGGCTCGCTTGCGGCCGATCATCGTACTGAGGTGGCCGGCAAGAATCGATGCCACGATCACACCCAAACTGCTGGCCATCAGGATGGCGGCAGACTCGCCAGCCGATGCCTTCACCACCACCTTGAGGAAGGTCGGCAGATAGCCGGAGGTCAGGTAGTAGGCACTGCCACCGCCCACGGTGAGCAGGATGTTGACGAAGAGGACGCCACGGTACTGGCGGGAGAAGATCACGCGCAGCGGGTTCTCAACCGGCGCGGCATGCCCCTTGGCCGCCTGCAACTGCTTCCACAGCGGAGACTCCTCCAGCGAGTTGAAGATGAACAGGCCGAGCACCGAGCTGATGATGCCGGAGAAGAACATGCAGCGCCAACCCCAGGCATCGAACGCTTCCCCCGGAAACAGCGCGGTCATCGCCATGTAAGTAATGGAAGCCAGCAGCGCCCCGATACCCGCGCCACCGCCACCGACCAGCCCGGAAACGGCGCCGCGCCAGGACGGGGGCACCGATTCGGTACCGATGGTGTGGGTGGATGCCACCACGCCACCAACGAAGATACCCTGCACCAGCCGGAGCAGGATAAACAAGGCTGGCGCAAGCAGCCCCACCTGACCCACCGTAGGCAGCAGGCCGAACGCCGCCGTGGACAAGCCAACGCCAGTGACGGCAACGACCATCGCCCCCTTGCGGCCGTGGCGGTCGGCATAAGAGCCGAAGATCGCCGAGCCGAGTGGCCGCATCAGCAGCGTCACGGCAAACGACGCATACACCGCCGCCAGCGACAGCATCGCGTGCTCCGACGGGAAAAACAGCCTGCCGATCACGGGCGCCACGAACAGCAGGATGAACAGGTCGAACAGGTCCAGCGCCCATCCCATGCACGACGCCGCCACGGCACCAAACACCTGGCGATTGCTCGCCGCTGGCAGCGCCTCGCTGATCGTCGCTGCACTCTTCTTTGCTACGGCTTCCATTGTTGTCTCCTTTGATTTGGATCTCTGCTTGGATCATTACGGCAGCTATGACGCGCGGGCGGTGCCTTGCCAGCGCGCCCGCGATTGCCATCAGCTGCCGCGGAACGCCGGCTTGCGCTTGCCGTGGAAGGCTTCCACGCCTTCGCGGAAATCTTCCGAGCTGCGCAGGCGGCTATAGCAATGCCCTTCCAGCTCGATGGCGATCGACAGCGGCGCGTCCTCGGTGTCGTTGAGCAGCTTCTTGGCGGTGCGCTGCGCCAGCGGCGAGAAGCCGCGCAGCTCGTCGACCAGCGCATCGGTGGCGGCTTCCAGCTCGGCGTCTGCCACGCATTCCACGGCGATGCCCCACTCATAAGCCTGCTTGCCCGAGATGCGGCGCGAGCGCATCACGATGTCCTTGGTGCGGCCGATGCCCACCATCTTCTGCAGGCGCGCCGAGCCGCCCGAGCCGGGGATCTGGCCGAGCTTCTGTTCCGGCAGCGCGTACTGCGTGGTCTCGGTGGCGATGCGGAAGTCGCACGCCAGCGACAGCTCGAAGCCCACGCCAAAGCAGTAGCCGCGGTTGGCGGCAATCACCGGCTTGCTGCAGCGCGCCGGTGCCGCCACGTTCCAGGCCAGTTGCGAGACATGCTCGGGCGATGCCTCCAGGAATCCCTTGATATCGCCGCCGCTGGAAAAATGCTCGCCTTGCGAACGCAGCACGATCACGCGCACGCGATCGTCGGCATCCAGCGCTTCAATGACGGCACGCAACTGGTCGCGCGCTGCCATGGCGATCACGTTGTAGGGTGGACGGTGCAGGATGATGTCCGCACGCTCGCGCCCGGCATCGATCTCCACGGAGAAGCCGTCGAGTTGCTGGAGCCGCTGTTGGTCGGGATGGATCATCTCGATTGCCTGGGTCATGTCTTACTCCTTGATGGTATCGACAGGCGCGGCGTCCGCAGCCTGGTTGGGGTTGGGGTTGGGGTTGGTATTAGGGTCGGGGCTCATGGAATGCGGGGCCAGCGCGTATTCGCCGGCGGACAACTTGCGCCGCAGGATCTTGCCAACCGGCGACTTGGGAATCTCCTCCACGAAGACGTAGTCGCGCGGGCGCTTGAAATTGACCAGGTCAGAGCCGCGGCAGTAGGTATCCAGGGCTTGCGCGTCGATGTGGCCGCGCGGCTTGACGAAAGCCACCACCTTCTGGCCCCAGCGCGGATCCGGCACGCCGGCCACCGCCACCTCATCGACCGCCGGATGCAGCGACAGCACCGATTCGATATCGACCGGGGAGATGTTCTCGCCGCCGCTGATGATCATGTCGTCCACCCGGCCGCTGACGAAGAGATCGCCCTCGGCATCGAAGTAGCCGGTGTCGCCGGTGAAGTACCAGCCATCGCGCAGCGATTTGGCGTTGGCGTCGTCGCGGTTCCAGTAGCCCTCGAAGGCCTCGTCGCCGCGCAGGTCGGCGATGATCTGGCCTTCCTCGCCGGTAGCCGCCAGATCGTCGGGTGAGCGGGCATCCAGGCGCACCACGCGCAGGCGCGTATTGATGCCGGCGCGCCCGGCGCTGCCGGGCTTGCGGGTGGCACGCTGGTCCACGCTGAAGGTGTACACCTCCGACGAGCCGTAGTGGTTCACGAACAGCTCCGGCTCGAAGGCCTGCGCGAGGCGGCGCAGCAGGCCGTCGCTCATTGAGGCACCGGCAAAGCCGAGCTTGGTCACGGTGCGGATCGCCGGGGGATCGAATCCCGGATCGGCCAGCAGGTCGTGGTACAGCGTCGGCACCAGGTACAGGCAGCTGATTCGGTGAGTGGCGATCTCCTTGAGCGCCTGCCCGGCGTTCCAGCGCCGCACGCAGACGAACAGGCCGTCCACCAGCGCCATTGCCAGCAGCGAGCGCACGCCCATGGTGTGGTAGAGCGGCATCACGCCAAGGGTGCGCTCACCATGGCGATACAGGTTCTGCGCCACGTGCGCCAGCGCCGCGGCGCGCTCCTGCTGGTGGCGGCGCGGCACGCCCTTGGGCTTGCCGGTGGTGCCCGAGGTGTAGAGCATCAGCGAGACATCACCCGCTTCGGCCACCGGGCCGCCATGCAGCGCAACGCTGTCCAGCAGCGAAGCGAAGGACATCGAGCCGCCAGCCGCGCAGTCCAGCGCAATGCAGGGCACGGCCTGGGCCGCGAGGCTGCCCAGCACCGCATCGGCGCTGACCGGCTCGAACACCAGCGCCCTGACGCCGGCATCCTGCACGCAGTAATCGAGCTCCTCCGGCTTGGCGCGCCAGTTCAGCGGCACCATCACGATGCCGGCGAACTGGCAGGCCCAGTGCAGCGTGGCCATTTCCCAGCGGTTTTGCAGCACGGCCAGCAGGCGATCGCCCGGCGCCAGGCCGATCTCGCGCAGGCCACACGCCACGCACCGGATGCGCTCGTACCATTGCGCATAGGTAAGCATCAGGTCGCCGTCGACAATGGCGGGCGCGTGCGGGCTGCGCTCCACGCTTTGCAAGAAGGTGCGGCCAAGATCAAGCATCGCAGGCCTCCTGGGTATCTACGCCGGCAGCAGCATGACGAGCCCGTGCACGGATCGCGGCTACGTCGAGCACGGCGGCCACGATGGGGGTGTAGCCCGTACAGCGGCACAGGTGGCCTGACAGCATGTCGCGCACCTGCGCTTCGCTGGGTTCCGGCACGCGCTCCAGGTAGTCCGCGCACGACATCAGAATGCCGGCCGTGCAGAATCCGCACTGCAGCGCGTGGTGGCGGCGGAAGGCTTCTTGCAGGTCGCCCAGTCCCTCGGCCGGCGCCAGCCCTTCGACGGTATCGATGGCGCGGTCCTCGGCCTGCACGGCCAGCATCAGGCACGAGCGCGCGGCAACGCCGTCGACGCGTACCGTGCATGCGCCGCAGACGCCATGCTCGCAACCCACATGGGTGCCAGTGGCGCCGAGCTCGTGGCGCAGGAAGTCCGACAGCAGCTCGCGCGGCTCGCAGTAGCCGCTGCGTTCGCGGCTGTTCAGGGTCAGGGTGATGCGGCGTTGCTCCAGGCGCTGCATCACCTGGGCGGGCTTGCCGGATTCGGCGCCCTTGGTGGTCTTGCTCATTTTGCCTCCTCGATCACACGCATGCCCAGTTGCCGCACCAGGTGCCGGCGGTACTGCGCGCTGATATGGGCGTCGTCCTGCGCGCCCAGTTTCCAACTGAAATCGTTGATGGCCTGCTCCAGGTCCTTGCCCTGCAGGCGCGGCCAGGTTTCCAGCACCGGCCGGTCCGCCACGCCGCCAACCGCCAGCGCGATGGCGTCATCGGTCACGGTGGCCGCGCAGGCCACCAGCGCAAAATCGCCATGGCGTGCGGAGAACTCGGCAAAGCCGTAGCGCGCGCCGGGGCGCCGCAGCGGAAAGCGCACCGCCTCCACCAGCTCGTCGGGCTCGCGCGCCGTCATCAACATGCCCTGGAAGAAGCTGGCCGCCGGCAGCACGCGGCGGCGGCGGGCTGAACGCAGCATCACCTCGCCGCCCAGCGCGGTCAGCACCAGGGGCAATTCCGCGCTCGGGTCGGCATGGGCGACCGAGCCGCACACGGTGCCGCGATTGCGGATCTGGAAATGCGAGATATGCGGAAAGGCCATGGCCAGCAGCGGCACCTCGTCGGCCAGCGAGCGGCGCCATTCGACGCTGCCCTGCGTGGCCGCGGCACCCACCACCAGGTGAGCGTCTTCCACCCGCACCGTGTTCAGCTCGGCGGTGCGCGAGATATCGATCAGCAATTGCGGCTGCGCCAGGCGCATATTGAGCACCGCCATCAGCGACTGGCCACCGGCCAGCACGCGCGCGCCCTCGCCGCCACGAGCCAGCGCATCGAGCACGTGCTGCGTGGTTTCGGCGCGCAGGTAATCGAAAGCGGATGGTTTCATCGGCGTACTCCCAAGCGGGCCAGCAGGCGGGCAAGCCAGCCTTGCGGCCGTACCGGCTTGCCGGCGGCCTGGCGGCCGAGCGATTCAAACAACTGGCGCAGCACCACCTTGGCGGCGCCCTCCAGCATGCGGCCGCCCACGGCAGCGACCTTGCCGGATACCTCGGCCTCGTAGTCGTAACTCAGGCGCGTGCCGCTGCCATGCGGGACCAACTCCACCAGGCCGGCGCCGCGCGCACTGCCCAGCGAGGACATGCCTGCGCCTGCCAGCCGCAGCCGGCGCGGGGGATCGAGGTCCGACAGTGCGATCTCCGCCTCGAAGCGGGCCTTGATCATGCCAACCCCCACCGTCACGTCGGCGCGGTAGTGGTTCTCGGCGGTGCGCTCCAGCGCGTGGCAGCCGGGCACCACCTTGGCCAGCGCCTGCGGGTCCACCAGCACGGCGAAGATGGCTTCGGGCGTGGCATCCAGATCCACCGAGCCGCGCGCGGTGAGCGCCTTGCCGCTGCCCTTGCGGGCCGCTGGCGCGGCGGCCTCGCGCATCGCTTCGAGCAGCTCGGGGCGCGACGGTGGCGGATCGTCGAAGCCCACCATGGCCATCACCTTGGCCGGGGTCAGCGGCAGGCGGATGTCCTGCTCGCCTAGCGCGTCGGCCACCGCGTTGGCGATGCAGGGCGGCGTGCTCATGTTGTTGCCCTCGCCCAGGCCCTTGGCGCCGAGCGGCGTGAAGGGGCTGGGCGTCTCCAGGTGCACGATCACCGGGTCCGGCACCTCGCAGGTGGTCGGCATCAGGTAGTCGGCCAGCGTGCCGGACTGGAAGCTGCCGTCGGCGCCATAGCGGAACTCTTCCATCAGCGCCGCGCCCAGCCCTTGGGCGAAGGCACCACGGATCTGGCCATCGGCCAGCGCCGGGTTGAGCAGCGTGCCGGCGTCGTGCGCGGTCACGTAGCGGTCGATGCGCACGCGCCCCGTGGCGCGGTCGATCTCTACGCCGCACATATCGAAGGCGAAGCCGTAGGCGGCCGAGGTGTTGATGCGGTCGTTCTCATTCGGCGCTTCCAGGTTGGGCGGCGACCAGAACACCGTCTCGCGCAGGCCCGGCTCTTCTCCCGCCGGCAGCTGCTGCGGTGACCAGTGCGGCGCATTGCTGGCCACGCGCGTGAAGGGCAGGCCGGATTCGGGCGCGCCTTTACGGGCAATGCGGCCGTCGTCGAACACCACCTCGGCGGGCGTGCAGCCGAACTGCGGCGCCACGATGCGCGCCAACTTGTCGCGCACCCGCTCGGCGGCCAGGTGCACGGTGCCGGCCACGGCGCCGGCGAAACGGCTGGAGTAGTTGCCGGCGGCGACCGACCATGCATCCTTGTGCGTATCGAACTCGACGTTCACGACCACGTCGGCCGGATTCACGCCGAGCACATCGGCCACCACCTGCGCGCACACTGTCATATGGCCCTGCCCGGCCGGCGTCGAGGCAATGGTGACCACCACGCCGCCGAGCAGGTCGACGCTGACCGTGGCGCTGGCGATGGCGCCGTTCTTCGGCCCCGCTTTCTTGCGCGCCTCGGCGGGCATGGCGGTGGTGATATAGCCCATGTTCGACACCGACGGCTCGACGATGGCGGCAAAGCCGATGCCATAGAGCCGGCCCTCGGCGCGTGCGGCATCGCGGCGGCACTTCAGCTCGTAGTAGCCGCCCTCTTCCAGCGCGCGCGCCAGCGCCAGCTGGTAGTTGCCGGAGTCCAGCAACGCGCCCGCCGCGGCGCGATAGGGAAAGGCATCGGCGGCGACAAAGTTGCGCCGATACACTTCGAGTGGATCGAGCCCGAGTTGTGTCGCGATGCGATGCACCAGCCGCTCCAGCGCAAAATACACCTGCGGGCCGCCAAAGCCCCGCACCAGGCCGGTGGGCGTCTTGTTGGTCATCACCACGCGGTTGCGCACCAGCAGGTTGGGGATGTCGTAGGCGCCAGTCAGGCAGCCGTGCATGCGGTAGAAGGTAGCGGGCTCCGGCGCGCGCAGATAGCCGCCGCAGTCTTCGATCTGGTCATAGGCCAGCGCTTTGATGCGGCCGTCTGACTCCACCGCGGCTTCCAGCGTGGACAGCCGCGCGGTGGCGGAGGTGGCCGCGCTGAGATGTTCGAGGCGGTCCTCCACCCACTTCACCGGCGCGCCGGCCTTGCGGGACGCCAGGCACATCAGCACCGCGTAAGGAAACACCGCCTGCTTCACGCCAAAGCTGCCGCCGGAATCGCGCGGGGCCTTGTGGCGCAGCCGGTTGGCCGGCACCTTGAGCGCCATCGCCATCACCGCATGCAGCGAGAACGGCCCCATGAAATTGGAGGTGACGTCGTAGCCTTCGTCACCGGGCAGGAACTCGGCAATCACCACGCCGCATTCAATCGGCGTGCAGGTGTTGCGCGGATAGTGCGCGGTCAGCGTGACCCGGTGCGGCGCAGCGGCAAAGGCGGCTTCAGGCTCGCCGTAGCGGAAGTGGCGGTCGCTCACCACATTGGCGCCTACGCCGGGATGCAGGATGGGCGCATCGTCGGCCAGCGCGGCCTCGATCGATACCACCGGCGGCAACACGCGGTAATTCACCCGCACCAGGTCGAGCGCGTCTTCGGCCAGGGCACGGCTCTCGGCCATTACCACGGCCACCGGCTCGCCCACATAGCGCACGCGGTCCATGGCCAGCGCCCATTGCTCCATTGGCGACTTCACGGCGACCACGAAGGGACGCGACCAGGCCACCAGGTCGGCGCCGGTGAGCACGGCATGCACGCCCGGCGCGGCAAGCGCCGCGCTGGCATCGATGGTGCCGAGTTCGGCATGCGCATGCGGGGACCGCACGATCGCGGCGTGCAGGGTGCCCGGCTTCACGCCCAGGTCGTCGCCATAGCGGCCACGGCCGGTGAGGATCGCGGCGTCCTCGAGCCGCTCCATCGAGCGGCCGACGTGACGCTGGCGCGCGGCTGCGCCGGCCGCTGCGGATTCAAGGTGGATGGCCGCCGCTGCGGCGGGCAGACTGCGCTTGTCGCTCATGACCGGCCCTCCCGCGAGGCGGGACTGGCACGGTCCATCTGGTTAGCGGGGATTGCGGGGATTGCGGGCCGGCACAGGGAGATGCAACGCGACACGGGGCGAACGCCCGCTACCGCTGTCTCCAGTGTCGTGCCGGTCATGCCGCCAGCATCGTTCTGTCTCATTCCTGACTCCGTTCTGCGCGTCGGCCCCGACAGGCGAATCCGCCGGGGACATGCAACGTTGAACAGGAGCTTAGTGAGATTATGGTATTAGTTCTAATATTGTTTTTTGATTATGCTTATCAGTTCAAATGATGCCACTCCAGGTGGACTTTAGCGGGCACATCTGGGCTGCTGACGCGCCGCTGATAAGGGTTTTCCCCCGATAGTGGCCAGTCGTTCCGGCAACGTGACAACATAAAATCTGATACGATCACTTCAAGCTAACAGATTATTTGATACCTAATCGATCACTTGGCATGGACATCAAACAGATCCAGTACTTCATTGCGCTGTTCGAAGATGGCTCCGTCACGCGCGCGGCCAAGCGGCTGAATATCGTGCAACCGGCGCTCAGCATGCAGATCGCCAAGCTGGAAGAGGAGTTCGGACAGAAGCTGTTCGATCGCATCCCGCACGGGATGGTGCCGACGGCGGCCGGCCGCATGATGTACCGGCTGTGCCTGCCGATCACGCGGGACCTCGCCAACGCCCGGCAGCAACTGATGCAACGCGAGGAGCAGGTGGCCGGCAACATCTCCATCGGCATGGTGGCGTCGGAAACGGAAAGCGTGCTGGTGGGGTCGCTGGTGCGCTTCAACGCGCGCTACCCGAATGTGGAGGTATCGGTGGCGGACGGATTCAGCGCCACGCTGATCGACCTGGTCTCCGCCGGCCAGCTCGACGCGGCCGTGGTGCATAAGCCCCGTGGCAAGCTCTCGCTCCATGTGCAATCCCTGCACGACGAGGAAATGGTGCTGGTCACCAGCGCCGAGCATGGCCCGGAACTGCCGGCGGCGGTGGAACTCACCAAGCTGCCCGGGCTGGAACTGGTGCTGCCCACCAAGCGCCACGGCTTGCGCGGCGTGCTGGACGCGGCCACGCAACTGGAAGACGTGACCCTGCAGCCGAAGTTCGAGATCGACATCCTCGGCACCATCGTGCAGTTCGTCGAGGCCACCCGCTTTGGCACGGTGCTGCCGCGCATCGTGGTGCAACGCGCGGTGGACGAGGGCCGGCTGCGCGTGTACCCCATCCTGGCGCCGCGCATCGTGCGCCACCTGGTGTGCGTGAGCCATCCGCAGCGCCCGCTCAGCACGGCAGCCGATGCGCTGATCGCGATCGTGGCCGAGGAGATCCGCAGGGTGTCAGGCACCGCCGGCTGATCCGGGTGCCCGGCATCAGGAAGGGCACGATACGGTAGGCTACTCTCCGGATCGTGCCGGCTTCGAGCTAATGCGCCGGGAAGGCGTCAACAGCAACACGCAAAACAAGTCGGGCACCCTGCCTACTCCAGCGTCACACCCGCGGCCTTGCCCACGCGCGCCCACTTGGCGATGTCGGCCTTCTGGAAGGCCGACAACTGCTGCGGGGTGCCACCGACCACCTTGACGCCCAGCTTGTCCAGGTGTGCCACCAATTCCGGATCCTTCAGGATACGGTTGATCTCGGTGTTCAGGCGTTGCACGATGGTCGCCGGCGTGCCGGCCGGAGCAAACACAGCCTGCCACTGCTCGGCCTCGAAATCGGGCACGCCCGCCTCGGCCATGGTCGGCACCGCCGGCAAGCTGGCCACGCGCGCCTTGGTAGCCACGCCGAGCGCGCGCAGCTTGCCACCCTGCACATGCGGCAAGATGGGCGCGGTGGGCGCAAACATAAAGTCCACGTGGCCGGCCATCACATCCTGGATGGCGGGGACGTCTCCCTTGTAGGGCACGTGGGTCATGTCAACCTTGCACTCCTCTTTGAGCAGTTCGCCGGACATCTGCAGGATGGTGCCGCTGCCGCCCGAGGCAAAGGTGACGGCGCCGGGCTTTGCTTTGGCGGCAGCCAGCAGCGCCTGCACGTTGCGGTACGGGCTGTTGGGGCCGACGATCAGCACGCTGGGGATAGTGCCGATCATCACCACGGGCTCGAAGGACTTGATGGCGTCATAGGGCAACTTCGGATTGAGCGCCGGGTTGATCGCGTGCGACGCGGTGGACGCGCCCAGCAACGTGTAACCGTCGGCCGGCGCGCGTGCCACGAAGGCTGAGCCGATGGCGCCAGTGGCGCCGGGTCGGTTCTCCACCACCACGGTGGTGTGCAGCGCCTGGCCAAGCTTCTGCGCGATCAGGCGCGCCAGGATGTCGGTGGTGCCACCGGCCGGATAAGGCACGACATAAGTGATCACCCGACTGGGCCAGTCAGACTGCGCCGAGACACTCGCCGTGACGCACGCCAGCAGGGGAATGCAGAGCGTGATAAACAATTGCCTGATTTTCATTGGAACGGTCTCCTTGGATTGCTGTTATCTGACATCGGCATCAGGGGCCAAAGCCGTAGAGTCTTCGGGGGTTATCGGCAAGAACTTGCTTGGCCAGTGCATCGTCGCCACACCATTGCCGGAAGAGCGACATCAGCTCGCCGTCATCTGCTGGCGAGCGGCCCTTGGCAATGATTGTTGGGTGTGGCCAGTCCGATCCCCAGACCATCTGGCCGGGTGCGCATTCGAGATAGCGACGCGCAAGCGAAGCGACGTCGCCGTATAGTGGTGGTCCTTCCCTGGACTCAATGTAAGGACCAGACAGCTTCACCCAAGCCCTGCCCTCACCCAACAGGCTTGCAATGACCTCGAACGCAGGTTCGAACTCGGCCCCGCCGAATGGCAAGTGCCCGTAGTGGTCAAATACGATGCGAGCGGGCAAGGTCTTCAACAGTGGTTGCATGTGCGGCAACCACGCGGCAGGCGCATTGAGTTGAATGTGCCAGCCCAGAGGCGCGACACGCGCAGCAAGCGGTGCAAGCATCTCCATGTCTACTGGACCGGGCATCGTGAGGTTGAACCTGATGCCTCGAATGCCGGATGCATGCAGGCTTTCGAGCTCCCTCTCGGTAATGGAGGTGTCCACCACCGCGACGCCACGGGCCTCCACGCCCAACTCTCGCAGGGCAGCCAATGTGGGCCTGTTGTCCGTGCCATAGGTGGACGGCGTGACCACTACGGCTCGGGTGGTTCCCATCGCCCCCTGCACCGCCCGGTAGTCCGGGACGAGCGCATCTGGTGGTCGCAGCGTTGCAGTCCCTGCAGCCGGATAGCGGCTATCGTAGACGTGCATATGGCAATCGCAAGCGTTCGCAATGAAGGGATGGCCAAGGGCTCTCATCTAATGTTCTCCGAACCAAGCTCGCGTGAAACACCGCGGTGCCTGGACGATTTTTCCGATCGCGATGCCCAGCATCTTGCCAGCACGGCTCATCCAGCGTTGTGTCGCGTCGGCTCTCCGTCCCGCCGCCACAGCGGCATGCCCGCCACATCCATCTCTATGCGCAGGATGTCTCCCGCCGTGGAGTCTGTCGCAAATAACGTCTTGCCGGCGGGGCCGCCAAAGGCGAGATTGGTCAGCGAATGCCCGGCGGGGCCGCGCAGCACCTGCACCGGCTCAGCGCGATGGCTGAGCACCCACACGTAGGCCAGTCCGGGGTTCGCCACCAGCAGCCGGCCCGATACATCCATGGCCAACCCGTCAGGGCCACTCGGTCCATAGGAGGTGAAGAACTGCCCGGTCTTGGACACGCCGCCATCGGCGAGGATGGGCATGCGCCAGACGCAATTTCCCCGCGTCACCGCGACGAACAGGAATTTCTCATCGGGTGACAGCACGATACCGTTCGGGCTGGGCACATTGGAGAGCAGCAGTTCCAGCCGCCCGTCCACGCTCAGCCGGTAGACGCGTCCGGTCGGGTCGTGCAGTCCGGTCTGCCCCTGGTCGGTGAAATAGATGTTGCCCTGCGAATCCAGCGTAAGGTCGTTGACTCCCTTGAAGCTCTCCGTGTTGCGGCGGTCCAGGTACGGCTTTGCACTGCCGACGCGTACATCGACAAGCATCAGGCCACGGCGGTAGTCCGTTACCAGCAGTTCGTTCGCGTTGAGGAACTTCATGCCGTTGGGCTCGCCGTCCCACTGCGCCACCACGTTCCACTCGCCTGCCGGGTCGATGCGCAAGACGCGCCCATTGGGTATATCGCCGACATAGAGGTTGCCCTCCCGGTCGAATACAGGCCCCTCCAGAAAGCAGTCGATTTCGCGTCCGCCCTGGTTGGCATCCGCCCAGGCCGTTCGCCTGCGTTGGCGATAACGCGCCGGCATGCTGGTAAACACGTCGAACTCTCGGACTTCCGGGGTATTCAGCAGGAACATGGCAATTTGGCTGTGCGCAGTGAATGGATAAGGATTGTCAGTATTTGCCGCTGGCTAGCGGTGCAGCCGCCCGCACTGCGTCAATCAGCCGTGAAACCCAACGCCTGGGCGATCTGGCTATATCCTGCCACCTCGCGGTCGATCCGCGCGGCAAACCCCTCGCCACACAGAGCCGCGGGCTCTAGCCCCAGCGAGCGCAGCCGTTGCGTCGTGCCTGACGCAGCCAGGTAGGCCTGCACCTCGCGCTGGACCAGGCGCACATACGCTGGCACGACTTGCATGTCGGACTTGTGTTGCCGGTACTTGCCGGTGCTCATTGCGGTGCTCATTGCTTTTCAAACGCCGTGTTGGCAGCGATCTTGCCCCAGAACGCCGTGCGTTCTGAAAGCTGCCGGGCGAACGCTGCGGCATCCCAATAGCCCGGGTCCGCGCCAATGCCTTCGGCAAAGGTCTTCATGTCCTGCGACGCCATGGCAGTGGCCACTTCCTTTTGCAGGCGATCCGTCACCGCCGCCGGCGTGCCGCGGGGCGCCCAGAGGCCGGTGAAGTTGACCACGCCATAGCCCTTGACGCCCGCCTCGGCAAATGTAGGCACGTTGGGCAAGGCGGGCAGACGCTTGTCGCCGCTGACTGCCAGCAGCCGCAGGCTGCCGCCCTTGACCTGCCCGATGACCCCGGGCGTAGAAGCGATCTGGTAGTCAATGGTGCCGCCAAGCAGCGCCAGCGTGGCCTCGCCCGCACCCTTGAATGGAACGTGCATGAAGTGAGCGCCCGTCGCCATGCCCAGTGCCTCGCTGGCGAAGTGCGGCGTGGTGCCAGCGCCGCCGGAACCATAGCTAACCTTGCCGTCGCCCGCGCGAGCGGCCGCCACCAGATCGCCCATGGTCTTGAACTTGCTGTCCGCTTTGACCGCAACAGCCATTGGAGCAAACACGAAGGCCGCCACCGGTTGCAGGTCCGTCGCATAGTCGAACGGCAGCTTCTTGAAGATATGCGGCAGCAGCGAGAACGTGGTGTCGTTGGCAAGCAGCGTATAACCATCGGCCGGGGCGTGCACCACTTGCGAGATACCGATGGTACCGGTGGCGCCCGCCTTGTTCTCGACGAAGAAACTCCGGCCTGTCTGCTCCGTAAGCCGCTGCGCCATCTTGCGGGTGACAGCATCCACGGCGCCGCCCGGGGGATAGGGCACGATGATCCTCACTGGCTTGGCGGGCCATGTCTGTGCGTGCACGGACATGGCGATCCACGCAAGCGCGCCCAGTGCGCCGCGGCAAAGGGCCAAGACTAAGGGTGATCTGGTTGTCATTGTTTGTCTCCAACTATTTTCTTGGGGTAATCGCGCGTTCGTGTGCGTGTGCACGCCACGCGTCGCCCTACGATGGCTAGCACCCCTCTCCCCGGTGGGGAGAGGGGGCGAAAGACCTCAGGCACTTCAAACGATTTGGGCGCATCCGGTCAGCTTCGGGCTGCGCTGCAGGCAGTTTCGTTGCGCCTTAGCCGGCTTTGGCCAGCACCGGGGCCTCAGCACGCGCCAGCACACCCAGCGTGTTCCGCGCCGCCGCCACGCCCATGTTCACGTACGCGGTGCTGGTCACGCCGCCAATGTGCGGACTGAGAAGAAAGCCAGGCTGGCCGTGAAAGATATGCGGCACCGTCATCGGTTCGACCGCGAAGCTGTCCAGCCCCGCCATGGCAACCTGGCCCGAGCGCACGGCTGCCAGCAATGCTGGTTCATCGACCAAGCCGCCCCGCGCCGTATTGACCAGGATTACGCCCTTCCTGCAGCGCGCCAGCGTTTGCGCGTTGATCAGTTGCCGGTTCTCGGCGGTCAGCGGGCAGTGCAGTGAAATCACGTCCGACGCTTTCCAGATCGTTTCCAGGTTCACGGGCTCGATATAGTCCGGCAGTTCCTTGGCAAACGGATCGAAGCCGATCACGCGCATGCCCATGGCATCGCACATCCTGGCAAAGCGCTGGCCGATGGCGCCCAGGCCAATCAGGCCGATAGTGGCACCTGCCAGCTCAACGCTCTTGTGCGTGGCCTTGTCCCAGTGCCCGGCATGCATACGCGCATTGAGCAGCACCACAGATTTGGCGCAGCCCAGCAGCAGTGCCAGGGCCTGCTCGGCCACCGCGGCGGCATTCGCACCGACGGCGGATGTCACCTCGATGCCGCGTTGTGCCGCGGCGGCCTTGTCGATGGTGTCGGTGCCGCTCCCGTGCTTGGAGATGACCTTCAGCGCAGGCGCCGCGTCCATGATTTCCGGCGTCACCGCGCCGTAGCGCACGATGATGCCGACCGGGTTGTGGCGCTGAGCCAACGCCACAAGGTCGGCGGCCTGGGGCGTCTTGCCGGCGTAGACGATCTCAAAATCGCCGAGCAATGCCTCGGCTTGTGGCGCGAGGTCGGCTGCGGTGACGAGGATGGCTGGCTTGTTGCTCACAGCGTCTCCCCTTCTTTCAACACGCCTGCGGTGATGAGCGAGGCAACCAGCCACGGCGCGTTGGTCTTGCCTTCCTTGATCTGCGCGATGCGCCGGGCTTCCGCGGCTTCCTTGTGCTCGGCGAGCGGCAGCAGCGACGCGATCTTTTCACGCTCGACCACCACCAGGCCGTCGGCGTCGCCGCAGATGAAGTCGCCAGGGTTGACCGTGACGCCACCGACCGAGACCGGGTGGCCGATGCGCCCGCCCACTTCCTTGGTCGGGCCGTTGGGGTTGGTGCCCACCGAGAACACCGGGTAATCCATCTCGTCGATTTCCAGGCTGTCGCGCACCGCGCCGTCGATCACCACGCCGGCGATGCCGCGCTGGCGGCATGCATTCATCATGATGGTGCCCATCAGCGCGCTGCTCTGGTCACCCTTGCCGTCGATCACCAGCACGTCGCCGGGCTGGGCCAGCGCCATCGCGGCGTGGATCATCAGGTTGTCGCCGGGGCGTACTTCCACAGTAAAAGCGGTGCCCGCCAGCTTCATGTGCGGCCGCAGGGCGCGGATGCGGCCATGCAGCGCGCCACGGCGGCCTGCCACGTCGGCCAGGATGGCCGGTTGGAATTTAGCGGCCTGGGCGACGATGTCGGCGGGCACGCGGTCGAAGGATTTGATAATGTTGGGCAAGCTCATGGCATGACTCCTGGGACGTTGGGGACGAGAGATTCGTTGAGGCGGCGAGCGATGGCGGCGATGCGTGGGACAGCGAGGATCAATCCACCTGCGCGCCAGATGCCTTGACGGCGGTCGACCAGCGGATCGTGTCTTTCTTCATCAGCGCGCCGAACTGCTCGGGCGTACCGCCCAATACATCGGCCCCCTGATCGCTCAGCTTCTTCTTCAGGTCAGGCACCTGCAATGCCTTGTTGAACTCGGTATTCAGGCGCACCACGATGTCCTTGGGCGTAGCGGCGGGCGCCACAAATCCAAACCAGGTCACGGCCTCGAAGCCGCTGTAGCCGGATTCGGCAATGGTGGGCACATTGGGCAAGTCGGGCATGCGCTTGGCCGACGTCACGGCCAGGGGGCGCATCTTGCCGTTGCGGATGTGGCCGATCAGCGTCGGCACCGACGACAGGTAGAGCTGAACCTGGCCGCCGATCAGGTCGTTGACGGCCTGGGCCGCACCCTTGTATGGCACGTGGGTGAGCTTGATCCCCGCCGTTTTCTGGAACAACTCGCTGGTCAGGTGCGCCACCGTGCCGTTGCCGGGGGAAGCCACATTGATGCTGCCGGGCTTGGCCTTGCTGGCCGCCACCACATCCGCCAGCGTCTTGTAAGGCGACTCCATCGTGGTCACCAGCACCAGCGGTGCGCTGGCCACCAGGCTCACGGGAGTCAGGTCCTTCGCCACGTCGTAGGGCAGCTTGCGGTAGAGCGTGGGGTTGATCGCCAAGTTGCTGGTCTGGCCCAACACGATGGTGTAGCCATCGCCGCTGGCCTTGGCAGCGGCGTCCACGCCGAGGTTACCGCCCGAGCCCGGCTTGTTGTCCACCACGAAGCGCCAGCCCATGGCCATCGCCACCTTGTTGGTCACCTCGCGGGCAATGATGTCCGTGCCGCCACCGGCCGGGAACGGCACGATCACGCGAATGGGCTTGGTGGGATAGGTATCGGCCAGGGCCGGGAAAGCGAGGGCGCAAAGGATGGCGGTCATCAGACCGCGGTACGGCAGTTTCATTGCATGTCTCCGAAGAATCTCGTTATTTGTTGGAACGGATTCTGGTCGCTTGTTGCGACAGGTACAATATCGTTTCGTCTAATGCAACCCATTCCATACCATGGACTCATCGACTCCCCTGGCCGCCGGCGACGTGGCTGAAGATGCTGGCGGCGGCGTGATCGCGGTACGCCGGGCGCTGCGCGTCCTGGAAGCCTTTGGCGTAAGTGACGCACAACTCACCCTGGCCGAACTCAGCCGCCGCACGGGTTTCCACAAGACGACGGTCCTGCGCCTAGCGCGTACGCTGGCGACAGACAACTACCTTGTGCAAAAGGAAGATGGCAGTTGGCGCCTGGGACGCGCCGCCGGCTGGCTGGGCGCGTGCTACCAGGCCACTTTCAACGTGTATGAGGTGGTGGAGCCGGTGCTGCGGGAGCTGACGATCAGGACGGGCGAAAGCGCCTCTTTCTATGTGCGCGAAGGCGAACAGCGCACGTGCCTGGTGCGCGTGGAAGGCCCGCAAGCCATCCGGCACCACGTGCGCATCGGAGCCGCGCTACCGCTGGACAGTGGCGCACCGGGGCGGGTCATCCTGGCGTTCTCCGGGGAGCCCGGGGAGCCTTACGAATCGATCCGGCGGCGCGGCTACCACCTCTCCATGGGCGAGCGCGAACCGGAAGTCTCCAGCGTGGCGGCCCCGGTATTCGGCTTACATTGGAAGTTGCTCGGGTCTGCCTGCATCTCCGGCCCTACCTCGCGCCTGACCGAGGAAAAACTACTCGCGCTGGCACAGACCGTCATGGACGCGGCCAACCAGCTTTCCTACGAGATGGCGGGGAGCCGCCGACCTGCGGCTGCTTTGCCGGTCAGTCCTTCGACCTGGCATCCTTGACAGGCGCGCCATCGAGCAAGCGCAAAGCGTTCTCGGCGTGCCCCGCCGACCCGCCAGATCAACGAAATATCACGGCCTGCAGATAGCTCGCGGTACGACTGTCCACGGCGAGCGCCACCGTCTGCGGAACGCCACTCACAACGATCCTTCCGCCGCCTTCCCCCGCACCCGGGCCGATGTCGAGGATCCAGTCGCTTTGCGCCGCGACACGCATGTCGTGCTCGACCAGCACCACGGTATTGCCGGCATCGACGAGCCCATGCAGATGCACCATCAGGCGATCGGTGTCGGCTGGATGCAGACCGGTCGTCGGCTCGTCGAGGATGTAGAGCGTATCGCCGCGTTGCGCACGCTGTAGCTCGGTCGCAAGTTTGATGCGTTGCGCTTCGCCTCCAGAGAGCTCGGTGGCCGGCTGACCAAGCCGTAGATAGCCGAGGCCGATATTACGGAGCACAGTCAGTGAGCGCATCACCTGCGCCTCGTCGACGAAGAAGTCGCATGCGGTGTCCACGGTCATCGCCAGCACCTCGGCAATATTGCGCTCGCGCCAGCGAATCTCGAGCGTCTGCGGGTTGTAGCGGCTGCCCTGACAGGTCGAGCAGGGCGCGTAGACGCTGGGCAAAAACAGCAGCTCGACCATCACGAAGCCTTCGCCCTCGCACGTCGGACATCGCCCCTGCGCGACGTTGAACGAGAACCGGCCGGCGCTGTAGCGATGCTTGCGTGCAGCGGGAGTCGCCGCGAACAGCTTGCGCACAGCGTCGAACAAACCGCAATAGGTCGCAAGATTCGAGCGCGGCGTACGGCCAATCGGCTTCTGGTCGACGCGCACGAGACGTTTGATCTTGTCCATGCCGGCTGTGATCCGCCCGTCGGTCGTGACGGGCGGGGCGGCAAAGAGCGGGTCGACTTCGTCGTCTTCGGCAAGATCGGCTGCGCGCCCGAGATGTTCCGCCACAAGCTCCGTCAGCGCCTGGCTCACGAGGCTGGACTTGCCCGATCCCGAGATGCCCGTTACCGTGGTCAGGCAACCCAGTGGAAAATCCGCAGCAAGATTATGCAGATTGTTGCGCGTCACGTCTTCGAGCCGCAGCCAGCCGCGGGGCTCGCGGCGCGCACGAGTCGCAGCCTCGCTCGCCTGCGTCTCTAGCTCGCCCTGCGCAAACAGGTAGCGGCGTGTGCGCGAGCTTTCGACATCTGCAAGGCCAGCGGGCGGTCCGCTGTAGATCACACGTCCGCCCGCCTCGCCGGCATCCGGGCCCACGTCGACGAGCCAGTCGGCGCGCCGCATCACGCCAATGTCGTGCTCGACCACGAACAGCGAATTGCCCGCAGCCTTCAGGCGCTGTAAAGCTTCGAGCAACGCATCGCCGTCCGCGGGATGCAGTCCGGCAGACGGCTCGTCGAGCACGTAAATAACGCCGAATAGCTGTGACGACAACTGCGTCGCGAGCCGCAGCCGTTGCAGTTCTCCGGAGGACAGCGTTGGTGTCGCACGGTCCAGCGCAAGATAGCCAAGACCGAGGTCGATCAAGGTGTTCAGACGTTCGAGCAGCTCGATAGCGAGCCGCTGCGCTGCCACACGTTTCTCGTCGGACAGGTTAGGCGTACGGCGCACGTCAGGCGCCCCCTGGTGAGCCTGTCCGCCGGCCGCGACACGTCCGGCGGTCGCCTTGCGCCGACTGTTCCTGTCGAGAATCGCGCCGTCGGGAGATGTGCTGGAAGACGGCCACTGGCCGCGCGAGACGGGTTCGAGCAACGCGGCGAGCCGAGCGATGGGGAGTTGTGACAGCTCGCCGATATCCATACCGGCGAATGTCACCGAGAGAGCTTCCGCCTTCAGACGCTTACCATGACACGACGGACATTCGCCGCCGATCATGAACTGCGACACGCGTTTCTTCATCAACGCGCTCTGCGTATTTGCGAAGGTGTGCAACACGTACCGGCGCGCGCCGGTGAACGTGCCCTGGTAGCTGGGCTCTGCCTTGCGCCTGAGGGCGGCGCGCGTCTCCTTCGGCGTCAAGCCGGCATAGACCGGCACCGTTGGCTGTTCGTCGGTAAACAGAATCCAGTCGCGGTCTTTCTTAGGCAGATCGCGCCACGGCGTGTCGACGTCGTAACCGAGCGTGACGAGTATGTCGCGCAGATTCTGGCCGTGCCAAGCGGGCGGCCATGCCGCGATCGCGCGCTGGCGAATCGTGAGCGAGTCGTCGGGCACCAGCGAGCGTTCGGTCACGCTATATACGCGGCCGAGCCCGTGGCAGGTCGGGCAGGCGCCCTGTACCGTATTCGGCGAGAAGTCCTCCGCATACAGCATTGGCTGCTTCGGCGGGTAGCTGCCGGTTCGCGAGTACATCATCCGCACGAGGCTCGACAGCGTCGTCACGCTGCCCACTGACGAACGCGCGCTCGGCGTGCCGCGCTGCTGCTGCAAGGCGACCGCCGGCGGCAGGCCTTCGATCGCATCGACGTCGGGCGCGCCGACCTGCTCGATCAGCCGCCGCGCGTAGGGCGCGACCGACTCGAAATAACGCCGCTGCGCTTCCGCGTAAAGCGTGCCGAACGCGAGCGACGACTTGCCGGAACCGGACACGCCGGTAAACACCACCAACGCATCGCGGGGAATGTCGACGTCGACATTCTTCAGGTTGTGCTCCCGTGCGCCGCGAACCTGGACGAAGCCGCGTGGCGCGAGCGTGGGCGACTCAGGGTGATCAACAGGATGCTTGACAGTCGAGGACCGTGGGGGCTTGGTCATGGCAGCAGGGATAGGTGCGGGGGTGACGGTCTTGAACGTGGTCGCAAGCCGCGCGCCGCCGGATCCCACCGTACGGGGGCGAGCTAGCGATCCGACTCCTTACTCTACTGGATTTTCAGGCGCAAGCGCTTGGGTCAGCGAAATGGCTCTCTGGTGATTTCGACCGCGCTACCGTGAAGCTACTTACTCGTGCATTGCCTACGCAACGAGCATCATGTTCCGGAATCCGCGACGTTCTTCGTTCTCAACCGTGCATCCCGGCCGGTGAATCGTTAAGCTCGTGCACGACAATACGCGCCTTGCCTGCGACTTTCGCACGATACATTGCGGCGTCCGCGGCGCGTAACAGGGCTTCGCCGCTCAATGACGCTGCCTGGTTGTGCGGTAGCACGCCGATACTCGCCGATAACTGGACGACGTTTGCCCCGAACCTGATGGGCTGGCTCAGTGTCCGCAGGATTGCGCTTGCAATTTTCTCCAGTGCAACACGATCGATCGCAGGGCCGGTCAGCAGCAACGTGAACTCATCCCCTGCATGCCGCGCAACCAGGTCCCCGCCACGTACGCAGCGGCTGATCCGGCGCGCGGCTTCAACAAGGACTTCGTCGCCGCACTGATGCCCGTATGTATCGTTGACAGCCTTGAAGCCATCCAGGTCGATAAACATGATGGCAGCCACACCGTCGCCGCTTGCTGCGCATGCCTCATCCAGCCTCTCGAGGAACGAGCGTCTGTTAGGCAGGCCGGTCAGCGCGTCGTGGAACGCCTGGTGCCGCAGGCGATCGAGCAATGCCGTTCGCTCAGTCACATCCTGCACCAGCAGGTAGTATCCATCAGCCGCCTGATCGTGGACCCGACGCGGCACCAGCACACCACGCAGGACACGTCGACTCCCGTTAAGCGTCGCTCCAACCTCGTACTCGACCCTTTCGCCGCTGAGCACGCGTTGGACGTACGGCTCGATGGCAGCAGCATAGTCAGCGTCGAGAACCTCATGGGTGAGCCGCCCCACGATCTCCTCCGGGTCCAACCCCAGCCACTCGCGATAGGTTGAGTTGGCGAACCGAAAACGTCGCTCACTGTCGACGTAAGCGACCAGCACCGGCAGATTGTCAGCAATGGCGCGCAAATCTACCCGCGTGTCTCCCAATTGCCGCTCGGCGGTCGTCAGTTGCTCGCGCGCCCTGCGCAGAACCTCCGAGGCCTCATGCGCTCCCCGATGCAACGCAGCCTCCCGCGCATCGCGCACGGCTTTTTCCCGTTGCTCCGCCTGGGTATCGTGAATGACAAACAGCCAGCCTCCGTCGTGGGTTGACGTCGTCTGCTTCAGTGCCACCTGCACTCGCGCTGGCTTACTTTGCTTGTTGCGCAACCGGAACGTTACGTCGAGCGTCCGGACTTCGACCCCGCGGCCACGATTGAGTGCCTGCACGGCCTGTTCAAGGTTGGTCCGGTCGCTCGCATCCAGCAGATCGAGGATGTTCGTTTTCGTCAGCGGAGCGCGCGAGTGCGCGAAGAATTTCACGCAGGCATCATTCATGTGCCGCCACTCCCAGTCCCTTCCGATATGCGCGATAGCGACCGGCGTTCGATGGAACGTCTCGACGTAAAGCGCATGCTGGGCTTGAAGTCGGTCGATCGCGTGAAGCACCTCCAAACGATCAGAGCTGTCCAGCTTGCGCAGGCCAACTTCGTGCTCGATCATTTGCCCCAAGTCTACTAGCATCTGACGTTGCTGGCGCCTGAAGCGCCGCGGCAACGCGTGCATCACACATAGCATACCGATGGGTCTGCCGCACGGCAGACGCAGCGCAATGCCTGCGAAAAAGCGGAACCGCAATTCGCTGGTTGCCAGTGGTCCTTGCGCAAGCTCCGCATCGGACAGCGCATCCCTGACGACGAACGGTTCCTCGCATTGGAGCGTCCGGCTATAGTACGTCTGCACATGGAATACGACGTCCCGTTCGCACCCGCTTGCGCCTATGACTTCTGGCTGGCCCAGTCTGTCGAGACATACGACGGATATTGGTAGATTCAGCGCGCGCGCGGCGACCCGGGTCACGCGCTCATAGTACCGATCATAATTGCTTTCTGGTGGCATGGTGGCGCTGGCTGGTTATCGTTGTTGTTGCTGCTGCTGCGCATCCATGATGCTTTCGTCATTCACGCTCCATGCTCCGTTCCGGTCAGATTGTGTAGCGCACTTATCGACGTCCTCGCCGATCACGTCACACTAAAGCTATTCCACCGCCGGAAGGTGCAGCGTAACGGTCGTGCCCTTGCCTGCTTCGCTCTCAAGAGAAATATGGCCGCGATGTAGCAGCACAATCTCACGCACGAGGGCAAGGCCCAGACCATCGCCGGCCGACCCGTGCTGCAGCTTGCGTCGGAAAAATTTGTCGAACACCAGCCTGAGTTCATCAGCTTTGATCCCCATGCCTCGATCGGTCACTTTCAGCACGGCGTTGCGGCGTTCGACCAACGCGCTAGCAACCGAGATGTTGACCTCTCTCCCAAGCCCGTACTTCACGGCATTCTCCAGCAAATGGCGTATCACGCTGGCGAGGGAGGCGGCGTCACCCATCACGAAGACAGGCTCTCTCGCTGACTCCAGCGTCACCCGGCTATCGTCCGCGAACCCTGCCTCAGCCACGTCTCGCACGAGCCTTGCGAGATCCACCCGATGAAACGTCATCTCGGATGCGCCTAGTGTTTCCAGGCGCATCAGTTGAAGGTGATTCGAAACGAACTGGCTGATGCGCTGGGCTTGCGAACGAATCGTGCGATAGATGCCAAGGCGTTCTTCCGGGGGGATCAGATCGGCGGCGAGGAGGTCGGCATATCCGACGACGTTTGCGATGGGTATCTTGATTTCAGCTTCTGCGGTAGCAATGAAATGCGATTTGGCCCGTTCCTCGCGCCGCATTTCGCTTACGTCCCAGACAGCCACCACACAGCCAGCGCCGTCGCTGGTATGCACAACACGTATGGCGTAGCTGGATGAATCCGCTATATCGAACTCGATAACACCGCTAAATTCGTGCGAGACTGCGGCACAGTCGATCTTTGCAAGTAGTTCGGACGGGGTGACTGAGTCCCGCGTGGGACGTCGACCTCGATACAGAAGGTCAACGAACCGTTGTGGCGTGGCGCCGCGCAAGTCCCCGGGCGAAACGCCCAGGGCGTCGCACAGCCCGCCGTTGGCGTCTTCCACGTGGCGATCCTTATCGAATATGGCAACGCCGTCCGGCGAGGCAAAGAACAGCGCATGCAGGTGCTGGTTCCTTTCTCGTAGCCGGCGACTGACCACCGCCGCGCGATCCGCCAGCTTCGCCATCCTCTCGATTGACTTGGCCTGGCGCATCTGGACGAAGATGATCAGCGCAGATAGGAAGCTTGCAATGCAAGCGACGAGGAGCAGCCTGGCGCGGTACATTGATAGTGCTTCATGGAGGTCGTAGCCGATCACGACCGCCAAGTTTCCTCTCGACAGCCGATGTACGCCATAAATGCGCTCGACATCGTCCAGTGGGCTCTTCTCCACCACTTCGGCGTGGGCCGCGGCAGCTACGGCTCGCCGGGCCGCAGAGCTCGCCGGCAGCGGTTGCCCAGGGTCGGAAGCCGCCCCGCTCCAACGCACCCGGTAGATGAAATCATTGGTGCCCAGCAGACCGATTGCACCCCGGCTGCCCAAATAGATGCTCTTGTAGATGCTCGTCAGGGAGAGTGGGTCAAGCGACACCACGACGACCCCCATGAAACGGCCGGTCGGCCCCACGATTCCCTTGGAAAGCTGAACTACCCAGCGACCTGAACTGCGCCCCCGCAGCGGCTTGCTGACCAACAATGTTGGCCCGGGATTGTCGGCGTGTATGCGCAAAAGCTCGCTATCGCCTAGGTCAAGCGCTTCGAATGTCGGATTGGTCGATGCCCTGAGGACGCCACTTTCATCCAGAATCGCGGTTTGAAGGAAGGGTTCGGCACCGAGATGACCGTTGCGGGTCCATTCGGCAAGCGGCAAGTCCGGCCCCCGTTCGATGACGGCGCCGCCTAGCAGGGAGGTCAGTTGGTCCGCCTCCATCAATGTGCGCTCGACGTGCTGGCCGAGGGTATAGGCAAGCCGGTCGGCATCAGCCTGGATCTTGCGTAGTTCGCTGCCTCTGTCCCATCCGGCCCAGAGCGCGAACCCCAGCCAGACCGACAGTACGAGCAGGAATGCCGAAATGCCCGGGGTGATGGTGCGCGCCGTGTCTTCGGCCGCTAGCGGCCTATATATCTCCAGACCCATGAATCCTAGCCACCCCAAAAAGATGAAATAAACGCGCCAGGAAACGGCGAGCGCCGTCCCCTGCCTCCGAACCCGGTGTGCGGTTTTCCCGCGACGGGCGCTCGAGTCCGTTGTTTGCACATCGGGATTGGCTCACCCACATAGCGCACGCGGTCCATGGCCAGCGCCCATTGCACCATCGGCGCCTTCACCCCCACCACGAAGGAGCGCGACCAGGCTGCCAGGTCGGCGCCATAGCGGCCACGGCCGGTGAGGATCGCGGCATCCTCGAGCCGCTGCATCGAGCGGCCGACGTGACGCTGGCGCGCGGCCGCGCCGGCCGCTGCGGATTCAAGGTGGATGGCCGCCGCTGCGGGCCGGCACGGGGAGATGCCACGCGGCACACGGCGAACACCCGCTACCGCTGTCTCCAGTGTCGCGCCGGTCATGCCGCCGGCATCGTTCTGCCTCATTCCTGACTCCGTTCTGCGCGTCGGCCCCGACAGGCGAATCCGCCGGGGACATGCAACGTCGAACAGGAGCTTAGTGAGATTACGGTATTAGTTCTAATATAGTTTTTTGATTACATTCATCACTTTTAATGATGGTATGCGGGCGGTCCTTAGTGGGCACATTCGGCCGCACGGCAAGCAAAATAAAAGGTTTTCCTCCGATATTGGCCGGGTCTTCCTGGAAATTTTTCGACAAAAAATCTGATATGAGCACCAAAATCTCACAGATTTTCTGATACCTAATCGATCACTTGAATGGTCTTGAGTGGCGCGTCGCAGTCGTCGAGCGACGAAATGCCGCGCACGAGCCCTGCTGGTGGCGTGCCGCGCACTCCCTCAAAGCACCTAGCAGATCCCACGCAGATCCCGCATCACCCACGCCTGCTAGCCGTCCTTGTCGCCCCCCCGGTGCCGCCATTCACGCTGCTGCGTGCAACTGTCAGCTTTTGTCAGCTTTGGCGCCATGGTTTCCTCTACGCTGAGCGTTCCGATCGGCGGGCCGCCGTCCCCAACCTTGCTCTTAGCCGTCAGTTGCTACCCACGGGCTCTGTCTATCATCGGATGCACAACCCTGCTTCAGGCAACATGAACACCGAGACTAAAAAAACACATTTCTATTGGTAATTTCAAAATGCGGAGCGGAGAAATCCTACGAGAAATGGCGCGTGGCGCCCGTCTACAGATCGTCAGGAACCCTTGGGGTTCCATTACGTCCGTGGTCTTCCTTCTCAGTGCAGATTCAATTGAAAAAGACATAATTCACTGGTGGCAAATTAACAGACTGATAGACAAGAGGCTGCTTGCCTACAATGCAAATGAACCAGCAGCGTCCACTGAACTAGTTTTGACAAACTCAGTGCGCAAGCTAGCCCAAATGACCAACTCAGCCAGAGCCGGAGAGCGGTAAAAATTTCACCGACAACACCTTCCGACCGGCGGCCACATCAGATGGATCAAGCCTTTGCCGAGCGCCGGCCAGCTTCTGGCCGGGCTCCCGAGAGCTTATCTATCGTGCATTCTGAAGCGATCGCCTTTCAGGCGGCCCTGAAGCGCGCCGCCGGCACGCTGCGCGACAGGTTCGGCCCCAGCGCCGCGCGGGCGGTCTCGAAGGCGTGCCAGTCCGCTGCGTCCGGCAGCGACGGCAGCGTCACCACCTCGCCCTGGTCCAGCCCGGACAGGGCCGCGTCAACCAGGTCGTCCGCGCTCATCACCCAGTCCTGCGGCAGGCTCTCCACCGGCTGGCCGGCCACATCCCAGAACTCCGTACGGATCGCACCAGGCAGCACGGCCTGCACGCGCACGCCCTTGTCCGCCAGTTCATGCTGCAGCGATTGCGTAAAGGCCAGCACGAAGGCCTTCGACCCGCCGTAGACGCCGTTGAGCAATTCCGGGGCCACCGCCACGATCGAGGCGATGTTGATGATCGTCCCCTTGCCGCGCGCCACCAGGCCGTGCGCGGCGGCGTAGGTCAGTCGGGTCAGCGCGGTGACGTTGAGCGCGATCATCGCCGCCATCTTGTCGGCATCGGACTGGAGCAGCGGCCCCGCCGCGCCGATGCCCGCGTTGTTGACCAGCATGGTGATGCTGGCGTCGGTGCGCAGCAGTGTCTCCAGGCGGCGGACATCGGCATCGGCGCCGAGATCCGCGGTCACGATCTCCACGGAGCGTCCCGTCTCGCTGGTCAGGCGTTCTGCCAGCGTGGCCAGCCTGTCGCGGTTGCGGGCGACCACGATCAGGTCGTAGCCGCGCCGGGCGAGCCGGTCCGCGTAGACGGCGCCGATCCCTGAAGACGCGCCGGTAATCACGGCGGTGCCTTGATGCGAATGGATTCCCGAGGTTGCCGAGGTAACCGAGGTTGCTGTCAAGGTTGCTGTCGATGCGGTCATGTCCGTTCTCCGATTTCGGTGCTGCCGGCCCGTTGCCGGCCACCACGGAACGAAGATTAGGTGCATAATCCGATGGCAACAATGTCATAGATGCCACCTTTTATGCCATCTGTGGGAGTTCGCCATGCTGCGTATCGGAATCGTCCTTTATCCCGGCTTCCAGGTCATGAACCTGGGCGTCACCACAGTCCTTGAGTTCGCCAATCTCAACTCGGCCAAACCGCTCTACGCGGTCCACCTGCTGTCCGAGCAAGGCGGGCCGGTGCCAACCTCGGCAGGCTTCTGCGTTACCACGGAGGCATTCGACGACCGCGCGTTCGACACGCTGCTGGTGGTGGGCGACAACGATATCCAGCCGGCGTCACCCGGCCTGGTCGCCTTCCTGCAAAAGGCGGCGCGCGCCACACGACGCATCGGCGCCACCTGCACGGGCGCCTTCAACCTCGCCGAGGCTGGGCTGCTGGACGGCCGCCGGGCCACCACCCACTGGTTTTACGCCGCCCGGTTCCGGCGCACGTATCCCGCGGTCAGCGTCGAGGAGGACCGCATCTTCATCATCGACGGACCGGTCTGGACCTCCGCCGGCATGACCGCCTGCATCGACCTGGCCTTGGCGCTGGTCGAGAAAGACGCCGGCGCCGAAGCCGCGCGCACTGTCGCGCGCAAGCTCGTTGTCTATCACCGCCGTGCCGGCGGGCAATCGCAGTTCTCGGCGCTGCTCGAGCTTGAGCCCAAGTCCGATCGCATCCAGTCCGCGCTCGCCTTTGCCCGTCAGAACCTGCACGCCGAATTGTCCGTCGATCAACTGGCGCAAGCGGCACACCTTAGCCCGCGCCAGTTCAGCCGCTCCTTCCGCGAAGAAACGGGACAGACCCCGGCCAAGGCCGTGGAGCACCTGCGCATCGAGGCCGCACGGCTGATGATGGAGTCCGGGCGGCATCCGATCGATGTGGTGGCCAAGGAGACCGGCTTTGGCGACCGCGAGCGCATGCGGCGCGCGTTCCTGCGGGCGTTCGGGCAACCGCCGCAGGCGATCCGGCGCATGGCGCGCGGGGAAGAGGAGCCGATGGAGGCTTGAGTGCTGGTGCCCCGATCGGACGGCCGCCCTTCGGCTGGGCGGGGCTTACGCCGTGATCCGCGCCTGTCCCGCCTCGCGCCGCGCCACCAGGTCCAGCGCCACGTCGACGATCATGTCTTCCTGCCCGCCCACCATGCGGCGCTGGCCTAGCTCCACCAGGATATCCACGGTCTTGAGCGCATAGCGCCCGGCGGCTGCCTCCGCGTGGCGCAGGAAGCTGGAATAGACGCCCGCATAGCCCAGCGCGAGGGTCTCGCGGTCCACGCGTACCGGGCGGTCCTGCAGCGGCCGCACGATCTCGTCGGCGGCGTCCATCAGCGTGTAGAGATCGCAGCCGTGGTTCCACCCGAGCCGGCTGGCGGCGGCGATAAACACCTCCAGCGGCGCGTTCCCTGCGCCCGCGCCCATGCCGGCCAGGCTCGCGTCCACACGGTCGCAGCCTTCTTCCACCGCGACGATGGAGTTGGCCACGCCCAGGCTCAGGTTGTGGTGTGCGTGCATGCCGGTCTGGGTCTGCGGCTTGAGCACGTCCTTGAAGGCGCGGAAGCGGTCGCGCACGTCGTTCATATTGAGCGCGCCACCAGAATCCACCACGTAGACGGTCTCGGCGCCGTAGCTTTCCATCAGCTTGGCCTGCTGCGCCAGCGCGGCGGGCGTGGTCATGTGGCTCATCATCAGGAAGCCCACCGTGTCCATGCCGAGCTCGCGCGCGTACTCGATATGCTGGCGCGACACATCCGCCTCGGTGCAGTGCGTGGCAACCCGCACCACGCGCGCGCCGGCATCGTACGCGGCGCGCAGGTCGTGCACGGTGCCCACGCCGGGCAGCAGCAAGGTGGCGACCTTGGCATGGCGGACGGTCTCTGCCGCCGCCGCGATCCACTCAAGGTCCGTATGCGCGCCGAAGCCGTAATTGAAGCTGGAGCCGGCGAGCCCGTCGCCATGCGCGACTTCGATCGAGTCCACCTTGGCGCCGTCCAGCGCTGCGGCGATGCGGCGCACGTCGGCCAGGCTGTATTGATGGCGGATGGCGTGGCTGCCGTCGCGCAGCGTGACATCCGAGATATAGAGTTTCTTCTGCGTGGCTTGCTGGGTCATGTCTTGTCTCCGTGAGCGCGCCGCTTACGCAGCCAGCCGTGTTTGCGCCAGGCGCTCGGCGCAGGCGAGCGCGGCGCTGGTCATGATGTCGAGGTTGCCGGCATAAGCCGGCAGGTAATGGGCGGCGCCTTCCACTTCGAGGAAGATCGATGTCTTCAGCCCGCTCATCCGCCCCAGCCCCGGGATATTCAACGGCGCGCACGGATCGATGCGCTCGAACTGCACCCGCTGCTTGAGCCGGTAGCCGGGCACATAGGCCTGCACCGCCTTCGCCATGGCTTGCACGCTGGCTTCTATCGCCGCCTCGTCAGCGTCGTCGGACAGCGTGAACACCGTGTCGCGCATCATCAGCGGCGGCTCGGCCGGATTCAGCACGATGATGGCCTTGCCGCGCGCCGCGCCGCCCACGGAGCAGATCGCCTGGCTGGTGGTCTCGGTAAATTCGTCGATATTGGCGCGCGTGCCCGGCCCGGCGGACTTGCTGGAGATCGAGGCCACGATCTCCGCGTAATGCACCTTGGCCACGCGAGACACCGCCGCCACCATCGGGATGGTGGCCTGGCCGCCGCAGGTGACCATATTGATATTGCTGGCACCGAGCTGCTGGTCCAGGTTGACCACCGGCACCACGTACGGCCCGAGCGCGGCCGGGGTCAGGTCGATCACCTGGACGCCGTGCTGCTGCAGGATCTGGTTGTGATGCGCGTGGGCGCCGGCCGAGGTGGCGTCGAAGGCGATGCGGATATCGCCAAAGCCGGCCATCCTCACCAGGCCTTCGATGCCCTCGGCCGTGGTGGGCACGCCCAGCCGCGCGGCCCGGGCCAGGCCGTCGGAGGCGGTGTCGATGCCGACCATCGCGCCCATCTCCAGATGCCGGCCGTGGCGCATGACCTTGATCATCAGGTCGGTGCCGATATTGCCCGAGCCGATGATGGCTACCTTGTGCTTGCCGGGCGGATGGCTGCCACCGGCGCCTGCTTTCATGTCCATGTTGTCTCCGTGCCCGGGCGGTCCAGGTCGGGTGCCGCCAGGCATTCCGTATGCCGCTCCCTCAGCGGCCGAGTTCCTTCGCTGTCTTGCCCGCGATGCCAAACTGCGTCTTGGGCACCTCGGTAATCATCACGCGCACGCTCTCGATCGGCGCGCCGATTGATTCCACGGCGGCGTCCGTCAGCGCGCTGATCAGGCGAGCCTTTTGTTCCTCGGTCCGGCCTTCGATCAGAAACACTTGCATGATGGGCATGGTTTTTCTCCTGCGGGGTGGGTTGAGTGGGTGGCATCGTACCGCGCCACCAGCACGCTCGCCGGGCGCATCAAACGAAGCGCATCAAACGAAACGCATCGATACGGTGCCGAGATGCTGGTAGCGCACCGTGATGCTATCGCCGGCCGCCACCGCAATGGCCTCGGTCACGCCGCCGGTCATGATGAAGGTGCCCGCCGGCAGCTCGCGCCCACGCGCGCCAAGCATGTTCGCCAACATGGCCACGCTGCTGGCCGGATGGCCGAGCACGGCGGCGCCGGCAGCGGTGGCCACCACTTCACCGTTCTTCTCCAGCACCACGCCGAGGTTCTTCAGGTCGATCCCCTCGGCGCTGCGATGCGTGCCACCGACAACAAAGCGTGCCGACGACGTATTGTCGGCGATCACGCTCTTGAGGTCGAAGCGGAAGTTCTCATAGCGCGAGTCGATCACCTCCACCGCCGGCAGCACGAAATCGGTGGCGGCCAGCACGTCGCCGATATGGCAGCCCGGCCCTTTGAGCGGATGCTTGAGCACGAAGGCGATCTCGGCCTCCACCTTGGGATGGATCAACGATGCGGTATCGATGGCGCCACCGTCCGTGCAGGCGCCGTAGTCGGTCAAGAAGCCATAGACCGGATCGGTCACGCCCATCTGGCGCATCTTGGCAAACGAGGTCAGCCCCATCTTCAGGCCCGCGATGCGGGTGCCGCGCGCTTGCTTGCGCGCCCGGATCGCGTCCTGGATGGCGTAGGCATCATCCCAGTCCATATCGGGATGGGTGTCGGTAATCTTGCGCACCGGCTCGCGGTTGCGCTCGGCGTTATCCAGGTGCTCGGCGAGCTGCTGGATGGTGTCTTGGGTGAGGTGCATGGCGTAGTCCTGGGCTGCTGTATGGAATCCGATCAAATGAAGCGCACGCCGGCTGAGCCGATGCCGCCCAGGCTGATGCGAAGCTGGTCGCCGGCCCGGACAGGCACCATCGCGGCCAGCGAGCCAGACAGGATCACCTCGCCCTTCTTCAGCCCGATGCCAAGGCGCCCCAGCGTATTGGCCAGCCACGCTACGGCGTTGGCCGGGTGGCCAAGCGCGGCGGCGCCCGCGCCGGTGGCGACGATCTCGCCGTTTTTCTCCAGCGTCATGCCAACGGTGCCGAGGTCAAGGCCGCGCGGGTCCACGGCGGCGTCGCCCAGCACGAACACGCCGGACGATGCGTTGTCCGCCACGGTGTCCTGGATCCGGATCTTCCAGTCGCGGATGCGCGAGTCGACGATCTCGAAGCACGGCAGCACATAGGCGGTGGCGCGCAGCACATCGGCGTTGGTCACGCCGGGACCTTCCAGGTCTTCCTTGAGCACGAAGGCGATTTCCCCTTCGGCCTTGGGCGCGATCAGCGTATCGGCGGCAATGGCGGCGCCGTCTCCGTAGACCATGCCGGACAGCAGGTGGCCAAAATCCGGCTGGCGCACGTCGAGCATGTCCATCACCACCCGGCTGGTCACGCCGATCTTCTTGCCGATCACGCGCTCGCCGGCGTCCAGGCGGTGCTGCACCATAGCCAGCTGGATGCGGTAGGCGTCGTCGATGGACAGTTCGGGATAGCGCTCGGTCAGCGGGGCGATGGCTTGGCGTTGATCCAGCGCCTGATGCAGGCGCGTGCCGATCTCAACAATGTCTTCGGGTCTCATGGCCTGCCTCAAAGTTTCACGCACACATTGCGCAGCTCGGTATAGAACTCCAGCGAATGCACCCCGCCCTCGCGGCCGATGCCGGATTGCTTGGCGCCGCCGAAGGCGGTGCGCAGGTCGCGCAGGAACCACGCGTTGATCCAGCAGATGCCCACCTCCAGCGCGCTGCCCATGCGGTGCGCGGTGCCCAGGTCGGACGTCCACACGGTGGCGGCCAGCCCGTAAGGCGTATCGTTGGCGAGGCGGATGGCTTCCTCCTCGGTATCGAACGGCGCGATATGGCAGCAAGGGCCGAAGATCTCCTCGCGGATCACGGCCGCATCCTCGGGCAGCCCGGTCCAGATCGTGGGCTGCACCCAGGCGCCCTCAGCCAGCGCGCCGGGCATCTCGGGCACACCCCCGCCGGTGACCACGGTAGCGCCCGCATCCACCGCCTTGCGGTAGTAGGACAGCACCTTGTCGCGGTGCTCCAGCGACACCAGCGGGCCCATGTTGACGCCCTCGTCATTCGGCCTGCCAATGCGCAAGGCCTCGGCCCTGGCCTTGAGCGCCGCGACGAAACGCGCGAAGATGGGCCGCTGCACATAGACGCGCTCGGTGCCCAGGCAGACCTGGCCGCTGTTCTCGAAGGCCGAGCGGGTGATGCCGGCCACAGCCTTGTCGAAATCCGCGTCGGCGAACACGATGCCGGCATTCTTGCCGCCCAGCTCGAACGAAACCGGGCGCACGCCATTGGCAGCCGCCTTCATGATGGCCTCGCCAGTACGCGTCTCGCCGGTGAAGGTGATGCCGTTCACATCCGGATGCGCGGTCAGGAAGGCGCCAGCGGAATCCGGGCCGAAACCATGGATCACGTTGTAGACGCCTGGCGGCACGCCGGCCTCGTTCATGACCTCCCCGAGCAGCGTGGCGGTCGCCGGCGTTTCCTCGGATGGCTTGACCACCACCGTGTTGCCGCACGCCAGCGCGGGGCCTACCTTCCAGGTCATCAGCAGCAGCGGCAGGTTCCACGGGCACACCACGCCGATCACGCCGCGCGGCGAGCGCACCGCATAGTTGATGGCCTCACCGCCATCCGGCGTGGCCATGGCAAAGCTCTCTGCCGGCACGTTCTTGATCAGGTCGGCGAACACCTTGAAGTTGGCGGCGCCACGCGGGATATCGATGTGGCTGGCAAGGGAGTGCGGCTTGCCGGTATCGGCGATCTCGGCTTGCAGGAAGTCGTCGAAGCGGCGGTTGATGCCATCGGCCACCGCGTGCAATATCTCGACGCGCCGCGCCACGGTCATCTTGCCCCACGGGCCCCTCAGCGCTTGCTTTGCCGCTGCGACGGCGGCATCGACCTCGGCCTGCCCGGCTTCGTGCACACGGGCGATCAGACTGTTGTCGACCGGGTTGCGGTCGTCGAACTGGCGGTTGGTGGCCACCCATTCGCCGTTGATGAAGTTCTTGAACTCTTTCATGTTGTCTCGCTTGGTGCGGCAGGGTGCGCCGCTTTGCCTTGCTGTCTTTCGCCTTTCGCCTTGCTCCCCTCTCCCACGCAGTGGGAGAGGGACCGGGGAGAGGGTGGGCGTTAGCTCGGAGTGAGCGCCTTCACTATTGCCACCGCCCGCCCTCTCCCCCGCCCCTCTCCCGCAAGCGGGAGAGGGGAGCAAACATTTGGTTCCTGACGTCTCGTCTCACTACGCCTCTACCCTGCTTTGCTCCCCTCTCCCACACGGTGGGAGAGGGGAGCGAACATTTGGCATCGGAGAAGTCGTCGCGCCGGGAATCAGGTCAGTACATTCAGGAACGCGTCGTTCAGCTTGCGGTCGTGATAGAAGATCGCCCTGCCCAGTTCGTTGTCGGTCCATGTGATGGTCGGCTTGTCCGGATAGTGGATATAGCCGCCGGAAAAGACCTCGTTCCGGTTGCCCGAAGGATCGAAGAAATAGATCGTCGCGCCGCGTGTAATGCCATGGCGCGTCGGCCCGATATCGAGCGACACGTCCTTTTTGGAAATAATGTCGGCGGCCTTCAACACCTCGCCCCAGTTGTCCAGGTTGAACGAGGCGTGATGGAACTTGTTCTTCTCCGCATGCCGGATGAAGGCGATGTCATGCGCCTTGTTGGAGCACGTCAGGAAGGCGCCGATCATCATCTTGTCAGGGCCGGCGACCACCTCCTCGGCCAGCGTGAAGCCAAGCACGTCGCGGAACAGCTTGACCGTGCCATCCAGGTCATCGCCGTACAGCAGGCAATGATCGAAGCGGCTGGGCGCCATGCCGCGCAGGTCGTCCGGCCACGGGTCGGGGTTGCTGTCGCCGGTCAGGCAGCCCAGCTTGTCCTTGTCGGCAAAGAGCTCGATGGCATGTCCCGTGGGAATGGTGAAGCGAAAGCGCACGCCGGTGCGCGGATGCTCGCCGGCGGGAATCCACTGGAAGTCCGAAGCGAGTCCGGACTGCTCCACCTCCTGCGCCAGCCGCTCCAGCGTGCGGCCGCTATCCACGCGAAAGCCCATGTAGTCCATGCCCGGGCTGTCGGCCTCGCGCAGGACCACACTGTGGTGATCGTGCTCGTCCCAGGCCTTCAGGTAGACGCGGCCCTTGTCGTCGCGCGCGGTTTCGATCAGCCCGAGAACCTCGGTGTAGTGCTTGAGCGCCGGTTCGAGTTCCAGCACGCGCAGTGCCACGTGCCCCGGGCGCAATACGCCTGTCAATGCCATGACTGTCTCCTTGATGATGGGGTTATTGGTCCATCTTTTATTGCTGCTTTTTTTGCTGCATTTATTGCTGCTTGTTCAACTGCGCTTGCGCTGCCTCCTGCCGCGCCCGCTGCTTGTCCAGGCAGCGCTGCAGCAACGCCACCGGCTGCAGGCGGATATCGCTGTCGGGGAAGGCCTTGCAGGCGAGCACAACCCCACTCACCTCCTCCGCCTCCGACAGGCAGGCGCGGCTCATCTTGCCGGTGTGGTAGCGGCCAACCTCGATGCGCACCTTGCACACCCCGCAGCCACCGCCCCGGCAGCCCGCGGGAATGCCACGCTTGCCCAGGGCTTCCATGGCGCGCAGCAGGTTCTGCTCCGGCGCGCAGGGGTAGCACTGGCCGCTTCCCGCGATCTCGACGGTATGCATGCCGCGCCCTCCATCAGATCTTGAACAGCGGGCTGCGCGCGCTGTTCTGTGCGTCGCCGGCCGAGATGAACTTCTCGGTGTGGATGTCCTCCTCGAACAGCCGGCCCTGCATCAACGTGCGGATGCAGGCTTCGATCATCGGCGGCGGGCCGCACAGATAGGCCTTGTGGCCACGGAAGTCGGCGGTAGCGCCATTGGCATAAAGGCCGTGCAGGACGTCATGCACATAGCCGCGCGCGCCAACCCAGCCACTGTCCGCCGGTTCGTCGGAGAGCGCGGGCACATAGCGGAAGTTGGGATGCGCGCCGGCCAGTGCACGGAACGCCTCGTCGTAGTACAGCTCCGTGCGGTTGCGCGCGCCCTGCACCAGCGTGATCGGCAGGGTCTCGCCGGCGGCGAGCATGTCCAGGATCATGGCGCGCGGGCTGGACAAGCCTGAGCCGCCCGCCAGGAACAGCATCGGCTTTTGCGCTGACTTGCGCACGAAGAAGCGGCCGTAAGGCGCGGAGAAACCGAGTTCGTCGCCCACCGACAACCGATCGTGCAGGTAGCCGGTGGCCTGCCCGCCTTCCACCCGCCGCACATGCAGCTCCACCACGTCGTCGCCCGGACGGTTGGCCAGCGAGAACGCGCGCGGCTGGTCGCAGCCCGGCACGCGCAGGTTGAGGTACTGGCCGGCCTGGAAGGCAGCCGCAGCGCCCCCCTTCACGCGCAGCCAGATGCCGCGGATGGTGGGGGTCAGCGCGCGGGCCTCCACCACCTCGGCACGATAGTCAGCCAGCGGCAGTCCGAGCGAGTCGGCGTCTTCCTCGATATCGGCCTCGATCACCATGTCGGACTGCGCGGTGGCGCAGCAGGCCAGGCACTGCCCGCTGTCGCGCTCGAAGTCCATCAGCGCGAAGCTGGAGGCCTCTCCATGCTCGAACTCGCCCTCCACCACCTGCACCTTGCAGGTGGCGCACAGCCCGTGGCAGCAGGCGTGCGGCAGCCACACGCCGTTGCGCAGGCAAGCATCCAGCACGGTCTGGCCCGGCGCGATGGGTATGGTCTGCCCGATCGGTTCAATGGTCAGGGAATACATCTTGTGTCTCCTACCTTAGCTGCCACTGTTAGCTGCCACTGCCGCCAATGCCATCCAGCCCCGGTGTGCGGAACCGGATCACCGCCTTGTGGCCCAGGCCGTTCTCTTCCAGCGTGCGATCAAGGTCTGGCTGCCAGGGCTCGCTGCCGCGCAGCCACTCCACGCGGCTCCAGTCGATGCGGGCAAAGTCAGGGTGATAGCCGTAGACGCCCGGCAGCACGTTCTCCACGACATCGCGCAGGCGCATCGACGGCGGCAAGGGAAGGCAATGCGGCGCACAGAACAGCAGGTGGCGGTCCCAGCCGATGTAGAGCAGGCGGTTGCCGTGGAACACCGCTTCGCGGTCGGCGGGCTCGAACGCGTAGGGGCCAATGGATACGACGGACATGGTGGTCTCCTTATCTCTTGTCTGCCGGCTGCTCAGGCAGCCGTGCCCGGCACGCCTTTCCAGGCGTTCCAGTTCTTCTGATCCTGCGAACCTTCGAAATCCAGGTTGTCCGCGCCAGGGTTGATGCGGTACCACTTAAGCACGTCGTCCAGCGATCCACCGCCGCAGTTGCCCTGGTAGATCTGGTGCACGGGCAACCAGGCCTGCGCGTACTTCTGCGGCTCGCCGTCGAAGATGTCCTTGCAGCCGTCCGAGCAGAAGTGGAACCGCATGCCGTGGTAGCTGCTCTCCCGGTAGCAGGTCTGGGTGGGGTCGTCCGGCTCCGAAAACACCATCGGGATCTGGCAGGTCTGGCACAGCATCGGCAGCGTGGCGTTGTAGAAGCGCTCCCCTTGCTGCTGGCGCTCCTGCCAGTAGTCGAGGCGCGGCTTGTAGTAGCGCGCGAAGGTGTCGGGATATTTCTCCGTCAGCCAGGCCATTTCGTCCTGCTTGGGCACCCAGGTATGGAAGCCGGCCGCGGCAGCGTAGTTGTAGAAGGTGCCCCAAGCCTCGTGGGTGATGCGGTCCTTGGTCTTGGTGGCCACCTCGTGGTACTTGGGCATGCGCAGGCCGTAGCGCTCCAGGTCCTTGAACAGCGCGCCGCCGGCCTGCTCGAAGTACATCTCCCAGGCTTCCGCCCACGACATCACGCGCTTGGGCAGCATGTAGTCCATCATCATGCCGACCAGCGTAAGCAGGCGAAAGCCGCGCCAGAACCATTTGTCCAGCCACTTCTGCAGGATGGGGATATTGTCCGGGTCCTGCTGGCACAGGAACTTCACCACTTCCAGGCCCAGCGTCATATGGCGCGATTCGTCGGACTGCGCCGAGAAGCCGAAGGTCACCGTGGCCATGTCGCCGTTGTAGGCCGCACCCGACATGAAGGGCATGAACAGCAGGTTGGTCAGCACATATTCGAAGGAGAACGAGATCGCGGTGATGAACTCGAACGGGCCCGCGCTCATGGCGTCTTCGAAATAGGACTTGGGCACGGACAGGTACCAGACCCGGTCATGCATGTGCTGCCATTCGCCGAAGCCGTTGAAGTACTTGTTGTAGACCGACAGCGTGTGCATCTGGGTCTGGGCGTGGCGCAGCTCGTCGATCGACTGCATCTGCGCCGCCACCCGCGCGCCGGCGCCGCGAAAGTGCCGTCCGAGGTGGGCGTAGCCGCGGTGCGCCGCGTACTCCAGCGGCGTCACGCCGGTCAGGAACAGGCGCAGCGCGTTCAGGTAGCGTGGGTCCGAGACGTTGAGGTGGCCGTTGTTCTGCACGAACGAATCGATGATCGCGTACAGCTTGCGCTCCTTTTCCGACTGGTATTTCCAGTAGGCGTCCATGGTCATGCGGAACGGGTCTTCCCATTTATCCCAGTCGTGGATCTTGATGCCTTCGTACTTGTCGTAGGGAAAAACCTTGTCCATCGGCTCGTAGGTGGTTTCCCAGCCGAGGTCGCGCGTCATCGTGGCGTACTTCTCGCGCAGGTTGAGCTTCTTGCGTGCGTCCATGTTGTCTGTCTCCGTTGTTTTTGCTGTGGGCGGGCCGATTCAGGCGTTCCAGTGCAGGGTGAAGGCGTCGTCGTCTTCGTCGATGTTTCCCGACAGCGAAATCAGGTTCAGGTGGATCTCCTGCAGGTTCCAGTCGCGCCCGAGCTTGTCGGAGACCAGTTCGCGCAGGATGGTCAGGTGTCCCGGCGCGTCGATCTTCACCATGGCGGGAAACTGCGACACCACCGCGTGTGGGTTGGCCTCGGTGATGGCCTCGATGATGGGACGGGTGTCGTCGTTGCTCTGCAGCGCGATATAGACGTTGGCGGTCATGGCGGTTTCCTCAGGCGGCAAGGCCGAGCTTGTTAAGACGCGTGTCGAACTGCTCCACGCACAGCGCCACCACCTGCTCGCCGCCCTCGCCCAGCAAGGTGTCGGCCACCGGCACCAGCGCCTCGGCCACCTGCGCGCGTGCGGCGCGAGCCCAGCCGGACAGCAGCATGCGATTGGCATCGGACTCTGCCGCGGCGGTCTGGATCACCGCGTCGACCCAGCGTGCGTGCTCCTCGCGCCAGTCGTTCATGAACTCAGTCAGCACCGCCAGCCCGGTGCCGCAGGCGCGCACGATGGCCGCGTCGGCGTGCTGGTACACCAGCGGATACAGGAGCCCGTCGAGCACGAGGTTCTGGGTAACGAAGGTCTCGAACCAGTCCTCGATCACAAAGCTGCGCTCGACCAGCCGGCGCATCGGCTGCCACGCGGCGCTCTCCATCCAGGCCACCTTGGCGCGCTCCAGCGCCACACCGGTGTTGCCGTCGAGCAGCATGCCGATGCGCGACAGGTACTGGGCAATGCCCAGGCGATCCATCGCGCAGTAGGTGCAGGCCTGGGTGATGGCCGTGCCCCAGCCGTAGTCGGCGCAATAGAAGTTGTTCATGTTGGCGCCCCACTCCACATGGCGCAGCGGCAGCAGGCCGTCGGCCAGGCGGTCCTGCCATTCGGCGGGCAACGCCTGCAGCAAGCCGCGCTTTTCCACGAAGGCGAAGCTCTTCTCGGTGGCGTCCTGCTGGCGGCCGCGCGCCGTCACGTAGGCGCCGTAGAAGTACTGGCGCGGGTCCTTGAGCGCGTACCAGTCCGCCATCACGATCGCGGTGCGGCGCTTGTCGTAGATCTCGTGTTGCGAGTCCCAGGTCGGGCGGTAGTGAAAATTCACTTCCGACTGCACATCGTAGGTGGCCTCCTGGTAGCGCGAGGCGGGCTTGTCGCCAAAGCGGCGCGCCACATGGCCGTAGGTCTGGCGCAGCGGCTGGATCTGCTGGGTCTTGATATCGACTTGCATCGCTTGGTCTCCTGGGTCTTGCTGTTTTTATGTGGGTGGTTCTGTGCGTGGTTCGGTGGGTGGTCCGGTGCGTGGGGGCTGGCCGTGCTCAGTCGTCCTGATCGGGCGCGGGGATCTCCGGCGGCAGGAAGCGCACGTGGTTGACGCTGCAGAAGGCCTCGAACATCGGCTCGGGCATGATCAGCTCGACATTGAGCTCGGGGTCCGCCACGCTGAACGCGAACTGCACAAAGCCCTCGGGCGTGCGGCCATCAACGCGGACGAACCGGGGCGAGGCTTCAAACAAGGGGACCGACTGGTTGATCATGACGCTGCTCCTTCGCGTGGGCTGTATGGCCTCTATTGCGAAGAGCGTGCCAGCTGGCGCAAACGACGGCGCCACAAGGCGCGTCGGGATTCGGGCCGCGCTGGGTTTCGCGTTTACCCGGAACTGCGCGTGCGCCGCGGCTCAATCAATTGATGAAGTGGATGGTGGAATTTGATCAAATGATCAAAGGCCGCGCCGGGTGGCGGTTTGCGGGGAGCCAGGTGTGACTTCGCAAGGCTGCGGCGTTGCAACAAGGAAGGGGGTTAGAAGTAGGAGGGGGAAGGGATTGCGGGCGCATGCGGCGCAATAAGCGGGGTGGTTACTTGATTGGGGTGGGGATTGGTGGATGGATCAAATGATTAAATGGGTTTTGGATAGTGGGTGGTGGGTGGCGCTGTTTGTTTGAACGGTGTTGGCGCTTGCACCCAAGAGCCATACGACATCCCGCTGCTGAGTTGGTCGCTGTTTCTTTGTACGGCGTTGGTTTTTGGACCCAAGTGCCATACGACATCCCCCTGCTGAGTTGGTCGCTGTTTCTTTGTACGGCGTTGGTTTTTGGACCCAAGTGCCATACGACATCCCCCTACGGGGGCTGCCGGTCACTCTTCTTTGCGTCGGCAAAGAAGACTAACGAGAAGAAAGCCGACCCTGCCGGGAGCAGAGCAATCGCGGGGGCGCAGGGCGCTGGTTTCGTCGTAGGGCCAGCGGTTCTGCTCGCTTCTGCCGGTACCGGTTTGACCGGCCACGAATCTGCCAGCTTCCGGGATTCGTGGTGAGGCCCCCGGTAGTAGACACCACTTGCTTCAAGCTGTCTGTCGCTCGCGGCGCGACCGGCCACGAAGTTGCGAGCGCACCGGTTCCGTCGTGGGCGCGGTGGCACCGCCTTGATTAGCCCGAGACCTTCACCACCGCGCCCGCCCCACCACGAAACCATTGACGGGCGATGTGTCGCGGCGCTTCGTGCCGGTAACGGCAGATGGTCGAACGCTCACCGAGCAAAGCGATCAGGGGCTCCACCACGTGACCATTGGGTCATGCAGTTACGATGACCTTTGAGCCGGTAGGATCCGCCAGCCAGCACTCCGGGCCGTACGACGAAACCACCGAGGCTGAACAGCCTTATTGCTCTGCGCCCGGCAGGGTCGGCTTTCTTCTCGTTAGTCTTCTTTGCCGACGCAAAGAAGAGTGACCGGCAGCCCCCGCAGGGGGATGTCGTATGGCTCTTGGGTCCAAAAACCAACGCCGTACAAAGAAAAAGCGAAAACCCCAAAACAGCGACCACCGCTCCCCCTCCCCCTACCCCCTAATCCCCCTAATCTTCCACCGATACGCCAACTGCGGCCGCGTAATCCCCAGCAACCGCGCCGCCTGACTCATATTCCCATTGGCGCGCTGCATGGCCGCCTCCATCAACACCGTCTCCACATCGCCCAGCGCGAGCTGCTGCTCAGCCATATGATCGAGCAAGCCATGCACGGCGGCCTCCCGCAGTTCGGGCAAGGTGCCCTTGACGCCAAGGCGCGGCGCGGTGTCCATGCCAGGCGGCGCGCTGGTCGGCAGGAACAGGTGGTCCGCTGATATCTGCCCCCCGTTGCTGGCCAGGATCACGCCACGCTCGATCACGTTCTCCAGCTCGCGCACATTGCCCGGCCAGTCATAGCGGCGCAGCTCGGCCAGCGCGCGGTCAGTGATGCCGACGATCTTCTTGCCGTGGCGCGCGCCGTAGCGGGCCACGAAGCGCTCCACCAGCAGGCGGATATCGTCGAGCCGCTCGCGCAGCGGCGGAATGGTGACGGGGTAGACGTTGAGCCGGTAATACAAGTCCTTGCGGAAGGTGCCCTGCTTCACGGCCTCGGCCAGGTCCACGTTGGTGGCCGCCACCAGCCGCACATCCACCTTGCGCGGCTCGGTGCCGCCCACGCGCTCTACCTCGCCCTCCTGCAGCACCCGCAGCAGCTTGGACTGCGCCGACGCCGACAGCTCGCCCAGCTCATCCAGGAACAGGGTGCCGCCATGCGCCCGCTCGAAGCGGCCCGGGCGCGACTGGTGCGCGCCCGTGAAGGCGCCCTTCTCCACGCCGAACAGTTCGGCCTCGATCAGCTCATCGGGAATCGCGGCGCAATTGACCGCGATGAAGGGCTTGTCGGCCCGGGCGCTCACGCCGTGCAACGCTTGCGCAAAGCGCTCCTTGCCAACGCCGGTCTCGCCCAATAGCAGCACCGTGACGCTGCTCCCGGCGGCGCGTTGCAGCAAGCCCCAGGCAGCGCGGAACTCGGGCGAGCCGCCGACCAGGTCGGCTGGCTTGTCGGTGCTGCGCTGCAAGGCGCGCAGGTGCTCGACCTCGCTTTGCAATTCCAGGATGGTCTCGATCACCGGGTCGGGCTGGTAAAGCGCCAGCACTTCGGCGCCGTCCTCCCACGCCTCCAGCGGCTTGCCGACGATGCGGCAGTGATCAGCGCCGCAGGCAATGCACTCGACCTCGCGGTAGAGGATAGTGCGGCCCATCAGGGCCGAGGTGTAGCCCGTGGCGTAGCCGATCTGCATCCAGCAGGCAGGCGCGTCGACAATGCCGAACAACTGCCGGTGCACGTCGCCTTCGAAGGAGTCCTCCCACAGGAATTCGCCGTCGTAGATGCCCGCGGCGATGTCGATGTCCACCTTGACCGGCGTCACCCGCACCACGCCTTCGATGGTGTGCAGGCAGGGCCCGATCTCGAGCAGGCCAAAGTCGCTGTCGCCCGGGCGCAGCTTCTTGGCCAGCTCCGCGTCGCGCATGCCGGAATGAAAGCCCATGCGCATGAACAAGCCGCGCGCGCGCTCCATGCCTAGGGTATCCACCAATTCCTTGCGCAAGGCGCCCAGCGCCGCAGTATGAATCAGGATCATGCGCTGCTCGTCCAGCCAGATGGAACCCTCCTCCATGGCAAAGCGCAGGCGCCGCGCGAGATGGGCCAGGCCGTCGCGCATGGTGGCCGAAAACTTGTCGGTTGAACTGCTCATTGTCTCCTCTCTTGGCGGCCAGGACACCCTCGGCGCGCGTGCTTTTCCTAGCACTGCACGCACATTATGTGCCATCCGCGCCCACCGGCCCCACGTGCGCCTGTCATGCCGGCGCAATGTCGCCTATGCTTTCCTTGACAGGGATCCCCGGGGCTATTGCACCGCACCACAAACTATGGAAAAAACCGCATTTGTCTTTGCAGGCGGCGGCAGCCTCGGCGCCATCGAGGCCGGCATGCTGCGCGAGCTGGTGGCGTGGGGCGTCAAGCCCGACCTGGTGATCGGCGCCTCGGCCGGCGCCATCAACGGCGCCTACTACGCCTGCAACCCGCATGTCGCAGGCACCAACCAGCTCGAGACGCTCTGGCGCGGCTTGCGCCGGGCCGAGGTGATGCCGTGGTCGTGGCGCAGCCTGTTTGGCATGCTGCGCGGACAGCGCGCCCACCTGGTCGACTCCGCCGCGCTGCAGCGCCTGCTGTCGCGCCACTTTGGCGATATTGCACTGGAGCGCGCTGAAGTGCCGCTATACGTGGTGGCCACCGATATGGCAACCGGCGCGGAGGTGGTGTTGTCCTCCGGCAGCCTGGTCCAGTCGGTGCTCGCCAGCGCAGCCATCCCGGGCGTGTTTCCGCCGGTGTCGCTGGGCGGGCGGCAACTGATAGATGGCGGCGTGGCCAACAACACGCCGGTGTCCACCGCCATCCGCCTGGGCGCCACACGCGTGGTGGTGCTGCCGGCAGGCTTTGCCTGCGCGCGGCGGCGCGAGCCGCGCGGGCCCATCGACCATGCCTTCAACGCGCTGTCGCTGCTGGTGGCGCGCCAGCTGGTGCAGGACCTCGAGCGCTGGGCCGATCACGCGCATATCTCGGTGGTCCCGCCGCTGTGCCCGCTCGACGTCTCCCCCTACGACTACACCCAGTGCGGCACGCTGATAGACCGTGCCGCCGCGGCCACGCTGGCCTGGCTCAACGCCGGCGGACTCGACAGCCGGCACATCCCCGGCGCGCTGTCCCCGCATTCGCACGACGAAGCCAACCCGAGCTGCGACTACGATCCGCACCAGGCGCACCCCGCGCACCCGGCACAAGGGTCCGACCATACGCATCAACCCCACGCCGGCCACACGCACGCTTGCGCCCCGCAGTAAGCTGGCTTTGGCATTGGCGAATTGCGTGGCCGGCCGATCCGGCGAATGATGCGGGATCTCAATCCTCCGGGTGGCAAGCACATGAGCGCAATTCTCGACGGCATCAAGGTACTCGACCTGACGCGGGTGGTAGCCGGCCCATGGGCCACGCAGAACCTGGCCGACATGGGTGCCACCGTCTACAAGATCGAGAAGCCCGGCGACGGCGACGACACCCGCAAGATGGGCCCGTTCCTGACCGATGCGCAGGGCGCGGCCACCAACGACTCCGCCTTCTACCTGGCCTGCAACCGCGGCAAGCAGTCGCTCACCATCGATATCTCCCGGCCCGAGGGCGCCGAGCTGGTACGCCAGCTGGCCGCCCGTTGCGACGTGGTGGTGGAGAACTACAAGGCTGGCAGCCTGAAGAAATACGGCCTGGACTACGAGTCCATCCGCGCGGTGCGCCCCGATGTGATCTATTGCTCGGTCACCGGCTTCGGCCCCGATGGCCCCTACGCAGCGCGCCCGGCCTATGACTTCATCCTGCAAGGCATGGCCGGCCTGATGAGCACCTGCGGCCAGCCGGACGGCAGCCCTGGCGGCGAGCCGATGCGCACCGCCATCCCCATCACCGACATCCTCACCGGCCTGTACGCCACCGTCTCCCTGCTAGGCGCGCTCTACCACCGCCAGGCCACCGGCGAAGGCCAGTACATCGATGCCGCCATGCTCGATGCCTCGGTCGCCGTCAATGGCCACCTGGCGCTGGGCTACCAGATGACCGGCAAGCTGCCCCGGCGCGCCGGCAACAGCAACCCCGTGGCCGCGCCCTCCGAAGTCTTTGCCTGCCGCGACGGCCACCTGATCATTGCCTCCGGCAACAACGGCCAGTTCGCCGCGCTGTGCAAGCTGCTCGGCATGCCCGAGCTGGCCGCTGATCCGCGTTACATGCAGAACGCCAACCGGGTTGCCAACCGCGATACGCTGCGCGAGACGATTGCCGAGCGAGTGGCCACCTGGAACGCGGCGGACCTGCTGGCGTCGCTGGAGCGCGCCGGCGTGCCCGGCGGCCCGATCAACGAGCTCGACGAAGTGTTCGAAGATGCGCAGGTGAAGCATCGGGGCTTGCTGGTGCAACTGCCGCACGGGCGCGGCGTGAATGCGCCGAGCCTGCGCAGCCCGATGCGGTTCTCGGCCACGCCCGTGGCGATGCGCTGCCCGCCGATGCTGGGCGAGCACACGGATGCGGCCCTGCGGGCGGAACTGGGCTTAAGCGACGAGGACGTCGCGGGCTTGAGGGAGCGGGGAATCCTGTAGTTGGCCATTCGGTTGGCCATTCGGTTGGCCGCTCGGTTGGCTGCCTTGCGTGCGGCGCGCAACGCTCGGAATTGACGCGCCCCGGGAACGGGTACATCCTCTGGACATACTCTTCCCATCAGCGGAGCAAGCCATGACCTCAAACGAATTCGCATCGTTCAAGGCACACTTGTCCATGTTGCTGCGCGACCTCCCGGTCGGGACCACGGCGGACCTCGCCGACGTGGCGGTGGCGGCGTACTGGGATGGCACGCGGATCGTCGGCACCTACCTGCGCGACGGCGGGCACCTGGACGAGGCCTTCGACTTCGACGAAAACGCCTGGGAGAACTGGCACGACGACTTCGTCGGCTGGCTGGCCACGCCGAGTTTCACGCAGCGCGATGAACTGAGGGCTTCGCTGGCAGGCGCGGGCTGACGAGCGCATGCGCGCTCGCGACCAGGCATGCGACCGGGTTCGCGACCGCGCTTACGACCGCGCTTACGACCGCGCTTACGACCGGGCTTACAACAATACGCACCGTCCTCCAGCCGGAGGACCGGCGCCACCATCGCACTGCGAGCCCATCCGACGCATGCCTTACTTCGGCTGCGACACCACCCGCAGATACGGCTTGAGCGTCTTGAAACCCTGCGGGTATTTCTTCTTGGCGTCGTCGTCGGAGACCGAGGTGGGGATGATCACGTCTTCGCCCGGCTTCCAGTTCACCGGCGTGGCTACCGTGTGCTTTGCATTCAGCTGCAGCGAATCCAGCAGCCGCAGCACTTCGTCAAAATTGCGGCCGGCGCTCATCGGATAGACCAGCATCGCCTTGACTTTCTTGTCCGGCCCGATCAGGAACACCGAGCGCACGGTGGCATTGTCCACGGCAGTGCGCGGCCCGCCACTCGCGTTCGGATGAATCATGTCGTAGAGCTTTGCGACCGTGAGGTCGACGTCGCCGATCATGGGATAGTTGACGGCGTGGCCCTGCGTCTCCTCGATGTCCTTGACCCACTTCTGGTGGTCCGCGACCGGGTCCACGCTCAGGCCGATGATCTTGGTGTTGCGCCGGTCGAATTCCGGCTTGAGCCGGGCCATATAGCCCAGTTCCGTGGTACAGACCGGGGTGAAGTCCTTCGGATGGGAAAACAGGATGGCCCATTTGTCCCCAATCCATTCGTGGAAACTGATTTTCCCCTCCGTGGTATCGGCAGTGAAATCGGGCGCTTCGTCACCGATGCGAATCGACATGTTCAACCTCCATGGGTTTAAGTGGGGGCGAGACAATGACCGGCATGGTAGCGGCTGTCGTCCCGACGCTGCCGTGACTTTCGGCGCGCTAGGCTCAGTATAGTGGGCTGTGACGCTGCGCAAAGGTGGATACGAGAGGTAATGCAAGCGCGCCTCCAGTACCATGCGCCGCACGCCCGGCAACCGATCTCGCGTACTTCGTGAATCACCTGCGCCAGCCGGATATTCCGTTGCGGCATTGCGCTAACGATCCAGCGCGCCGCGTACAGCCGCCTCGAACCTGGGATCCAGCACCGCGCCCACATTGAAGCGCGACCACGGCGATGTCGCCTCGGAGTCCACGCGGAAGACGCGGCCCGGGGCGATCACGACCTTCTGCGGCAGCAGCCTCTGCGCCAGCACCAGCGAGTCGTCCACGTTCGGCAACGCCCCCCACAGGTACAAGCTCTGCCCGGTCCGCGCAAAGATGCGCGCATCCAGCCGCTCGAACAGCGCCAGCGCCTTGTCGGTGGCCTCCGCCAGGCGGGAGCGCAGCTTGGTGATGTAGCGCTGGTAGTGCCCTTCGCTCAGGATCACATCGACGGTGCGCTCGCAGTACTCCGAGCTGCTCACGTGGATCAGCGCCTTGAGATCGGCGAGATCGCTTGCCAGATCCGCACCGCAGGCAATGAATCCCACCCGCAACGCGGCGGAGACGGACTTGGAGAAGCTGCCGATATAGATGGTCCGCTCCAGCTGATCCAGCGCCGCGAGCCGGGGCAGCGTGGTGGGCTTGAAATCCGCCAGCGCATCGTTTTCCACCAGCAGCAGGTCGAACTTCTGCGCCAGCTGCAGCACGCGGTAGGCCTTGGCGGCGGAGAGGTCCGAGCCGGTGGGGTTGTGCGCGACGGACTGGGTGAAGAACAAGCGCGGCCGTTCCTGGATCAGCAACTGCTCCAGCGCCTCCAGGTCAGGCCCATCGGCAAGGCGCGGCACGCCGACAATCCTGACGCCAGCCAGCTTGAGCTTGCCGAACAGCGGGTAATAGCCGGGATCGTCGACCAGGACCGTCGCGCCGGCCGGCAGGAAATACCGTATCACCAGGTCGATGGCATCGTTGGCGCCATGCGTCAGGACGATCTGCCGGGGATCGGCGCCGATGCCAAGGTCGCCCAGCTTGCGCACCAGGTGATCGCGCAGGGGCCCGTAGCCGAAGCGATTGCCGTAGCGGAACAAGGCGCCCAGGCCGGTGCGCACCACCTTGTGGTGGTACTTGTCCAGGCGCGCCTCCGCTAGCCACGCCACCGGCGGAAACCCATCGCCCACCGCCAGCACGTCCGGGCTGCTCTTCAATTGCTCGCGCATCAGCCAGACGATGTCCATCGCGCGCCGCAGCGAACCGGCATCTTCGTCCCGCGGCGCTTTGGCCGGCCGCGCGAGCACGAAGTAGCCCGCGCCGCGCCGGGGTTCCACCAGGGCGCGCCCCACCAGGATCTCGAACGCGGCGACGACCGTGTTCTTGCTGTACCCGTGCAGCTGCGCCAGCTCCCTGAGCGAGGGCAGCTTGTCGCCGGTGCGGTAAGCGCCTTCGACAATCTGCCGCTCGATGGCATCGGCCAGCACGGTGGCAATCGAGGGGGATCTGGGGTTCGTCATCGGCTTGTGCTCCGGAAGGCTGGATCAAACTGTCCTGCCCAACTGTACCTTTTTATGCTGGTACAGTGTACCTAAACTGTCTCCATTCCAAACCCACTCACGGAGACACCGATGGTGACCGATTCTCGCCTGCCCAATTTCCGCGCCATGACGCCTGCCCAGCGCCTGGCCTACGTAGGCGATGCCGCCGCCTTGTCGGCGCACGACATCCGGCTCGTGGCCGAGCCCGGCGCCCTGGGTGTCGAACTCGCCAACGGCATGATCGAGAATGTGATCGGCACATTTGAGCTGCCGTTTGGCGTCGCGGGCAACTTCCAGGTCAATGGCCGGGACGTGCTGGTGCCGATGGTGGTGGAAGAGCCGTCGGTGGTGGCCGCGGCCTCGTTCATGGCCAAGCTGGCGCGCGAATGCGGCGGCTTCGAGGCTTCCAGCACAGGTCCGCTGATGCGGGCGCAGGTGCAGGTCCTGGGCGTCACGGACCCTTACGGCGCCCGGCAGGCCTTGCTGAAGCAGCGGGCCGCGATCCTGGACGTGGCAAACAGCCGCGACAAGGTGCTGATTGGCCTTGGCGGCGGCTGCAAGGATATCGAGGTCCACGTCTTCCCCGATACGCCGCGCGGGGCCATGGTTGTGATCCACCTGATCGTGGATGTGCGCGATGCCATGGGCGCCAACACGGTAAACACCATGGCCGAAGCCGTTTCGCCGCTTGTGGAGAACATCACCGGCGGCTCCGTGCGGCTGCGCATCCTCTCCAACCTGGCCGACCTGCGGCTGGCACGCGCACGCGTGCGGCTGACGCCGGAGGTGCTCGCCACCAAGGAGCGCAGCGGCGCCGAGATCATCGAGGGCGTGATCGACGCGTATACCTTTGCCGCCATCGACCCCTACCGGGCCGCCACGCACAACAAGGGAATCATGAATGGCATCGACCCCGTGATCGTGGCGACCGGCAATGACTGGCGCGCGGTCGAGGCCGGCGCCCATGCCTATGCCTGCCGCGGCGGCCGCTATACGTCTCTGACGCACTGGGAGAAAGACACCGGCGGCGCCCTGGTCGGCACCATCGAAATGCCGATGCCGGTGGGCCTGGTCGGGGGTGCCACCAAGACGCATCCGCTGGCACGCCTGGCGCTGAAGATCCTCGACGTCAAATCCGCCCAGGAACTCGGCGAGACCGCGGTCGCGGTGGGCCTGGCGCAGAATCTTGGCGCGCTGCGGGCGCTGGCTACCGAGGGCATCCAGCGCGGCCACATGGCGCTGCATGCGCGCAATATCGCGCTGGTGGCCGGCGCCACCGGCGACGAGGTCGACAGCATTGCAAAGCGCATGGCCGAGGAGAAAGACGTGCGCACCGACCGGGCGGTAGCGTTGCTGGCGGCGCTCAGGAGCAGGTAAGCAGGTAAGCAGGTAAGCAGGTAAGCAGGTAAGCAGGTAAGCAGGTAAGCAGGAACATGCGGCACAGCCGCGGCGAACAACAAGAACCAGAGCTGGCATCGACGCGCGCAAGCATGCAAGCACGCACCGGGATGCCAGCCACATCCGGAGACATGTAAATGAATACACAGCAAGCGCCCTCGGCGCGGCGTCTCGTCGAGGTTTGGGGAGACACCGCGGATACCCGGCACCTGGCGTGGTCCATCGCCATCGGGGCCGTGGTCAGCCTGACGGGATTCCTGCTCGCCAGCCGCGTGCTCAACGGGCTGGTCAAGACACCGGAGCTGGCGCGTGCCTACGCCATGCTGGCCGGCCTGGCAGGCTGCCTGCTCGCGGGCCTCATCTGCGCCTGCCTGTTCCGGCCCAAGCGGGAAGTGATCGAAGGCGAGGCCGCCGATCCGACCTGGCGCGAGCAAGTGCTGGACAAGCTCGCGGAGGAAGCCGGCGGGCTCGGCGCCATCGCGGACCTTCCCGCGCCCGTGGTGCAGGAGCTCAAGGAGCTGCAACTCTTCGAGCTCTTCGCCGCGCGCGAGCGCCGCAACGGCGTGCCGCAGCCGGCGCAGGACGTGGCGCTCTCCACGCCCACCACACACACCACGCCCGTCAGTCCCCGGTCCAACCTGGCTTGAACGCCGGCCCACGGATATCCAGGATATCGAAGGCTCATCATGATCGAATCTGCACTGCTTACCCACATCCTCATTGCCGCCGGCATGGGGCTGGCCGGCGCCGTCGTCTTTGCGGCGATCGGCTTGATCTCCGGCACCGATGAAACCACCACGCTGGCGCCGCTGACGCTGCTGGTGGTGTTGCTGGGCGTGCCGCCCGAGGGGGTCTTCACGTTCTTCCTCGCCGGCGCCGTCGCCAAGCACATGACCCACGCCATCCCGACCGCGCTGCTCGGCATCCCCGGCGACACGATGGCCACGCCGCTGCTGCAGGACGCCAACCACCTGCGCAACCTGGGCGTGCCGCATATCGCGCTGCGCAAGATGATCTCGGGCGCGCTCATCGCGGCGTTTATCGCCGTGCCGCTGGCGGTGCTCTTCGCCGTCCTGCTCGCGCCGTTCGGCTCGGCGATCACCAAGGCCGCGCCGTGGATCTTCGTGGTGGCCGCCGTGATCATCGCCTACAGCTCCGCCGGCAGGTGGGCTTCGGTGGCCACGCTGGTGCCCTTTGTCGTGGTCATCGTGGCGTTGCAGACGCTGACGGCGAAGTTCGGCGTCAAGCTCAGCATCAGCTACTTCCTGGGCATCGCCATCGGCCCACTCATTGCGGATCTCTTCTCCTCCATCTCCCCGGTGGATCGCCCGCGCATGCAGCGGGACCGCGTGCGCACGTTCGCGCTGGCGCCTGACGTCAAAGGCTGGTCGGGGTACTTCCCCAATCCGTTCAAGGTGCTAGATCGCAGCCAGGTGAAATGGACCGTGGCCACCGCCACCGTGTCGAGCGCGACGTTCGTGTTCAGCCCGGTCGCCATGACCGTGGTCCTCGGCGAGATCGTGGGGGCACGGGTCAAGCACGCCTATCACCGCCTGACCACCGTGCTCAGCGCACGCAATGGCATCACGGAAGCCACCTATATTGCCGAGGCCCTGATCCCGCTCATCGCCTTCGGCTTGCCGCTCAGCCCGGTTGCTGCCGGCCCCGCCGCGCCGCTGTTCAACGCGCCGCCCGTCTACACCGTGGACGCCGGCGCCGGCCAGACCCACAACCTGCACAACCTGCTGAACCACTGGGAGTTTCTCGGCTACGGGCTGCTGGCCGTGCTGCTAGCCGCGCTGGTGTCCTACCCGTTTGCCATGAACTACGCGCGCAGCGCCGCCCTGTTCGTGTCGCGCAAGGTGTCGCATGAAGCCATCATCGCCACCTTCGTCGGCCTGATCCTGGTCATCAGCGTCTGGGAAGGCCAGTTCCTTGGCCTGCTGGTCATCCTGACCATGGGCTTGCTGGGCGGGCTGCTCTCCAGGGCGATCGGCTTCAATACCGGCGTGCAGTTCATGGGCTACTACACCGCCGTGCTCACAGTGCCCGCGCTGCTCAAGCTGGTCGGCTAGCCCTGAAGGACCAAAGGACCAAAGGACCAAAGGGCCAAGGCGGCGCGCCATGACGACGGCGGCCTCTGCCACCCGTCACTCGACGTGGATGCCGCCCTTCTTCACTACCTCGCCCCACCGCCCGGCCTCTTCCTTGATGAATGCCTGGAACTGGTCGGGCGTCCCGCCTACCGGATCGATCCCGTACTCGATCAGGCGCGCCTTCACCTCTGGCTGGTGCAGCACCGCATCCATCTCGGCCGAGAGCTTTGCCAGCACCGGCCTGGGCGTCCTGGCGGGCGCGATCAGGCCGATCCAGCTGCTGGCCGTCACGGCCGGATAGCCTGCCTCGGCCATGGTCGGCACGTCGGGCGCGGCCGGCCAGCGCGTGGCGCTGGTGATCGCCAGCGCCTTGAGCTTGCCGGCTTTCACCTGCGGCATCATGGTCTGCACGGAATCGAAGATCATCGCCACCTGCCCGGAGAACAGGTCCGGCAACGCCGGCGACACGCCCTTATAGGGCACGTGGGTCATCTTGATGCCGACCGCTTGCGAGAACAGCTCGCCGGCCAGATGCGCGCCGGAGCCGTTGCCGCTGGAGGCGTAGGTCATCTTGTCGGGATTGGCCTTGCCCCAGGCCACCAGCGCCTTCACGCTGCCGGGCGGCAACTGGGCGCTGGACACCAGCAGCAGCGGGATGCGCCCGATCTGGCTGACGCCCGTGAGGTCCTTGACCGGGTCGTAGCTCATTTTGGGGTAGAGGCTGGGGTTGATGGCATGCGCGGCCACCACCACCAGCAGCGAGTAGCCGTCGGGCGCGGACTTGGCCACGTTGTCAGAGCCGATCATGCCGTTGGCGCCGGGGCGGTTCTCGACCACCACGGGCTGGCCCAGGCGCTCGGCCAGCTTTTGCATGACCAGCCGCGTCACGGCGTCGGACACGCCGCCCGGGGTGTAGGGCACCACCACGCGCACGGGCTTTGACGGATACGGCGCCTCGGCGCGCGCCGTGGCGCTCAGGCCGCACGCCAGCGCGGCGGCGATCAGGCATGCGTTCATCCACAGGCCACGGGCACGGGGCTCCCTCTCCCACAAATGGGAGAAGGGAGCAAACCGGCCATATCGCAGGTTTGTCAGCAAGCCGGGGGTCATGGTTTTTTTCATGTCTGCTCCATCAGGTCGGGATGGCTTCGGTCCGCCGTGCTTGCCTGGCGGCCGATGCCATGGAATGGCAGCCGCCGGCCTACGCCCAGTCTTGCGGCACCGTGAGCGGAAAATCGAGCAGCATTTGCGCGTAGCTCTTGCCGAGCGGGTCGGAGCGCAGGCTGGCCACGCCCCCGCCGCCCAGCGCGCGGTGCAGCAGGAAGTTAAGGGCGTGCAAGCCGGGTACCTCGAAGCATTCCACCTCGCCCTCGACCAGATGCGCAAAATACCCGCGCACCGCAGCCGGGGTGAGCTGCTCGCGCAGCAGCGGCAGATACGCTGGCTGGCGGGCGATCACGCCGATGTTCTCGTCGTCGCCCTTGTCGCCGCTGCGCGCATAGGCCAGCGTGACCAGCGGCACGGTGACGCGCGGCCCGCCGGGAATGGCGGGCGCCGGCACCACCGCCAGCGCGGCCGGCGCCGTCAGCTCGCCCACGACGGCGGCGCAGGCAAGCGCCTGCGTCTGGCCGTCCAGCGCGACCTGCATCCGTACTTCCGCCTTCGGCACCAGGAAGGAGAACACCTTGACCACCGGCTGGATATCGACACGGCCGGCGAAGGATGACCGGGTGCCGGCGGCCATCGAGGTGCCCGCCGACGAGCCTTCGCGCTGCAGGAAGCGCAGCGCCTTGGCCTGCGCATGGCGCGCGCCGATGCGCAGCACCACCTCGCGAGTGGGCAGCACGCGGGCATGCGGGCCATATTGCGACTCGCAGCCGAGCAGTTCCACCACGGTGCTGCTGTAGTCCGCCAAGCCGTTGGCGGCCAGCATGGCGCGGGTGCGCGCCAGCAGCGCGTCGGCGGTGCGGCGGGCCTTGGCGGGTGCGTCAATGCCGCGGATCGCCATCATCAGGCTGAGCTGGTAGCCGTCCTGCCAGGTGCCGTTGGCCTTGTAGCTCGCGCCGGGGGCGCGGCCACGGGCGCCATGCACGCGCACCTGCCCGGGGGCCAGCAACGCCGTGCGCACCATGCGGAAGTCGCAAGTGACGTCAGGCATCAGGTAGTTGCCGGGGTCACCCACCTCGTACAGGACCTGCTCCGCCACGGCCGCGGGATCGACCAGGCCGCCGGTGCCCTCGGGCTTGGAGAGCACGAAGCTGCCGTCCTGCGCGCAGTCGATCACCGGGTAGCCGATGCGGTCCCAGTCCGGCACGCGCTGCCAGTCGGTGAACAACCCGCCGGTGGCCTGCGCCCCGCACTCGATGACGTGGCCGGCCAGCGTGCCGGCGGCGAGCCGGTCCCAGTCGTGCCATTGCCAGCCGAACTCGTGCGCCAGCGCGCCGACCACTACCGCGCTATCGACGCAGCGGCCCGTGATGACGATATCGGCGCCCATCGCCAGCGCGCGGGCGATGCCTTGCGCGCCGGTGTAGGCGTTGGCGGACATCAGCTCGGCAGGCGGCGTGGCGCCGGTATGGAGATCGGTAAGGCCCGCGGCGCGCCAGCCCTCGAAGGCGGGCAATACATCGTCGCCGCTGACCACCGCCACCTTGGGTGCCAGCCCTTGCCGCGCGGCGGCGGCCATCACCGCGTCGCGGCAGGCCTGGGGGTTGAGGCCGCCGGCATTGGCAATCACGCGGATGCCGCGCGCCAGGATCTGGCCGAGGTGCGGCGCCATCGCGGCCTGCACGAAGTCCGTGGCGTAGCCCAGCGCGGGGTCCTTGGCGCGGGCGCGGGCCAGGATCGACATGGTGGTCTCGGCCAGGTAGTCGTAGACCAGGTATTGCAGGCCCGGAACGGCCAGCAGTTGCGGCGTGGCGATGGCGGAATCGCCCCAGAAACCGGAAGCGCCGCCTATGCGCACGGTGCGTGCCGTATTGGGTGTGCCGTTTGTGGTGTTCATGCTTGCGCACCTGCGTCCACCTTCACCAGCAAACTACCCGCGCGCGCCTGCCCGCCCTCCCGGGCATGCAGCTGCGCGATCACGCCGTCGAACGGCGCGACGATGGCGTGCTCCATCTTCATGGCCTCCAGCACCACCAGCACCTGGCCCGCCTGCACCGGCTCGCCCGCTGCCGCCTTCACGGCCACGATGCGCGCGCTCAGCGGCGCCAGCAGCGCGCCGGCGCGCTCAGCGCCGCCGGGCTTGCGCTTTTTCTGGCGCGGGTCCAGGCGTGCGAAGCGCCATGCGCGGCCCGCGCTGAACAGATGCACGGCATCGCCCTCGGTGGCGAATACCAGCGGCAACGCCATGCCGTTGCATTCCACCAGCGCGCTGCCTTGCGCCTCGTCGGCGCGCAGCACGCGCACGCGGACGATCTCGGCGGACGTGCCATCGCCCTCACCCTCGCCCTCACCCTCGCCCCCGCGCACCGCCACCTCCCAGCCTTGCGCGACGGCACGCAGATCCACGCGCCACTGTTGCTCTCCCGCCTGCAAGCCAAGGCTGCAACCCGGCGCCACCAGTGCGGGGCGCGCCGATGCCGCCAGCAGCCCGGCTGCTGCCAGCGCCGCGCAGGCCACCTGCGCCAGCGCTGGGCGCGTTGCGCGCAGTGCCGCCTGCATATGCGTGTCGACGAATCCTGTATGCACCTGGTTGCCCGCAAAGGCCTCGTGCGCCAGGCAATCGGCAAGAAAGCCCTGGTTGCTGGCCACGCCCAGCAGCACCGTCTGCTCCACCGCGCGCAGCAGCTTGCGGCGTGCTTGCTCGCGGGTGGCGCCATGGGCCACCAGCTTGGCTACCATCGAATCGTAGTGAACCGGGATCTCCCCGCCCTCCTGCAGCGCATGATCCACCCGCACATCGTGCCCCGCGCCCGGCGCGCGCCAGCGCAGCACCGGGCCGCCTTGCGGCAGGAAGCCGGCGGCCACGTCCTCGGCGGTCAACCGCACCTCGATGGCGTGGCCGCGCAGCGCGACCTGCTCCTGCGTGACCGGCAGCGGCTCGCCGGCTGCCACACGCAGCTGCCACTCGACCAGGTCAAAGCCGGTGATGGCTTCGGTCACGGCGTGCTCCACCTGCAGGCGCGTGTTCATCTCCATGAAGTAGAAATTGCCGTCGCCATCGAGCAGGAACTCCATGGTGCCCGCGCCCACGTAGCCAATGGCCTGCGCGGCGCGCACCGCCGCGCCGCCCATGCGGGCGCGCAGCGCGGGCGATACCGCCGGGGACGGCGCCTCCTCGACCACCTTCTGATGGCGGCGCTGCACCGAGCAGTCGCGCTCGCCCAGGTGGATCACATGGCCCTGCGTATCGGCAAAGACCTGGATCTCCACATGGCGCGGCGCGATCACCGCGCGCTCCAGGATCAGCTGGCCGGAGCCGAAGGCGGCCGTAGCCTCGGAACGGGCGCTTGCCAGCGCGCCGGGCAAGGCATGGGCGTCGTGCACCAGGCGCATGCCGCGTCCGCCGCCGCCGGCCGCGGCCTTCACCATCAGCGGAAAGCCGATGGGCGCGGCGGCCTGCAGTAGCGCGGCATCATCCTGCGCCTCGCCCTGGTAGCCGGGGATGCAGGGCATGTCCGCGGCCAGCATCAGGCGCTTGGCCTCGGCCTTGTTGCCCATGGCGCGGATGGCGGTGGCAGGCGGGCCGACGAAGACCAGGCCCGCCTGCGCCACCGCGTCGGCGAACCCTGCGTTCTCCGCCAGGAAGCCGTAGCCGGGATGCACCGCATCCGCGCCGCTGCGGCGCGCCGCCTCGATGAGGGCGGCGATGTTCAGGTAGGACGCGCGCGGCGCGGCGTCGCCGATGCGCACCGCCCGGTCGGCGTACGCCACGTGCGGGCCATGGCGATCGGCCTCGGAGTAGACCGCCACGGTGGCAAGGCCAAGGCGGCGCGCCGTGCGCATGATGCGCATGGCGATCTCGCCGCGATTGGCGACGAGCAAAGTGTGGAAGGGTCGGCTGGTAGCGGACATGAGGCGTCTCGGGATGCGGAGTATCTGGATAAGGTTGTGTGCGTTCAGCCCTGCGTGGCCTGCGCCGCGCGCACGGCGGCGGCGTCAAAGCGCACCACCCACGCGGCATCGCGCTTGTCGCGAAAAGCCTGAATGCCTTCAGCGCCTTCGCTGCGCATGCATTGGGCGAACAGGTACGAGGCTTCGTCCAGCAAGGCGCCCTGCGCAACCTGTCCGGTGCGCGCCACCAGCGGCTTGAAGGCGCGGTTGGCTTGTGGCCCGCAGCGGCAGATGCGCGTGAGCCACTCGGCCAGCAACGCATCGAGGGCGGCGCTGTCCTCGGCCAGCGCATCGGCCAGCCCCAGCGCCACCGCCGTGTCGCCGTTGACGCGCTCGCCGGACAAGCCGAGGCGCCGCGTGGCCGCCGCGCCGATGCGCGCCACCACGAAGGGCGCGATCTGCGCGGCAATGATGCCCAGCGACGTTTCCGACAGAGCAAAGCGCGCGTCGCGCGTGGCCAGCACGATATCGGCGGCGCAGCTCAGTCCCATGCCGCCGCCCATGGCCGCGCCCTCCACTGCCGCCACCACGGGCACGGGAAGCGCAGCCAGGCGCTGCATGAAGTAGCCGAACTCGCGGTTGCGGCTCGCCACCGGGTCCTGCGGCGCATCGCCCGCGTCCAGCCTCGCCTTGAAATTGCCGACATTGCCGCCCGCGCAGAAGACGCCGCCGGCGCCGCGCAACACCAGCGCGCGCACCGTGGTGTCGGTCTCGGCGCGCTCTACGGCGCGCGCCAGCGCGGCGACCACTTCCGGCGCGAGCGCGTTGCGCGTGGCGGGCACGTTGAGGGTGACGAACAGCACGCCCTGGGCGTCACGCACGATCACGACGTGGGCGTCATTGGCGAAATTGCCGGCATCTGTATTGACTGCGTTGGTCATGACTGGAGAGATGAGAAGACTTGGAACAGCAGGCGATGGCGGGCGGTCAGCCTTTTGTCATCAGCCCCATCTGCTTGGCGATCACGGTCAGCATCACCTCGTCGGCGCCGCCGCCGATGGAGCCGAGCCGGAAATCGCGATACGCGCGCGAGGCATGGTTGTCCCACGTGTAGCCCATGCCGCCCTGGAACTGCATGCACCAGTCGGCCACCTCGCGCGACAGCCGCCCGGCCTTGAGCTTGGCCATGGACGCCAGCTCCACCACGTCGCCGCCGTCGATGTAGGTCCTGGTCGCCATGTAGACCAGCGCGCGCAGGGCCTCCATCTCGGTCTTGAGCTCGGCCAGCTTGAACTGGATGAACTGGTTGTCCAGCAAGGGCTTGCCAAAGGCAATGCGCTGGCGCAGGTAGTCGGCGGTTTCCTCGATCAGCGCGTTGCAGGCGAGCCGGCGCGCCGCGCCATTCAGGCGTTCTTCCTGGAACTGCTTCATCTGGTAGATAAAGCCCATGCCCTCTTCGCCGATGCGGTTGCGCACCGGCACCCGCACTTCGTCAAAGAAGATCTGCGCGGTGTCCGAGCACCACATGCCGAACTTCTTGATCTTCTGCACCTCGACGCCGGGGGTGCGCTTGCCGCCTTGCTTGAGCGGCACGATGATCAGCGACTTGTTCTTGTGCACCGGGCCATCGGAGGTATTGCACAACAGGCAGATCCAGTCAGCCTGGGTGCCGTTGGTGATCCACATCTTTGAGCCGCTGATCACGTAGTCGTCGCCATCGCGGCGCGCGCGGGTCTTGAGCGATGCCACATCGGAGCCGGCACCGGCCTCCGACACGCCGATCGCCGCCACCGCCTCGCCGGCGATGGCCGGGGCCAGGAACTCGCGCTTGAGCGCATCGGAGCCGAAGGCCGTCAGCGCCGGCGTAGCCATGTCGGTCTGCACGCCCACCGCCATGCCGATGCCTTGCGCATGCACATAGCCCAGGGCCTCGGCAGCCGCCACCGCGTAGGAGAAGTCGAGGCCAAGGCCGCCGTACTCCACCGGCTTGGTGATGCCAAGAAAGCCGAGCTCGCCCATCTGCTTGAACAACGCGTGCGCGGGGAAGATCTCCGCGGCTTCCCACGCGTCGACATGCGGATCGATCTCGGCCGACACGAAGCGGCGGATGCTGTCCATGATGTTGCGATGGTCTTCGGTGTATAGCATGTGGGAGGTCTCCGGTTTTCTTGTCAGTGTGTTCGCGGCGCGGCGATCAGAACCGCGCCACGCCAAATTGCATGGCGCGCGGCGCGCGCGCTTCGGCCTCGCGGGCGGTAGCCAGCACGAAGGCCAGCACGGCGCGGGTGTCGCGCGGGTCGATCACGCCGTCGTCCAGCAACAGCCCGCTGGTGACGAAGGCGCTGGCCTGGCGCTCGAAGTTGGCGACGATCTCGCCGGTCTGCTGCGCCAGGCGCGCTTCGTCCACCGCCACGCCCTTGCGCTCGGCCTGCTGGCGCGCCACGATCTCCAGCGTCATGGCAGCCTGCTCGCCGCCCATCACCGCGGTGCGCGCGTTGGGCCACGAGAAGCAAAAGCGCGGGCGAAAGCCCCGGCCGCACATGCCAAAGTTGCCCGCGCCAAACGATGCGCCACAGTAGATCGTGACCTGCGGCACCGTGGAGTTCGACAGCGCCTGGATCATCTTGGCGCCATGCTTGATCATGCCGGCTTCTTCCGAGGCGCGGCCGACGATAAAGCCGGTGGTGTTCTGCAGGAACACGATCGGCGTGCCGCTCTGGTTGCAGGCCTGGATAAACTGCGCGGCCTTGGTCGCGCCCGCCGGGTCGATCGGGCCGTTATTGCTGATAAAGCCCACGGCATGGCCCTCGATGCGGCCACGGCCGCAGACGGTGGCCGTGCCATAGTCCGGCTTGAACGCAAGCCACGCGGAGTCGTCGGTGAGGCGGCCGATGATCTCCAGCATGTCCACGGGCTTCTTCACATCCAGCGTCATCACGCCATCGAGCTCGCCCGCGTCCAGCCGCGGCGGCTGCGCCGGCTGGGGCTGGCGCGGCGCCACGGCCGGCCAGTCCAGGCTGGCCACCACGTCGCGCGCCAGCGCGATGGCATGCTCGTCGTCCTCGGCCAGGAATTCCGCCAGGCCGCTGACGGTGGCGTGCAGGTCGGCGCCGCCAAGCTCCTCGTCGGTGGCGATCTCGCCGGTGGCGGCCTTGAGCAGCGGCGGCCCGGCCAGGAAGGCACGGGCGCGGCCGCGCACCATCACCACGTAGTCGGACAAGCCCGGCATATAAGCCCCACCCGCGGTGGACGAGCCGTGCACCACGGTGATCACCGGCAGCCCGGCAGCGGACAGGCGCGCCAGGTTGTAGAAGATGCCGCCGCCGCGCACGAACTTGTCTACGCGGTACTTGCGCAGGTTGGCGCCGGCCGACTCCACCAGGTGGATGAACGGCAGGCGGTTTTCCAGGGCGATCTCCTGGCAGCGCATCAGCTTGAGGTTGCCGCCCTCGGTCATGGCGCCGGCATCGATGCCGGAATCGGTCGCCACCACCATCGCGCGCACGCCCTGGACAAGGCCGATGCCGGCCACCAGCGAGCCGCCGGGGATGGAGGTGTCGTGATCGGGATCATCCATGCCGTAGCCCGCCAGGTTGGCGATCGGCAAGAAAGCGGTAGCGGGATCCAGCAAGCGCGCCAGGCGCTCGCGCGGCAGCAACGCACCACGCCTGGCGAAGGACGGGCGGGCACGTTCGGAAGCGGCAACGGCGCGCTGCTCCAGCGCGCGCAGCCGCTCGATCAGGGCTTGCATGCCAGCGCGCTGGCTGGCAAAGGCGGGACTGGCGGGATCGATCCGGGACTCGATGGGAAGCATGGCGCTGGGCATTGGACAAGGAATGCATCGATTCCAAACCACCCGCGGTGGCACGACAAGCGCAACATGGTGATTTGTGCATAATGTGCACAAACTCGTCTTTGATGCACCTCCGGATGCTGCCTGTGCCCGCCCTGCCTACGCCCTCGTCCCCGCCCTCCCCGCCCTCCCCGCCGTCTCCAGCCATCCCCGGCGTCCAGAGCCTGGACCGCGCGTTTACCCTGCTCTGCCTGCTGGCCGAACACCACGAGTCAGGCCTGACCCTGCCGCAACTGGTGGCGCAGACCGGCATCGACCGCACCACGGCCCACCGCATGCTGCGCTACCTCACCCACGCGGGATTCGCCGTGCAGGACGAGCCAGGCAAGCGCTTCCGGCTGGGCATGGCAGCCATGGCGCTGGGCCTGCGCACCATGAACCGCTCGCCACTGGCCAGCGCCTGCGCCACGCGCATGAAAGCGCTGGCGCGCAAGACCGGCGATACGGTGTTCCTGATCGTGCGCATCGGCGACCATGGTTACTGCATGCACGCCGAGGAAGGCAGCCACCGCGTACAGCATTTCCATCTGCTCAACGGGAGCACCCGCCTGCTGGGCCAGGGAACTGCCAGCATGGCGCTGCTGGCCAAGCTCGACGATGAGGAGATCGTCGCGCACTATGAACGGCATCGGGCTGAGTACGAGGGGAGCGGACTTAGCCTGCTCAAGCTGCAGCGCGGTGTGGAGCGCAGTCGCAAGCTGGGATATGCGCTGGCTGGCGCGGGGGGCGTGGCGGGGGTGGGGTATGCGTTTGCGTTGCCTTTTGCCGGGGAAGCGGCGATCAGTATTGTGTCTACGGCTTCGCGGATGCCGGTGGCTCGGCGGCATGAGATCGGGGGGATGATTAGGGGGGTGTTTGGGTGAGTTTTGGTTTTTGGGGGGGTGGTCGCTGTTTCTTTGTACGGCGATGGTTATTGCACCCAATTGCCATACGACATTGCTCTGCTGGGTTGGTCGCTGTTTCTTTGTACGGCGTTGGTTTTTGGACCCAAGGGCCGTACGACATCGCCCTGCGGGGCTGGTCGCTGTTTATTTCATCGGCGATGGTTTTTGGATCCAAGGGCCATACGACATCCCCCTGCGGGGGCTGCCGGTCACTCTTCTTTGCGTCGGCAAAGAAGACTAACGAGAAGAAAGCCGACCCTGCCGGGAGCAGAGCAATAAGGCTGTCCGGCCTCCGTGGTTGCGTCGTACGGCCCGGAGTGCTGGCTAGCGAATCCTACCGGCTCGAAGAGCATCGCATTTGCATGACCCAATGGTTACGTGGTGCAGCCCCTGACCTCGCTTGCGGTGACCATTCACACATCTGCCGTTCGCGGTGCGAAGTGCTGCGCCGTTTCGGATGTGGCTGGTTTCGTGGTTTTGTCTCGGAGGACGAGCGCGGTGAGGTGCAAGCGCGGACCTCGCGGACGGGCCACGGTGCCCACCACGAAACCAGAGGGGGGAAGCAAGATGCCGCTCGCGCCGGTACGGCAGGGCATCACATGCCCTGGCGCCCGCCGCCAGAGACAAAACCACGAAACCACCAAGGCAGGCAGGATCGTGGTGCTGCGCACCGCGAACGGCAGATGCCCGAATGCTCACCGCGCAAAGCAATCAGGGGCACCACCACGTGACCATTGGGTCATGCAGTTACGATGCCCTCCAAGCCGGTATGGCAAAGGCCAGCCAACACTACGGGCCGTACGACGTAACCACCGCCCACATAAGCCCGATTGCTCTGCCCCCGGCAGGGTCGGCTTTCTTCTCGTTAGTCTTCTTTGCCGACGCAAAGAAGAGTGACCGGCAGCCCCCGCAGGGGGATGTCGTATGGCTCTTGGGTCCAAAAACCAACGCCGTACAAAGAAACAGCGACCAACCCCAGCAGAGCGATGTCCTATGCCCCTTTGAGGGTGCAAAATGCCACCGCCGACAAAAAAAACAGCAACCAACCCAGCAAAGCAATATCACCTTCCCCTGCCGCAAATAAAAAAAACGCTAAAATCACCAACCACCGAAATATCGGGCAATTGCACTGCATGCGAGGCCACAGGAAGCCCCCCTTCCCCCAACCATCCCAGGCAGTGCCACAAAAAAACAAACAAATAATCAAGTGAAGGGAGAAGTCATTGTGGGAATGATGGGTCACGAGTTGCGTGGCGTGCTGGCCGGCCTGGCATGCGGGATGAGCCTCCTAGCTTCCGGCAGCCTGCTGGCGCAAGGCAGCGAGAGCAAGGAAAAGGAGATGGAGGCAGCCTGGCAGGCAGCGCAGTCCAGCGCCCAGGCGGGTCCGGCCACGGTAAAACTGGGCGAACAGGCCACACTGAAGCTGCCGGCCAAGGAAGTTTTCATTCCCCAGCCGGCCGCCGGCAAGCTCATGCACGCCATGGGCAACCTCACCGACGAGCGGCTGCTCGGCCTGGTGCTGCCCGCCGGCGACGACGACTGGATGGTGGTGGCCAAGTACGAGCCCTCGGGCTACATCCGCGACGACGACGCCAAGGACTGGAATGTCGACGATCTCTTCAAATCGCTCAAGGAAGGCACGGAAGCCGCCAACGAGGAGCGGGAGAAGCGCGGCATCCGCGGGCTTGAGATCGTCGGCTGGGTGGAGCGGCCCCACTATGAGGCGGCCAGCCATCGGCTGATCTGGTCGATGTCGGCACGCGAGAAAGGCCAGCCGGCCGATGCCCCGCAATCCGTCAACTACAACACCTATGCGCTCGGGCGGGAAGGCTACGTCAGCCTGAACCTGATCACCGCGCGCGACCAGGTCGACGCCAACAAGCCCGTGGTGCGCACGTTGCTGTCCAACCTCGACTTCTCCGAGGGCAAGGCCTATGCGGATTTCAATTCCAGCACGGACAAGGTGGCGGAATACGGGCTGGCCGCGCTGATCGGCGGGGTAGCGGCGAAGAAGCTGGGCCTGCTGGCCATCCTGGCGGCGTTCTTCGCCAAGTTCGCCAAGGTGATCATGCTGGCAGTGGCGGGCATCGGCTATTCCGCCACCAAGTGGTTCAAGCGCAAGCCGTCCGGTCCCGCAGAGCCGAAGTGAAGCCGCATTCCCGCCCTTCGGCGACGGAGTTGTACCCATGACCAAACTGCTGCTCCTGCTCATGGGCGGCCTGAAGATGGGCAAGCTGCTGACCACGGGCGGCACCATGCTGCTGTCGATCGGCGCCTATGCGCTGATCTTCGGCTGGCGCTATGCCGCCGGCTTCGTGCTGCTGATCTTTGTCCACGAGATGGGCCATTTCCTGGCCGCGCGCCGCCGCGGGCTGGCCGTGGGCGCGCCCACCTTCATTCCGTTCGTCGGGGCCTGGGTCGAACTCAAGGACCAGCCGGTCGACGTCGAGACCGAGGCCTATATCGGGCTGGCGGGGCCGGTGGTTGGCACCCTGGGCGCGCTGGCCTGCTATTACATCGGCCGCGGCACCGGCAGCGGCCTGATGCTGGCGCTGGCCTATGCGGGCTTCTTTATCAACCTGTTCAACCTGATCCCGCTCTCGCCGTTCGATGGCGGGCGCGTCACCGCGGTGCTGTCGCCGCGCATCTGGTTCCTTGGCGTGCCGGTGCTGGTGGCGATGTTCCTGTGGCGCCCCAGCCCGATCCTGATCCTGGTGGCGCTGCTGGCGGCCCCGCAATTGCTCAAGGCCTGGCGCTACGATCCGCGGGCCCCGGAGAACCGCGCCTATTACACCATCAGCGCGGAAATGCGCCTGACCTATACGCTGTACTACCTCGGGCTGGTGGCGTTCCTGGCGGTCATGAGCCATGACCTGCACGGCATGCTGGGCAGCCTGCGCGCCAGCGGCATGGGCGCCTGAGCGCCCGAATCCAATCGCCCGAATCCAATTCAACTTGAATACCAAGACAATGAGAAGCAAGACGCTTTACCTGAAGGGCGCAGTCCTGTTGGCTGTGGCAACCATTCCCGCCCTGACCCTGGCGCGTGACTACCACCAGCCGGGCACGCTCGGCGAAGGCGCGCAGGTGCACCGGTTCGTGCTGCGCGATCCGGCCACCGACCGGCCCCTGCCCGAGGCCCGCTACCGCTTGTTCCTGCCGGGCCAGCGGATCGCAGGCGTCATGCCAAAGCCGAACGAGCAGGACAGTGTGATCTTCGGCATCACCGACAAGCAGGGCAATACCGTGTCGGTGCGGCTGCCCAAGCGCTATCCAAAGGGCAAGTGGATCCTCAACCCGATCATCGGCGAAGGGGATTTCGGGGAGTCGTTTTTGCTGCGCGGCGAGACCAGCAATCATCCCATGGGCGGCCTGCCCTATGTGCTCGACCTCAAGGACGGTTTCCTGTTCTGCAACAGGACGGATAGCCGCGGCTATACCTACTATGCGCAAAGCCACAAGGCCCAGACGATCAGCCTGGACTATGAGTTTGGCAGTATGGATGCGGCCCAATATGCCTGGTGCAAGCGCCAGTCCGAGACCATCGCCGCCCTGCCCGCCAGCGCCGGGCCGGCGGCCGTGTTCCGGCAGATGCTGGCCAGCTACGAGGCCGGCAAAGACGAAATCAGTGCGAATTTCCAGGCGCGCGTGCGGCGCAAGCTGATCGACCTGGCGATTGCCGGCCGGGACGACAGGCAGCTGGATATCGCGCTTGGCCTGGCGCCGCTCGCCAAGGAGAACCTGAACGAGGTTGGCTATGCGCTGGTCGATGCGAACTGGATGGTCGGGCGCGGCATGGCGATGATCGACGAGGCGCTGGTTCACTCGCCGGACGACCCATTTATCCTCGACAGCAAAGGCTGGGCACTGTTCCGCCTGGGCCAGCCGGAGCAGGCGCTCGGCTACATGGAGCAATCGCTGGCCGCTTTTGGCGAGGGCACCGAGGGCAACCTGGGCGCACGCGTGGAAGGCCTGGTGCACAAGGGCGAAGCGCTGTGGCAACTGAATCGCAAGGACGAGGCGCGCGCCGCGTTTGCGATGGCGACTCACCTGTCGCCCGATGATGAAACGCTGCTGCGCACACTGGCGCGCCTGCAGGTGGAACTGCCGTAAGCACACCGCCCCGCGCTAAGGTCGCGGGGCGCCACGGCAAGGCCTTCGAGCCCATGCCAGCCCAGATACTCAGCCCTGCTGGTGTTCCTTGAACTTGGCCAGCGCAATGGCCAGCGCGGCGCTCCCGATGGTCTTGACCAGCGTGGGGTGCTGCGCGTAGAAGCCGGCGATCTGGTCGACGATGCCCGGATGGACCTGCTCGGCGTGGGTGGCGATCTCCTGCACCTGCGCCGGGCTCAGCTGGCTGGCCTGCTCGGGCGTGACCTGGGTCGCGCCGGGCTGCAGCAGATTGCCCAGTGCGCCGCCTGCCGCCCCGGACAACACCGCCGGCCCAAGCGTTGCCAGCAACTGGTTAAGCATGCCAGCCTGCTGCGCGCCGTTGGACTGGCCGAACAACTCCCCCACCATGTTGCCGAAGGCCGGCGTCTGATCCGAATGGAAAGCGCCGGCCAGCAACTGGCCAAGCGCGCCCTCCGGGGCGTTCTGCGCGATGTGGTCCACCTGCTGCTCGGGATTGCCGCCCAGGGCGGAGGCTGCGTTCTGCAAAAAGTCCATCAGGCTCATGATCGGGTTCCGTGATCTGCGTTGCGGGTGCTGCTGCTTGGTTCTTGGTTCTTGGTGCTTGGCTATTGCTGCTGGAGTATAGCCATCAGCGGCACGGGGCCTAGCTCTTCTTGCTGATCAGGTGATAGGCCAGCAGCAGGATCACCGCGCCTACCACGGCGCCGATAAAGCCTGCCGACTGCCCCGGGCGATACCAGTGCAGGGCTTGCCCGAGAAAGGTGGCCGCCAACGCGCCGCCAATGCCAAGCGCGGCCGTGAGGAAGAACCCGCTGGGGCCGTTGCCCGGGGTAATGGCACGCGCTACGAGCCCGGCGACGAAGCCGATAAGAATGGTCCAGATCAGGTGCATGGCGTCAGGAGAAAAGAAAAAGGGGTGCGCCCCCAGCGGAGCGCACCCTGAACCCGCGCATTACTGCGCGGCGGACTTGGCCGGCGTTGCCGCCTTGGTATGCTTGGTGCTGCTGTGTGTCTTGCTCTTGTGCGCGCTCTTTTCGACCTTGGCAGGCGCCTTGGGGGCGTCGGCGGCCGGTGCCTGGGCGAAAGCACCAGCAGCGAAGAGTCCGAGGGTCAGGATGGCGAGTACCTTCTTCATGTCTATCTCCAGGTGAGGCGCGCAATTTGCGCGTTGCCTGTAAAAACGGCCCGGTGGCAGCGCGTGTTGACAGCGAAAACACAGCGCTATGTAACAGTTCGTATCCGGGTGGTGCGGATGGTGGGAAGACTAGCGCAACGCATCCGCCAACAGCACGCCAGTCACAATCGTTTGCAATTCACGCCTGCGGCATAATGCCGGCAGAAAACAAGACAAACAAAACAACAAGAAGAACAACAAGAATACGAACAGGACGACAACCCTCCGATGACCACTTCCGCCACCGGCCGCGCCCGGCTTGACTGGGGCACGCTTGGCCTGCTGACATTCCCGCCGCTGAGCTGGGCCGGTAACGCCATCGTCGGCCACTACGCCGCCGGCGCCATCCCGCCGATCACGCTGAACTTTGCCCGGTGGGCGCTGGCCGGGCTGCTGCTCGCGCCCTATGTCTGGCGAGGCGTGCGCGAGCATGCCGCCACGCTGCGCCAGCATGCCGGGGTGATTGCCGCCATGGGCATGCTCTCCGTCTCGGTCTACAACGCCATGCAGTACCTGGCGCTGACCACGTCGTCGCCGATCAACGTGACGCTGATCGGCGCTTCCGCCCCGATCTTCCTGCTGATCATCGGCGCGCTGTTCTTCCGCGAGCGGGTGCGCGGCTGGCATGTGGTGGGTGCCCTGCTATGCCTGGCCGGCGTGGGCGTGGTGATGCTGCGCGGGGATCCCGGGCGGCTGGCCCAGCTGGATTTCGTGGCCGGCGATCTGTTCATGCTGGCCGGCACCATCACCTGGAGCGCCTACACCTGGCTGCTGCGCAAGAAGCGCCCGGACTTGCCGCTGGCCGTGCTGCTGTTTGCGCAGATCGTGGCGGGCGTGGCGGCCTGCGTGCCGTTCGTCGCGTGGGAGCTGCTGTCGGGAAGCGTGCCGATTCACTGGAACGGCAAGGCGCTCGGCATCCTGGTGTATGTGGCAACAATCCCCTCGCTGCTGGCCTACTTTGCCTGGGACCGTGCCATTGCCCGCGCCGGGGCGCAGTTGCCGGTATTCTTCTTCACGCTCACACCCGTCTTTGCCGCGCTGATGTCTTCCGCCCTGCTGGGCGACTGGCCGCGCTGGTATCACGCGGCCGGGCTGGGCGCCATCGTGGCCGGCATCTGGATCGCCAACCGGCGCTGAACGCCGCCAAGGCCGCCTAGGCCGCGATCGCCGGATCCAGCCGGAAGACCGCCACCGAACGCTCCATGCGCTGGGCTTGCTCCTTGAGCGCATCGGCTGCGGCGGCGGCCTGCTCGACCAGCGCCGCGTTCTGCTGCGTGACCTGATCCATCTGCGTCACGGCCTGGTTGACCTGGGCAATGCCACTGCTCTGCTCCTGCGACGCGCGGCTGATCTCGTCCATCATCACTGTCACGCGCTTGACCGCGGCGACGATGCTGTCCATGGTGGCAGTGGCATCCCCCGCCAGCGCCGAGCCGGCCTCGACCCGCTGCACCGACTGCGAGATCAGCGTGCGGATCTCCTTGGCGGAGCTGCCGGCGCGCTGCGCCAGGCTGCGCACCTCGGTGGCCACCACGGCGAAGCCGCGCCCGTACTCGCCGGCGCGCGCCGCTTCCACCGCGGCGTTGAGCGCCAGGATGTTGGTCTGGAACGCGATGCCGTCGATCACCGCGATGATGTCGACGATGCGCTTGGAATCGGCCTCGATCTCGCCCATGGTCCGCAGCACGCGGCCCACCGAGGTCCCGCCGGCCACGGCGATGTCGCAGGCTTCGCCCGCCAGCGCGCTGGCCTGGTCCGCGCTGCTGGCGTTCTGCCGCACGATCGCGGTGAGCTGCTCCATGCTGGCGGCCGTCTGCTGCAGCGACGAGGCCTGCTCCTCCGTGCGCTGCGACAGGTCCAGGTTGCCTTGCGCGATCTCGCCGGCGGCCACCAGCACGTTCTGCGCGCCGACCTTGGTATCGCCGATCAGCGCGCGCCAGGTGTCCACCAGCGACAGCAGATGCCGCTTGACGTGGCTCAGTTCGTCGCTGCCGCGCACCTCCAGCGTGATGGACAGGTCGCCGGCGTTGATCCGGCCCACCATGCCGGCCACTTGCTGCACGTCGGCGCGCATGCCGTGGCTGAAGCCGGCGAACAGGTAGAACGCCGCGCCCACGGCCAGCAGGGCGACCCCGGCCAGCACCTCGAGCTGCAGCATATCGGCAGCGATGCGCTGCTCCAGCATATCGCGGGCAATCCCTGAAAACGCCTTGTTGACCGAGGAGACCGCGTTGATGGCCGCCGTCGCCTCGTCGAAATAGGGCTTGGCCTCGATGGCGATGCCGCCGCTGCCGAGCATCTTTTCCTTCAGCGTGCGGTAAAAGGTGTCCATCGCGGCCAGTTGCGCGAGCGCGCCTTCCACCCGCGGGCGATACGCCGGGGCGCCGCGCATCACGCGGTCGATGTCACGCCGCACGGATTCCAGCCCGTCCTGGATCTGCTCGCCCAGCGCGGCCAGCTCGGCTTGCTGCGCCGCGTCAGAGTATCCACCCTGGCTGATGATGGCCGCGCCCCTGCCGCGCGCCAGCGCGCTCAGCTCGGCCAGCTTGGGCATCTGCCCCACCATCAGCGTCACCAGGTAGTACGAGCCGCTGTCGGGATCGAGCGCGAGCGAAGAGCGGTCGGCCACATCGCCGATAAACAGCCGCGTCTGCTTGACCAGCGCGCTGTGCATGTCGAACAGCGCACCGGCTGTGGCGTTCAGGCCCGTTTCATGCATGCGTTGCCACGACTGCTCCAGCTTGCGTGCGTCAGGCATGACATCGAAGCGCGCGGCCTCGCCGGCTTGTTTCATTAGCTCGCCAAGGTGTGCGGCGGCCTTCGCATCGGCACCGTCAAACGTCGCGCGAAACGCAGCGTTGCCAGCGAGCACCGCATTGGCCGCGCCGCGACGGACCTGCGTCTCGCGCATGAAATCGAGCGCGCGGTCGACAATGGCAAGGCCGCTCAGTTCGTCCTGCGAGGCGCGGATCGTCTGCACTGACAGGCTCAGCACCGCATAGAGCGCACCGCCAAGCAGGATCAGGAACAGGATGGCCAGCAACAGCAGCTTGCGGGTGATGGTGAGGCGCGCCATCAGGCGCACGGCGGGGGAGAGAAAAGTAGCCACGAAGATCCCAAAAAATCGCTTGCATGCGTCTTGTATCGGCCGGCTGAACGCTGACTGAAGCGCGCTTTCGCGGCTTTTTTCGCGTGCACAAGGGCGGGGCTGAAAAGGCACAAGGCAGGTGCAGAATGCACGCTAAACGGGCGGAAAATCAGCGCGCGCATGCAAGGAGCAGAGATCAGGCTGACACAAAACAGACGCAAAACCGACGTACAACGAAGGGATCGCGAACGCAGCGCGGTGGGCGGGCAAAGATCAGAAGAAACACCTGAACCAATGCCGCCGCGCGCTGTCTTTCCGTAGGCAGTTCTGCCCCTGCCGGGCCGCGCGATCAGGATGTTCAACCCCAGGAGATGGCGATGTTAAGCCCCCACGAATTTGCCACCTTGCTGCTGGTCCACGATGTACAGGATCGACTGGAACTCGATCCCGTGGACCTGGAAGCACTGCTCGAACGCGGCCTCGTGTCGCTGGAAGAATGCGCGGCCGACCGCTGGTGCCCGCGCATCACCGAGCACGGCTACGCGCTGCTGCGCGCGGTCGGCTGGCAGGGGGAGATGAACCGGGCACGGCGTAGCGAAGCGCGCGGGCACGAGGCGCCCGCGCAGTAGCCCGGTTACGCGGTTATGGGGTTATGCGGTTACGCCGCAATCACGCCCCAATCACGCCCTAATGAAAATCGCGGCTGGACACCATCAGGCGGCCCAGCAGCGGGCTCAGGTCCACCAGTTCCTGCGCCACCAGATGCCTGACCTCGCCCTGGCGCTGCCACGTGCCGATCACCCCCAGCAGCTTCGCGCCCAGCACTTCCTTGCGCTGGCGCTCGATCAGGTCCGGCCACAGGATCACGTTGATGGCGCCGGTCTCGTCCTCGATCGAGGTAAAGATGGTGCCGCCGGCCGTGGATGGCCGCTGCCGCACCGTGACGATGCCGCAGGCACGCACCTGCCGGTTGTTGCCGCAGCAGGACAAATCCTGCGCCGTGGCGTAATGCATCGCGGCTAGCCGCGGCCGCAGCAGCGCCAGCGGATGCGACTTGAGCGACAGGCCCGTGCTGGCGTAATCGGCCGCCACATCCTCGCCCAGGCGCGGCGCGGGCAGCGATAGCTCGCCCTCGGGCGGCGGCGCCTCATAGAGCAGGTCGTGATGCGCGGCCTGCAGCGCCGCGGCGCGCGCCTGCCAGCGCGCCTGGCGGCGATGCCCGGCGAGGCCGGCCAGCGCATCTGCGGCGGCCAGCGCGTCGATGTCGTGCCGGTCCAGCCGCGCGCGCAGCACTAGGTCTTCCACGCTGGCGAACGGCGCCTCGGCGCGGGCCAGTTCGATCCGCCCGGCCGCCGCCTCGCGCATGCCGTTCACGCGGTTCAGGCCAAGCCGCACCGCCGGCTGGGCGCGCTGGCGCGCGCGCGCTGGCGCACCGCTGGCCGCATGCTCCAGCGTGCTTTCCCAGCCGCTCACCGTCACATCCACCGGATACGTGCGCACGTGGTGCCGATGCGCATCCTGCACGAGTTGCGACGCCGAGTAGAACCCCATCGGCTGGCTGTTGAGCAGCGCACACAGGAAGGCCGCCGGATGGTGGCACTTGATCCACGCGCTGATATAGACCAGCTTGGCGAAGCTGGCGGCATGGCTTTCCGGGAAGCCGTATTCGCCAAACCCTTCGATCTGCTTGCAGATGGCCAGCGCAAAAGCCTCCGGGTACTTGTTGCGGGTGAGCGCCCTGACCAGCGCATCCTGGTGCTGTTTCAGGTCGCCCTTGCGCCGCCACGCCGCCATGGAGCGGCGCAGCTGGTCGGCCTGCCCCGGCGTAAAACCGGCGGCGTCGATGGCCAGTTGCATCACCTGCTCCTGGAAGATCGGCACGCCCAGCGTGCGGCCCAGCACCTTCTCGATGACGTCGTTGTGGTACGCCGGCGGCTTGCCGGTGCGCCGCACCTGCTCGCGCCGCTTCAGGTAGGGATGCACCATGCCGCCCTGGATCGGGCCGGGCCGCACGATGGCCACTTCCACCACCAGGTCGTAATACTTGCGCGGCAAGAGGCGCGGCAGCATCGACTGCTGCGCACGCGACTCCACCTGGAACACGCCGATGGTGTCGGCGGCGCAGATCATGTCGTAGGTTTGCGGATCGTCCTTGGGCACGTCTTCCATCCGGTACGGCGCGCCCGAGCGCGTGGGGATCATCGTCAGCGCGCGGCGGATGGCCGAGAGCATGCCAAGCGCCAGCACGTCCACCTTCAAGAGGCCCAGCGATTCCAGGTCGTCCTTGTCCCACTGGATCACGCTGCGGTTTTCCATGGCCGCGTTCTCTATCGGCACCAGCCGCGACAGCTTGTGCCGCGCAATCACAAAGCCGCCCACGTGCTGCGACAAATGGCGCGGAAAGCCGCGCAGTTGCGTGGTCAGGCTGGCCCACTGCCGCACCGCCGGCGCGTCCGGGTCCAGCCCATACTGCGAAATGCGCTCCAGGAAGGTCTTGCCGCCATCCCACCATGCCTGCCCCTTGACCACCTGCTCGATCACGCTGGCATCGATGCCCAGCGCCCGGCCCACGTCGCGCAGCGCGCTGCGCGAGCGATAGGTGATCAGCGACGCCGCCAGCGCGGCGCGGTGGCGGCCGTATTTCTCGTAGATGTACTGGATGACTTCTTCGCGCCGCTGGTGCTCGAAGTCCACATCGATGTCCGGCGGCTCGTCGCGCTCGCGCGAGAGAAAACGGCCGAACAGCAGGTTGGCATCCTTGGGATCGACCTCGGTGATGAACAGGCAATAGCAGACCAGCGAATTGGCTGCCGAGCCGCGGCCCTGGCACAGGATGCCGCGGCCGCGGGCAAAGCGCACGATGTCGTGCACGGTGAGGAAGAACGGCTCGTACTGCTTTTCGCGGATCAGCGCGAGCTCCTCCTTCAGCTGCTTGCGCCATTTGGGCTTGAGCCCTTTGGGGAAGCGCCGCAGCACGCCTTTCATGGTCTCGCGGCGCAGGTAGCTGAATGGCGTCTCGCCCGGGGGCACCAGTTCCTCCGGGTACTCGTAGCGCAGCGACGCCAGCGAGAAGTCGCACATGGCGGCAACCCGCAACGTCTGCGCCAGCGCCTCGCGCGGGTACAGGCGCGACAAGCGCTGGCGCATGCGCAGGTGCTGCTCGGCATTGGGCGCCAGCGCCATGCCGCATTCGGCCAGGGGCTGGCCCACGCGGATCGCGCTCAGCACGTCCGACAGCGGCTTGCGCGAGCGCACATGCATGGTCACCGCGCCGGATGCCGCCAGGGGCACGCCGGTCAGCGCGGCGGCCTGCTCCAGACGCAGCCGGTGCGTGGCATCGGCATAGCCCTGCAATTGCTCGAGCGCGATCCAGCCGCGCTCGCCAAACGTCTGCCGCATCCATTGGGCTTGCCCCAGCAGCTCGCCGGGGTCCGGGCAATACGAAGGCAGCAGCAGCGCCAGGCAATCGGGCATGCCGCGCAGGTGGGCCTGGTCCGGCTGCGGCGCGGCGATGTCGTCGGGATGCAGCGCGTAGGCGCCCTTTTGCACGCGCGTGCGGCCCAGCGTGATCAACTCGCTCAGGTTGCCAAAGCCTTCGCGATTTTGCGCCAGCAGCACCAGCCGCAGCACGGGCCGGCCCGCGTGGTCGGTGAGCGTGAAGCGGCTGCCGATCAGCAGGCGGAAATCCTGCGCGGCACGGGCCAGGGCAAGCAGGCGATCATGCCGGCGCAGGCGGGCCTGCAAGGCTTCATCGGCGCTCCCGGTGGCAGTGGCGTCCGGCGCGGCGGGGCATTCGCCATCCCCTTGATGTTCGCCGTCTTCGTCGCCGCCCTCCTCCGGCTCCTCCGCTGCCTCGTCCTCATCCTCCTGCAGCCCGGCGGCCAACCGCGCCGCGCTGCGCTCGGCCGCATCGCGGGTGCGTTCGCGCAGGTCCTTCAGCGCATGGTGCGCGCGGGCCGTGCCCGCCACCGAGCACTCGTCGGTCAGCGCCAGGCCGCGGTAGCCGAGCGCAAACGCGCGCTCGATCAGCTCGACCGGATGCGACGCCCCGTCCAGGAAGGTGAAATTGGAGATGCAATGCAGCTCCACATAGTCGGGCAACGCCGGCAGCAGCGCGGAAAGCGCCGGCGGCAAAGCGGAGAATGAAGGGTTGGCTGGCTGGCTCGACATGGCAAGGATTCAGGCAAACGCTCGGGCAAACACTCAGGCAAACACTCAGGCAAACAAGCCATGCAGGAACCAGCGGTACTCGCCGCTTTCCTCACGCCCGGGGCGCTGGCGATAGACCCAGCAACGCAGCCCGTCCGCCCGTTGCGCAACGAAGTAATCGCGCGTGGCCAGCGCGCCGTCCCACCAGCCGGATTCGATGCGCTCCGGCCGCGAGAGCAACGTCAATGGCCCGCCGTGACAAGGCCGATGGCGCTGCACAGTCAGTGCCACGGGTTGCGCCATCAGCCACAGCGGACGCTCCGGCATGCCCGCCGGGGCACGCTGCGGCTCGCGCGGCGCGCGCGCAGGCATCTCATCCACCGGGCACCAGCGGTTGGCGCGCTCGGGCCGGTGGTCGGCCAGCGGCTGCGGTTGCAGCACGTTCTCCCGGCCCAGGCGCGCCATCAGCGTATCGAGCACGCGGCCCAGCTCCGCCGGCGTGCCGCCCGGCTCGGGAAACAGCGCATCGCTCTGCGCCACGCAGGCCTGGACCGACTCCACCACCAGCAGCAGGCTCACCGCCGGCACGCGGAACTGCACCTTGTCCAGCCGCTCCTGCAACAGCTTGGACAAATGCGCCGGATCGCGGCTGGGCTGCGCCAGGCTGATCGTCACCGGCGTTGCCTGCGTCTCGGCGCCCAGCCGGTAGCGCTCATGCTCCAGCCGCAGCACAAGATGCGTCACGCCCGCCTGCTGCAGGGCCAGCCAGCCGGCCAGCGCCAGCAGCAAACGCTGCGCGCCCGCCATCACGCCCTGCACGGATTCGGTCCGGCCTGGCAGCTCCATGCGCTGCGAGAAGGTGGCGGGCGCGCTGAACCACGTAAAGCGCACCGGCACCTCGCCATAGGCCTGGTCCAGCCGCGCCAGCAGGTCCGGCCCCAGCCGGCGCCGCAGGCCGGCACGCGGCAGGCCCCGCACCTCGCCCACGGTCCGGCAGCCGATGCCATCGAGCCAGCCATCGTCCGCCAGCCCTTGCAACATGCCCACCGGCAGCCGGTCCAGCAGCCGCGCCATGCGCTGCGGCCCCACCGCGCGCCGCGCCGGGCGCACCAGCCCGCCCCGGCGATCCCGCCGCAGCGGCTGCGCCGCCAGCCACGCCGCCCCGAAGGCCGTCGGCCCGCAGCCCAGCTGCAGGAACACCCCCAGCCGCCGCACCCGCGCATACACCGCCCGGCACAACGCAAGATGGCCGCCAAACAACCGCAGGCTGGCCCCGGCATCGATCATCACGGTAGCCACCCCGGCATCGGGATGCACCGTGACATGCGGCGTGAAATGCAGCAACGCCAGCGCCAGCGCCGTCATCACCTGCGCCTCGGCCGCCGGCTCGCGCTGCAGTTGCACCACCTGCGCCGACAACGCCTGCACGCCGCCCCGCCGCATCCCCGCCTGCACCCCCAGCGCCACCGCCGGGCCGTTGGCCAGCACCACCCGCTCGCGCTCCATCACCGCCACCGGCACGCTGTGGTGCAGCAGGCCAGCGCAGGCGCGGAGCGCGGCGGGCTCAGGCCAGTTCGGCTGCAGCGCGTCCAGCGACAGGCGCGGCAGATGCACCGCGATCCAGTACGACATGGGCTTGCTCTCCCGCAACGGCTTGGGAAACCGGGGCATTCAGGGGGACCGGCATCGACGGGGCCGGCACCGCCACCATCTCGCCCAGCGGCAGCACCAGCGGCGTATCGCGCACCGGGCCGCGCCGCTTGTGGAACGTGACCGACACGGCATTGCCCGGCGCCGGCGACAACAGCAGCCGCAGCACCGCCGGCGACGACTCGCGCAGCACGCTGGCCGGCCGGCACGCCCACACCACGGCGTCTCCTGCCTGCGCCAGCACCTGCAAGCGCCGCAGCGCCTCGGGACGCGCCGTGGGCAGCCACACCATCACCCCGCCAAAGGCCTGGCTGCGCAGCACCTGCTCCGCCGCCCACAGCACATCCGCCTGCGCCGCGGCCCGGCTCGCGCCAGCGGGCGGGCGCACCCAGTACAACTGGCGCGCCGGCAAACCCCATTCGGCCAGGCACGTTGCATTGGGCTGGTGCGGCGGCCCGATCAGCGCCACCCGGCGCTGCGCCGCGGCTAGCGCCAGCAAGGCCGGGCGCAGCAGCCGCAACTCGCCCACGCCGGGGTCGGCCAGCAGCAGCTCTGTGAGCGCGCCCACCGGCCAGCCACCGCCGGGCAACTCGGCCGAGAGCGCGTCATGGCCGGTCGGCAAGGCCGGCACGCTGCCCGCCCGGCCCAGATGGCCAAGCTGCCCCGCCCGCCACAGGCCGGGATAGCGTTGCTCCAGTGCGTCCAGCGCCCCCTGCCGGTCGGCCACGGGCGGCTGCGCCAAAGGCGAATCGCCCGATGTATCGGGCGATATGGGAAAGAGTTCGGCGATCATGTGATGCGTGCGGTTCAGTCCGGGGGGACTGACAGGAAGTTTCCGGGTACTGTATGTTTATACAGTATCACGGATGCGCGCAAGGGTGAAGCAATGGGGATGCCGAACCATGGAAATTGATCATGGTTAGCGGCGCCGTGCTGCATCGGTGGCATGAGAATATGCTGCCATCGCAATGACTTCCCGCCATGATGACGATCGCTCGCCTGCTCTGCTTCCCGCTGATTGCCTTGCTCGCCGTCAGCGCAAGCGCTGCCGCTCCCGACGAAGAATCCCTGGGCAGGGCCGAGGGCTATCCACCGGCTCGCAGCCTGAAGCAAGCCTACACGGAGCCCTATCTCGTCGGTTCGTTCAGCGCGATGGACAGCTTCAATCCGGCCTGTGCGCTCGCTCCGGCAGACGATCCGCTTGCGCTGAAGAAGGCCGCCATCGAGACGCCGTTCAGTTACCGCTTTCGTGGCCGCAAGCTGACACTGGACGACTACATGCAGCGACAGCGTGCCACTGGACTTCTGGTCGTGAAGGACGGCGAGATTGTCGCGGAACGCTACAACTACATGCGCAGCGCCGACATGCGGATGCTCTCCAACTCGATGGCCAAGACCATTACCGCACTGGCGATCGTCAAGGCGCAGGAAGAGGGCTTCATCCGCTCGCTGGATGACACCGCCGAGACCTATGCGCCCCAACTCAAGGACACGCTGTACGGACAGACCCGAATCGTGAATCTGATGCGCATGTCCTCGGGCGCACGGTTTATCGAGGACTACTCGGAGCACGACGATCGGGCCAGGTTCAACGATGCCGTGCGCCGGGTTGGGGTTGCTCAGGCCGCCCGGCTGATCACGGCGCGCAGCGATCCCGAAGGGCAGCGCTTCAACTATGCCGGGGCCCAGACCCAGATCCTGGGGCTGGTGTTGCGCGGCGCCACGCGCCGCACGCTCTGTGACTACGTCGATGAGAAGCTATGGAAGCCGATCGGCGCCCAGGCGCAGGCGACCTGGCTGGTGAACCCGGCCGACCAGGACGTGTTCGCGCAAGGCGCCTTTAACGCCACGCTGCACGACTACGCCCGCCTGGGCTTGATGATGGCAACCGATGGGCTGGTGAGGGGCACTGCCGTGGTATCACGTGACCACCTGCTCGCGATGACGGACGCAACACGGCAACCCGAAGCATTTCGGCCAGGGCACATGCAGTACCACGGCAGCACCTACTACGGTTATGGCCTGCAGACCTGGATCCTGCCCGGCAGTCACCGCCGCTTTGCCCTTCTGGGTGTCTACGGGCAGGCCATCTTCGTAGATCCCGCATTGAACCTGGTGGTGGTGCATACCGCGGTCGGCAAGGATGCCGCGGGCGACGCGAGCGGCGCCCACCTTGGCGCGGAACGCGATGCGCTGCTGCGTGGCATCGTATCGGCCTATGGCGACTGGTAGAAACGTGGATTGCCCCGGGTGTGCGCCTTGGGTCGACCGTTGTCGCGGACCCGGTCAATGCAGCAGGGCATCTTCAAAAGCCATCTGCTCCGCCACATCAAACAGCGCCCCAAGGCTCGCCGTCCCCGCGGCCGCCATCCCGTCATCGCTGCCCGCCCCCCGCACGGCATCCAGGCTGCGCCGCATCCCGGCTACCGCCGCGCCCGGCAACAACGTGGTCAGGCTGACCCGGCGAACCCCCAGTTCGCGCAGCCGCTCCAGCGAAACATTCGCGGCCGACGGGCTTGGCGCCAGCCCGGTCCCGGCGCTCAGCGTCACCGGGATATCCAGCGCGCGCACCAGCCGGGCGATATCGTCCTCGGTGCGCGGCGCAATGGGCAGCAGCATATCGGCGCCCGCCGCCTGATACGCCCTTGCCCGGAGGATGACCTGCTCGGTGGTTTCGCAGGCAAATGCGTCCGTGCGGGCAATGATCATGAAGTTGCTGTCGCGCCTGGCGCGCTGCGCGGCGTCGATCTTGGCGAGCATCTCGCCAAGCGGCACCACGTCCTTGGCCGCCGCCGAGCCCCAGCGCCTTGGCACCACCTGGTCCTCGATGTTCAAGCCGGCCGCGCCGGCTTCCTCGAACAGTTCCACGGCGTAGTGGACACCGCGCGGGTTGCCATAGCCGGCGTCCGCATCGGCGGTGATGGGAATGGATGAGGCGCGGGTCAGCCGCCGGCAGTGCTCCACGCATTCCGTCAGCGTGAGCAGGCCGATGTCCGGCACGCCCAGCAGGCTGTACGACAGCATGGCGCCGCTGATGCAGGCGCTCTGGTAACCCGCCTGCTCCACCAGCCGCAGGCTGAAGATATCGTGGACGGCAGGCGCCACGACGAACGATTCCCGTTGCAGCAGCGTGCGCAGGGATGCGGCCTTTTGAACCGGGGCAATACGTGGCATGGACTTAGGATCGCGAGGATGGGTGGGAAATCATGGGGATGGTCACTCCTTGGGCATGCCGTCGGCCAGCTTGCGCATCATGGGCTTGCGCGCGGCGATTTCCCGGGCCCAGTCGTCTCCCGGCAGGTAGGCCAGCACCGGCGCATCGTTGCCGGCCTTCTTCAGGTACTCCGGATCCTTGAGGGTCGCCCGGATGGCCGCGCGCAGCTTCTCCACGATGGCTGGCGGCACGCCCGCGGGCACCGCGATCCCCCGCTCGGCCGGCATCACGTCGTCAAAGCCTTGCTCCCGGGCCGTGGGCACGTCGGGCAGCGAAGCGGCTCGCGTCTCCCCCATCTGCGCGATAATCTTCAGCGGCACGGCCTCCTTGCCCGCATCCTGCAGCTCGCCCGTGGTGACCGCCGCAAAATCGATATGCCCGCCAAACAAAGCCGTCTTGGATTGCGCCGTCCCGTTATAGGGGATGTCGGTGACCTTGACGCCCGCCACGTTCTGCAATTGCAGTAGCGCCAGGTGCCCGTTCGTCCCGACCCCGTTGTGACCGAAAGACAGCGACGCCGGCTTCTTCTTCAACGCCGCCACCACATCCTTCAGGTTGTTGTACGGGCTATCCTTGCGCGTCACCAGGATGGTCGGGTCGCTCAGCACCCGGGCGACCAGCCGCAGCGCGGCCGGATCGAAGCTGGTCTTCCGGTACAGCGGCGAGAACGCCATGGCCGGCAGGTTGACCACGCCAACTGTGTAGCCGTCCGGCGCCGCGCGCATCAGGCTGAGGCTGGAGATCTCGCCGGCGGCGCCGGGCTTGTTCTGCACCACCAGGCTGGCGTTTGCGCCAAGGTAGCGCTGGATGAACGGCGCCATCGTGCGCGCCATGGTATCGGTGCCGCCGCCGGCGGCAAACCCGACATAGACCTGGATGGGATGATCGCTGGGCCATTCCGCCCTGGCCGGCGTCGCCGCCAGGCCCGTTGCGAACAGAAGCAACGCGCCCAGCGTGTGGATTGCGTGATGCGCCTTGCATGCCTTGAGCCCGTGCCGCATGATCTTTCCCTCTCCCAGCCGATATTGACAATGGCCAGACGATACGTACCTCCCGCGCGGGAAGAAAGCGACAAATCCTCACGTCCCCCGGTGAGATTTTGGAATGACCGCACGCGAGCCGGGCATCAAACGCACTGCCGGGCCAAGGCATCGCCATGACACTCAAGCAGCTGGAAGCGTTCTACTGGGCCGCAAAACTCGGCAGTTTTTCTGTCGCCGCCGCGCGGCTGCATGTCACGCAGTCGTCGCTGTCAAAGCGCATCGCCGAGCTGGAAGACGATCTGGGAAAAGCCTTGTTCGACCGTACCGGGCAACGCTCGGTGATCACCGACGCGGGCGAGCGCCTGCTTGAGCATGCCGCCCAGATCCTCGACACCGAAAGCCGCATCCGCGCGGACCTGGACATGGCAAGCGCGCTGCGCGGGAGCTGCCGCTTCGGCATCAGCGAGCTGGTGGCGTCCACCTGGTTTCCGAGCCTGGTCGCGCGGGTGCGCGAACTGCACCCGAACCTGGTGCTGGAGCCACAGGTGGACCTGACGCTCAACCTGGAGCGCAAGCTGGAGCGCGGCGAGCTGGACTTCGCGATCATTCCAGGCCCCTGCACCTCGCCCAACCTGTCGCAGGAGAAGGTCGGCGAGCTGGCGTACAAGTGGATGGCGGCGCCACAGCGGCTGGCTGGCGGCACCGTCCTCACGCCCCGGCACTTCACCGAGCATCCGGTGATCATGCTCAGCGCGGAAGCGGGCCTGACGCAGGCCTTCGAGAAATGGGCGGCGGAGCAGAAGCTGGAGATTCCCAGGGCGCTGGTTTGCAACAGCCTGTCGGCCCTGATTGCCATGGTGATGGCGGGCGTGGGGATCAGCTTGTTCCCGCAGTCCTATGTGGAGCCGTTTGTGCACGCCGGCAAGCTGGCGGCGCTGACGAGCACGCCGGCGCCGCACAACCTGTCCTACTATTTCCAGTGGCGCACGGGGGACACGCGTGCCGTGGTCCGGTCGCTGAAGGCGATCACGATGGACGAGGCGGATTTCTCCGTGAGCTCGCCGTTATGGCCGGAAGCTGGGAAAGCGAGAAAGCAAGGGCCGGGCGCACGGCAAAAGTAGCGCGATCGCTGGCGACAGGGGCGCGCCAGCCAAGCGCGCGCGCCCCGCCCCCGCCTCAGTCCAGCGGCCGTCCGGGCCGGAACCCGTCCCGCAGTTCCCGCTTGAGCACCTTCCCGATCGCACTGCGCGGCAGCACATCCACCAGTTCCAGCACGGCAAGCCGCTGCGTCTTGCCAACCTGCTCGTTGGTCCAGGCCATCAAGGCATCATCAGACACCGTGGCACCATCGCGCCGAACCACAAAGGCCACCGGCGTTTCGCCCCATCGCTGCGAGGGCACGCCAACCACCGCGCAATCCAGCACGTCCGGATGCTGCTGCAGGATCCCTTCGAGATCGCTGGGATAGATGTTGAATCCGCCGCTGATGATCATGTCCTTCTTGCGGTCCATCAGCGTGAGGAAGCCGTCATCGTCGAAGCGGCCAACGTCGCCGGTGCGGATAAAGAGCTTGCCGGTGGCGTCGCGCCATTCGGCCGCGGTCGTCTTCTCCGGTTGCTTGTGGTAGCCGGCCATGATGGCGTTGGAATGGCCGACGACTTCGCCGATCTCGCCCACGGGCACTTCATTGCCATCGTCGTCGATCAGGCGGATGTCATGGCCTTCCATGGGCTTGCCCACGGTGTGGAGCTTGCTGGGGAACTCGTGCGCGGCCAGCACGCAGCTGCCGCCGCCTTCGGTCATGCCGTAGTACTCCACCAGGCCGCCGGGCCAGCGCTTGAGGATTTCTGCCTTCAGCGCGGCGGAAAGCGGCGCGCTGGTGGAGAACTTCATCCGGTACGACGACAGGTCGTAGTCACCGAAGTCCGCGCGCGCCATCAGGCGCTGGTATTGCACCGGCACCAGCATGCTGTGCGTGACGCGGTGCTGCGCGGCCAGTTGCAGATAGCGCTGCGCGTCGAACTTGGGCATCAGCACGGCGGTGCCGCCGAGCGCCAGCGTGGGGATGAAGCTCACCAGCGTGGTGTTGGAGTACAGCGGCGTGGAGATCAGCGTGACGGCGTCGGGGCCGTAGCCGCCGGATTCCTGGACACGGCGGATCTGGTTCCAGCGCAGGGCGTGGGCGTGCACGATGCCCTTGGGCGTGCCGGTCGTGCCCGAGGAATAGATGATGTTGAACACCTGTTGCGGCGCGATGGCATGCGCTTGCGGGCGGCTGCCGTGCGGGGCCAGCCAGGCTTCGAACGCGAGGCCGGCGGGGGCGTCGGCCAGCCCGATAAGGCGGGCCTGGATACGATCCTTCACCGGCGCGATCTCGCGCAGGACATCCGCGTCGACAAAGAACACCCGGGCGTCGGAGTCTTCGACCATGCCGGCCAGGCTTGCCGGCGTGGAGGACGGGGCGAGCGGCACCAGGGCAACGCCGGCGCGCAGGCCGCCGATCAGGATGGCGGCGTACTCGATGGACGCTGCCGCGCAGATGGCGAGCGAGGCGCCCGGCTGCAGGCCGTCGCGTTGCAAGGCGGCGGCGACGCGGTCGGCCAGCGCGTCGAATTCGGCGTAGGTCAGCGAGCCGCGGCTGTCGACGACCGCGACATGCCCGGGCCGCTCTGCGGCGTGCAGGCGGACGCAGTCCGCGAGGTTGCCAATCGGCTGCGTCAGAAGTTCTGTGATGCCCATAGGAAGGTCCTGTCTCCATTTGGCGTCGCGATCAACAGGTCCGGGGGACCGCCTTCGCGCGCGAATCTATCGTCTTGAACGTCCGGGGCAGCGGCGTTCATCCCGTGGGCCTGTCGGTATTGCCGCAGGCCGGGGTAGATTTTCGCATGGACACGGCAAGGCTGCCCCACACCGGTGGGACAGCCCGCACTAACAGGTAACCACGAGGTAACCACGAGGTAACTACGAGGCAACTACGCAGGTAACTACGCAGGTCATTTCAGCCCGCAACCTGGCTCAAAGCGGCCCGCCTTCCCCGATCCAGTAGGGGTTGCGGCCATAGTACTCATGCAGCGTGGTGCCCCATTGAGGATCCGCCATGGCCGGCCAGCTGTCCTTGTCGAAACCCGGGGCATCCTTGATGCGTTGCGCGGTCACGCCGATGCGGAAGCACTTTTCGTCGGTGTCCAGGGTCAGCGCGCCCCAGGGAATGGCGTGCAGCGTGTCGCCCATGCCGAGGAAGCCTCCGCTGGTAAGCACCGCGTACGCAATGCGGCCACCGCGCACGTCGAGCATGATTTCGGAGATCTTGCCGACATGTTCGCCGTCCGAGGAATAGACCTTGTTGCCGTCGAGCGTCGATGCGCCCATGACATCGGGGCCCGGGCCATCGCCCACACCGCGGCCGACAATGGCCGCGCCCCTGCTGCCGGCAGGCATGCCGGGATTGAGTTGTCCCATGTTCGTCTCCTGAAAAAGGGTGGTGCCAGAGAGCGCGCAACGAACGTGCCAAGCCGTTGGGGCAGGCGGCGTCGCGGCGTGGGCTTTGGCATCACGGGAAGAATTACAAAAGCCGGTAACTTTCTTTCCGTTCCGACCCGTGCTGACCGGTGCTGACCCGCGCTGTTGCCGCAACGAGCGTCCGTTGCCGCATGGCACGAAAACTGCGCCTGGACCCTGCCCCCAAACACACTTCAGGAGAACCCACATGGAAACCATTGGCAATGGACAATCGTCGGCGCAGGACGAAGCCTCGCGTATCGCCGGCAAGGTTGGCACGGCAACCTCGAACGTGCTGGATGCCACCAAATCCGCCGGCCGGCAGATCGGCGCTGTCGCGCGGGACGAAGCTTCCGGCCTCAAGCGGGAGCTGGACGAGTTGATCGCCCGCCTGCCTTCCCTGTCGGCCGCCGCAATGGAAGAGGCCAAACAGGACTTCCTGCACAAGATGGCCACGACCAAGGAGGCGGCCAAGGGCATCTCGGACAACGTGCGCCAGCAGATCACGCAGCGCGCGGAGGACACCGCGGCTTATGTCAAGGCGCAGCCGCTGCGGTCCATGGGCATGGCGGTTGGCGTAGGCATCATCCTGGGCCTGCTGATGTCCCGCAGTGCTGGCCGGGATCGAGACTGAAGCGCACCAAGGCGGACACAGGCGCGCACCGGCTTCCTGGCGAGGCCGGGCAGCCCTGTGCTGCCGCCGCGCCTGCGTTTGTAAGCCAATTGCTGACGCCGGATTCCTCGTCCGCCGATGCGCATTTACCGTCTTTCCGACTTCGCCGCGCCACGCTCCCACCTAGCATGGAATCAAGGGCCCAGCCCCGAAAGCAGCTAACGGCGAACGGCGAATGGCTAACGGAACCGGGAGAGCGGAAATGCAATCAGACACCACCAACCTGCATGCGATCGTGGCCAAATGGATTGGCCCTGCCGAGGGCCGTCCGGTGCGCGTTGCGCGCTTCGGCAGGATGTGTACCGGCCGGGTGCCTTATGTCGGCGTGGAACGCGAGGCCGACATGCTGTTCTTCTTCCGCCACGGCGACGGCTCGTGGTGCGTATTCCCGCCGGTTAACCAGGGGACGGCGGCGCGCAGCGCCTAACCGCCTCCGGTTCCCCGCCTTACGTGACGCTTTATGTCACGCTCTATGTCACGCTTTATGCCATTCACGCAGACGGCTCATAGTCCACCTGGTGCCGTGCAATGCGCAAATCACCCAGCTCCTCCTTCACCCGCAGGTGCTCCGGGTGGGTGGCGTATCCCTCCAGCGCCGTCTGCGATTCGAACTCGGAATACAGGACCACGTCGCAGGCGTAGTTGACCTTGCTCGAGTCCACGCCGACTTCCAGATGGCGCATTCCGGGGATCCGGCCGCGAAGCCCTTCGAACGCAAGCTTGAGCCGCGCCACGGCGTCTTGCTTGTCGACTTCGGTTTCTCCGCGCAGGTTCCACATCACGATGTGTTTGACGATGGACACGATTTCTCCCTTTGCTGATCCTGGCGGATCTTGGCTGATTTTCCTGATGTTCTTGATGACCCTGAAGTTCTTGACGCCAACGTCAGGCCGGCGGGAAACCGGCCTTCTGCGGCCACAAGTTGCTAAAACCATGCACGGTCGACTGCCCATAGACGCCGGCCTGCGTGAAGGGCTCGCCGGCCAGCCACGCCTTGGCCTCGGCGAGCGACGGAAAATCGATCACCAGCAGGCTGCCGGCCATGGTGGTGCCGTCCTCGGCCAGCAGCGGGCCCGCAAAGGCGATGCTGTCGGCCTTGGCGCCGAGATAGACCTTGTGCTCCGGGCGCACGCGGGTGCGCAGTTCACCGGTGCCGGGCTTGTCGAGAAGATGGAATACGAACAGCATGAGGCCTACCTCCGGGACGGCGCCGGCGCTGCCGGTACCGGGTTGAGAATGAAATCGAAATCCAGCGTGTAAAAGGGCGTGGCCGATGGCGTGCCATCCGGGGCGGTGCCGGCTTCGTGCCGCACCCAGTCCCCGATGAGTGAGCTGCGCACGCCGAAGACCGCGTCGGAATCCAGGTATTCGCCGCCCTCGCGGAACACATGGGTGATGAGCGTCTCAAACCCCGGCGCCGAGATCATGAAGTGCAGGTGCGCGGGACGCCACGGATGGCGGCCCATGGCATCGAGCATGCGGCCCACCGGGCCGTCGTGCGGAATCGGGTAGCACTCGGCGACGATCGACTTGAAGTGAAAGCCGCCGCTCTCGTCGGCTGTCAGCGTGCCGCGGCCCTGGTGGCCATCGAGCCCCGCCTGCTGCACATCGTAGAAGCCTTCCGAATCCGCCTGCCAGACTTCCAGCCGCGCGTTCGGCACCACCTCGCCCGTCACGCTCTTGACCTTGCCGCTGACGTAGCACGGCTCGCCGGTCATGCCGTTGGCTACGTCGGCGCCCAGTTCGTACTCTGGCGCGTCGTCCACGTAGAACGGCCCGAACACGGTGGCCTCGGTGCAGCCGCGCGGCTTCTTGTGGTTCTGCGCGGTGACCAGCGTGGACAGGCCAAGCGTGTCGGACAGCAGGATGAACTCCTGCCGGCTGCCGGTGCAGGTGTGGCCGACTTCGGTCAGGAACTTGATGCCTTCGGCCCATTCGGCCTCGGTGAGATGCACCTCACGGGCAAAGGCGTGGAGATGCTGGACCAGGCTGGTCATGATCTCCTTCATCCGCCCGTTGGGCATGTCGGCATGCCGCGCCAGCACGGCCTGCGTGATGGTCTCTTCGTCTAGGTTGCGCATGATGCGTGGTCTCTTGTGGTCTCTTGTGGTCGTTCTTACGGACGGTCTTGCGGACATCGGGATCAAGCCTTGGTGGCATCTTCCCAACGCGGGCAGGCACGCTTGCTCACCGGGATGTCGATCGACTGGTAGTTGGTCTTGTCCACCACCGTGGCCGGCAGCACGATGCTCTGCGTGACCGGCATGCCGCGCAGCTTGCGGATGGCGGCGGTCATGCCCAGGCAACCCTGGGCAAATCCATTGTAGTCACCCGTGGCAAGCATGGTGCCGGCCTTGATCGCGTCGATGGCCTCCTGCGTGCCGTTGATGCCGGACACCAGCGCCTTGCGGTTGGCGCCCTGCAGCGCCTCGATGGCGCCGATGGCCATGGCGTCGTTGGCAGCAAAGATGCCGTCGATCTGCGGGTACGACTGCATCAGGTTCTCCATCACCTGCAGGGCCTGCAGGCGTTGGTAGTTGGCCGGCTGCGAGGCTACCAGCTTGATGCCGGGGAAGGCCTTGAGCGCGTCGTGCATGCCTTTGACGCGGTCGATATTGGTCAACGAGCCCTTGATGCCTTCCAGCAGCACCACATTGCCCTTGCCGCCCATGGCCTTGAACAGGTGCGTGGCGGTCTTCAGCCCCAGGTCGTAGTCGCTGGCGCCGACGAAGGAGACAAAGTTGCCCACGTCGCTCTTGTCGGTCACGTTGACTACCGGGATGTTGGCCGCGTTGATCTTCTTCACGCCCGGCCCCATGGCCTTGTAGTCCACCGGGACGAAGACGATGGCGTCGGCCTTCTTGACGATCACGTCCTCGATCTGGCTCATCTGCTCCGGGATGCTGTCCGGCTTGGTGGGGATGTAGTGGGTGACGCGCGCGTTCATGCTCTTGGCCGCGGCGTCCGCGCCCTGGCGCACGACCTGGAAGAACGGGTTGGTCTGGTTCTTGGTGAACACCGCGATGCGCTCGCCGTCCGCGTGAGCCGGCGCGGCCAGGATGCCGAGGGCCAGCAAGCCGGCCAGTTGCTTCAGGTTACGTACGTTCATGTTGTCTCCTTTGTCTTTAATGAAAAGCTGCCACCTCAATTGACGGCCTTGTTTGACGGCCTTGTTTGACGGCCTTGTTTGACGACCCTGATTGGCGACGTCGAGCTAAGACTTCACGCCCAGCCGCTTGCGCGACAGCGTATCCAGGAATACCGCCAGCACCACGATCACGCCCGTCACCAGCGGCTGCCAGTTGGCGCTGACGGTGAGCAGGTTCATGCCGTTGAGCACCAGCGTGAGGATGATGGCGCCGACCAGCGTGCCGGAGACCCGGCCCACGCCGCCGAACAGCGAGGTGCCGCCGATCAGCACCGCGGCGATGGCGGGCAGCGTCAGCGCCTCGCCAATGTCGCCTTCGGCCGAGTTGAGCCGCGCCAGGAACACCAGGCTGGCGATGCCGGCCATGGCGCCGCTCACCAGGTACACCAGCACCAGCCGCCGCTTGACCGGCACGCCGGAGAGCCTGGCCGCGACGGGATTGGCGCCGATGGCGTAGATCTCCTGGCCATAGGTGGTCTTCTGCGACATGGCGGTGCCCGCCACCAGGAACGCCAGCATCAGGTAAACCGGAATGGGCACGCCCCACAGGTAGCCGCTGCCGATCGCCCGAAACGCCGGCGGGAAGCCGTGGATGGTCTCGCCCGCCATGAACCAGTAGGTGACGCCGTGCAGCACCCACAACATGCCGTAGGTGGCAATGAATGGCGGGATGCGCAGCATGGCCACCAGCAGGCCGTTGGCCAGCCCGATCAGCGCGCCGGTGCCCAGCCCCGCGCCCACGCCGAGCATGGTGGAGCCGGTGGCCTTCATCACGGTGGCCGCCACGCAGGCCGACATGGCCACGTTGGCGCCCACCGACAAGTCCAGCCCGCCGGTCAGGATCACCAGCGTCACGCCCGACGCCAGCAGGAACAGCAGGCTGGCCTGGCGCAGCACGTTGAGGATGTTGCCCAGCGTCAGGAACGCGTCCGACGCCACCGCGAGCAGCAGGCACAGCAAGCCCAGCGCGAACAGCCGGTAGGCAAACGAGCGGGCATCCGCCGAGAGTGGCGGGAACAGAGTCGCCGTGTTCATGCTTTCCCCTTGAACGATTCGATCAGCAGCACCACCAGCACCAGCAGCCCGATGGCCGCCACCTGCACCGACGACTGCACGCCCACCAGGTTGAGCCCGTTGCGCAGCACGCCCACCGCCAGCACCCCCAGCACCGTGCCGGGCAGCCAGCCGTTGCCGCGGTCGAAGGTGGTGCCGCCCACCGCCACCGCGGCGATGGCATCGAACTCCAGCCCGATGGCCGCCGTGGGGTGCCCGGCATTCATGCGCGCCGTGAGCAGCAGCGCGGCCACGCCGGCCATCAGCCCGCCCAGCGCATAGACGGCGATCAGATAGACATTGATGCGCACGCCGGAAAACTTGAGCGCCTCGCGGTTGCCACCCAGCGCGAACACATAGGCGCCAAAGCGGGTGTGGTAGAGCAGCCAGTGGAACAGCCCGTAAAACACCACCGCGATCCAGATCGGGAGCGGCACGCCCAGCAGTTGCCCGGCGTAGATCAGCGGAATCGCCTCGCCGATGCCGGTCACGCTCTGGCCATCGGTGGCCACCAGCGCCAGCCCCTGCGCGACGCCCAGCGTGCCGAGCGTGGCCACGAACGGCGGGATCTCCAGCCACGACACCAGCGCGCCGTTGAGCAGGCCGAACGCCAGCCCGGTAAGCAGCGCCGCGCCCAAGGCCAGGGGCAGCGATTCCGTGGCTACCATCACCATCGCCAGCACCACGCCGCACAAGGTCAGCACGGCGCCCATCGACAGGTCCAGCCCTTCGGTCATGATGATCAGCGTCATCGGCAAGGCGATCAGCAGCAAGATCGTGGATTGCGCGCCGATGTTCAGCAGGTTCTCCACGCTCAGGAAGCCCGAGCCCGTCGCGCTGAAGCCCAGCGAAAGCAGCAGCAGCACCCAGACCGATCCGGGCACCTTGCCGATGGACAGGCCGAGCGGCCGCGGTAGTGCGTTGGTATCAAGCATCGTTCATCCCCAGTTGCAGAATGCGTTCTTCGGTCATCTCGGCGTGAGCGACTTCGCCGGCGATGCGCCCGCCGCGCATGACATAAGTGCGGTCGCAGACATTGATGATCTCCGGCAGTTCGGAGCTGATCAGCAGCACGCCGGCACCCTGCTTCACCAGGCTGTCGATCAGGGCAAAGATCTCGGCCTTGGCGCCGACGTCGATGCCGCGCGTGGGCTCGTCGAAGATAAACAGCTTCGCTTCGGCAACCAGCCATTTGCCGATCACGATCTTTTGCTGGTTGCCCCCGGAGAGAAACTGCGCCAGCTGGTTGCCGTCTGGCGTGGCAATGCGCAGCCGCGCGATCTCGCGCTCGGCCAGCGCCTCGGCCTTGTCTGCGCGATACCAGCGCGCGGGAAACGCGCGCCGCAAGCCGGCCAGCAGCAGGTTGTCGCGCACCGTGCGGATCAGCGCCAGCCCCTCCGATTTTCGGCTTTCCGGAATCAGCGCGGCACCCAGCTCACGGGCGCGGTCCGGGCCGCCGGCCAGACGCTTGCCAAAGATGTGGATTTCGCCCTGCTGGATCGGGTCCGCGCCAAACACGGCGCGCGCCACCTCGCTGCGGCCCGAGCCCACCAGCCCGGCCAGGCCCACGATCTCGCCGGCGCGCACCTGCAGGTTGATATCCGCGATGCCGCTGTCCGCGCTGACGTTGCGCACATCCAGCGCCACTTCGCCCAGTTGCGCGCTGCGCTCGCGGCTGTAGCTCATGTCGACCTTGCGCCCGACCATGCGCGCCACCAGCTCGTCCGGGGTGGCGTCGCCGGGCAGGCAGGCACCTACCTTGCGGCCGTCGCGCAGGATGGTGATACGGTCGCCCAGCGCAAAGACCTCCGCCATGCGGTGCGAGATATAGATCATCGACACGCCATCGGCCTTGAGCCGCGCGATCACGGCGAACAGCTTCTCGGTCTCGCGGTCGGACAGCGCCGCGGTGGGCTCGTCCAGCACCAGGATGCGCGCGTTCTGCGACAGCGCCTTGGCGATCTCCACCATCTGCTGCTGGGCCACGCCCAGCGCATGCACCGGCGTGCGGGTGCTCACCTCCATGCCCAGGATATCGAGGATGCGGCGCGCTTCGGCGTGCATCCTGGCGGTGTCGACGGAGCCGGGAATACGCCCGCGCGGCTCGCGACCCAGGAAAATGTTCTGCGCGATGTCCAGGTAAGGCACCAGCGAGAACTCCTGGAAGATCACCGCGATGCCGAGGCGCATGGTATCGGCCGGGCTAGCGATCGCCACCGGGCTGCCGTCGTGATAGAACTCGCCGGCATCGGCCACGTAGACGCCGCACAGCACCTTCATCAGCGACGACTTGCCGGCGCCGTTCTCGCCCAGCAGCATATGCACCTCGCCGGGGTAGATGGCGAACGACACATCGTCCAGCGCCTTCACGCCGGGGAAGTTCTTGCAGATGCCGCGCATCTCGAACAGCGGCGTGATTTCGGTGATTGCGTTCATGATGCGGGCCTGAAGATCTTGCCGGCGCTGATGCCGATGCCGTGCGGGGCGGGTTGTCGATGCATGTGGTCTCCTTCTTATCGTTGGTATCGTTGGTATTGTTGGTGGTTTCCTGGCGCTGGCGGCACGTTGATGACGGCAAAGGCAACTGCAGTTTCACCACCCCTGCGGGGCAGCGACCTACTTTCTTGTCTTGCCAAGAAAGTAGGCAAAGAAGGCGCGCCGGATGGGGCGATTACCTCCTCGGGCTTCGACGAAAAGAGCGGCCGGGACCCAAACTCGCATCGCCTTAAGGCGATACTCAGACATGGGTCCCTCTTTTCCGCTCTTTTCGCCGAATCCCGAGGCGCCCCATACGGCCTCTGAACACCTACACGGCTCGCTTCGCATCGCCGTGGTTGATCTTGCCGCTGGTTGGCTCCCCTCTCGCTCACCGCCCCGCCGCCAGGCGTTCGCCCGACGCGCGCAGCGCCTCAAGCTTGCCCGGCAGCCCGTCCACCAGCAGCCGGCCGTGGCGCTTGCGCGCCTTGCCTGCCACGAACACGCTGTCGATATTGGCCAGGCTGGCCTGCATCACGATGGCGCTCACCGGGTCGTGCAGCGGCATCATGTTGAGCTTGCGGGCGTCGATCATCACCAGGTCGGCCTGCTTGCCCACGGCCAGCGAGCCGATGCGGTCTTGCATGCCGAGCATCCGCGCGCCGGCCAGCGTGATCCAGTCCAGCGCATCGCGGCAGCTCACCGCGTGCGCGGGAGCGATCTCGCCGTGCTGCTGGCGGTACTCGGCATGGTCCAGCGCGCGCTGGATGCCCAGCGCCATGCGCGCAGCGATGAACATCTCGCCGGACAAACCCGATTCCAGGTCCACGCCGAGCGATGGTGCCGCGCCCAGGCGCGTCAGCCGGCCGGTGATGGGAAAACCATGGCCCTGTGTCAGTTCGTTCTCCGGCGTGACGGAGAAGCTCATGCCCAGCCCGACGAAGCGCGCCAGCTGCGCATCCGTGAGGTTGTTGCCGTGCACGATGTTGATATGGGGACCAAGCAGCCCGGCCTGCTCCAGCCGCTCCCACCCCTGCGGCGTGCGGGCGCTGCCGCCACCCTGGTGCATGCTGGCCAGCAGGCCAAATTCCCGCGCCAGCACGAAATCGTGCAGCGCGACTTCCAGCGTCGAGTAATGCGGGCCGAGGATGGCCAGGCCGAGGCTTAGCAAGGACGAGCCTTGCAGCCGCCTGGACAGGCGTTCCACCTCGCTGCGCGGGTGCGGCATTTCCCAGAACGGCAGCGCGCCGGGCTTGGGGTCTGGCTTGGGCGAGCCGTGCAGGAACGCGGCGCGGATGCCAGCATGCTCCAGCGCGTCCAGCGCGGCGTCGCTGTGCGCCGGCGTGGGGTTGTTGTGGCACCAGTCCACCAGCGTGGTGGTACCGCAATCGAGCTGGTTCCAGGCGCCGACGAGCGTGGCGATGCCGATGTCATCGGGCGTGAAGCGCGTGGCCAGCCCGGCATGCATCTGCCGGAAATACTCGGTCAGCGTCCAGCCCGAGGCAACGCCGCGCAGCGCGGTCTGCCAGGTGTGCATATGCGCGTTGACAAAGCCTGGAGCGACGATGAAGCCGCGCGCGTCGATCAGCTCGGCGCCGTGCGCTTCGAGATGCGGTGCGATGGCGGCAATGCGCTCGCCGTCGATCAGCAGGTCGCCGGTGAACTCGCCGAGGGCGGGTTCCATGGTGACCAGAGTGGCCCCGCGTACCAGGATCATGGGTGTGTCTCCGTTGCCTGGCGGCGCTGCCTGTGGCCGGCGCGCCGCTCTGGGTTTTGCAGGCATCCTGTCATGCCTGACAGGCGCTGGAACAAACTCTATACTGCCGGCAAATGGAAAAAAACGACGGATAAGGAAATCTTCTTTCCGCCAGGCGAGAGAATCAAAACAGCTCGTGCGGCGGACCAAGGCACACACGGGGAGACAAGGCATGGACCGTTGGACCGAATTCGAACTCTTCGTCCAGATCGCGGAGCTGGGCAGCATCAGCAAGGCCGCCGAGAGCCTGGACATTTCCAACGCGGCGGCAAGCCGCTACCTCACCTCGCTGGAGCAGCGGCTATCGGCGCGGCTGATCGAGCGCAATACGCGCCGTCTTTACCTGACCGATGTGGGACACGAGTTTTTCCGGCGCTGCAAGGGCGTGCTGACGGAAATGAAGGAGGCGGAAGCCGCGGTCAACGCCAATGTGCTGGAGCCGGGCGGCACGCTGACGGTCACCGCATCGCTGTCGTTTTCCATGAAGCACCTCGCGCCGCTGCTGCCGGATTTCACCAGCCTCTATCCCAAGGTGGACGTGAACATCCTTGCGGCCAACCGCTACTACGACATCATGGACAGTGGCATCGACCTGGCCATCCGCACGCGGGAGTTCGAGCCGGATTCCGGCCTGACCGTGCGCCGGCTGGCCGAGACGCGCCGCGTCCTGGCCGCCTCGCCGCGCTACCTGGACCGCATGGGCACGCCGCGCGAAGTCGACGACCTGCTGCGCCACCACATGCTGATCTACTCGTACGCCAACCGGCCGCACGAGCTGGCCTTCACCCGCAATGCAGAGGAGAAGACGGTCACGGTGCGCAGCAAGCTGGAGTCCAACGACGGACAGGTGATCCGCGCGGCCGCGCTGGAAGGCCTGGGCATCCTGGTGCAGCCCAAGTACATCGTCTACGACGATATCGTGGCGGGCCGGCTGATCCCGGTGCTGGACGACTGGGACCTGCCCCGGCTCACCATCAACATCGCCTTCCAGAGCCGGCGCTACCTGGCCGCCAAGGTGCGCCTGTTCATCGACTACCTGGTGGCGCACTTCGAGCGCATGGACTACGAGCGCAAGTGGACGTCGTGACGGTGCGCTTAAGCGCCCTGCCTAGCCGTTGACGCTGGGCAGCCCGGCGGCGAGCCGCGCGGACTTGATCACCGCGGCGTAGTCGTCGCCGGCCATGCCTTGCGCGGCGGCGCCCTGCAGCATCTGGCCCAGCAGCGCGGTAAGCGACAGCGGCACGCGCAGGTCGGCGCCCGCATCCAGGATCAAACCCACGTCCTTGAGCATCTGGTCCACGGTGAAGGTGGGCGTGTAGTCGTTCTCCACCAGTTGCGCGGACTTGGCCTTGACGATGGGCGCGGCCACTGCGCTGGCGGTGATCACGGACCACATGTCCTGCCATTTGAGGCCACCCTTGGCGCCAAGTGCCAGCGCTTCGGCCAGCATGCCGGAGGTCAGGCCGATCATCAGGTTCACCACCAGCTTCATCAGGCGCGCTTGCTCGGCTTCGCCCAGGTAGAACTGGGCCGGCCCGAGCGCGGCCAGCAGCGGCTTGGCCACTGCATAGGCGGCCGCCGGGCCGGATACCAGCGCGGTCAGCTGCGCCGCCTCGGCCATCTTGTTGTTGCCGGATACCGTCACGCGCAGGTACGGGATGTTGCGCTGCGCCAGCAAGGCGGCCACGCGGGCGGATGCTTGCGGCGACACCGTGCTGGTATCGATATACAGCGTGCCGGGCGCGGCCAGCTCCGCCACTTGCGCGCCCACGGCCTCGAAGGCCGCATCGTGCGGCAGCGAGCTGAACACAACGTCCTTGCCGGCGGTTGCCTGCGCGAGCGAGCCGGTCGTCTTCAGCCCGGCCTGGCGCGCGGCTTCCAGCACAGCGGGCGACAGGTCGAAGCCTTCGACAGCGTGCCCGGCGGCGGCCAGGTGACGCCCCATGGGCAAGCCCATCTTGCCGATTCCAATAAAGCCGATTTGCATTGTTTGTCTCCGGTGCGGTGTGTGTTGTGTGTTTTGTGTTTGCTGGCCCGCTCAGTCGGGGCGCACGCCTTCAAAGGCGGCCTGCAGCAATTCGCGAATCGGCGCGCGCTCGATCGGGCGCGGATTCCAGTACGGGTTGGCCAAGGCGATATCCGCGGCGCGGTCCAGGTCCTCGGCCTTCATGCCGATATCGCGCAGCGCTGTGGCCGCGCCGTGGCGGGCGGCCAGGTCGTAAAGCGCGGCGGCGGCGGAGATGCCTTCGCCGCCCATGGCCCGGCGGATCCGTACCATGGCATCCGGCGCGGCCAAGGCGTTATAGGCCATGGCGTGCGGCAGCACCGCCGTGTGCGTCTCGGCATGGGGCAGGTTGAAACTGCCGCCCAGCGTATGGCACAGCTTGTGGTGCAGCGCCATGCCGACGCTGCCCAGCACGGTGCCGCACAGCCATGCGCCGTAGAGGCAATCGGCGCGGGCATCCAGGTCGGTGGGCGCAGCGAACACGCGGGGAATACCGCTGGCCAGCGCCCGGATGCCCTCCTGCGCCATCAGCGACGTCACCGGGTTGGCATCCTCGGCGTACAGCCCCTCGGCGGCGTGGGCGATGGCGTTCAGGCCGCTGGTCACGCTCAATGCCACCGGCAGGCCCACGGTCAGCGCGGGATCGTAGATCACGGTGCGCGGCAGCACGCGCGGGTCGCGGCCGGTTTTCTTCAGGCCGGCGTCGGTGAGGCCGTAGATCGGCGTCATCTCGGACCCGGCGTAGGTGGTGGGAATCGCCAGGATCGGCAGGCCGGAGGTCAGCGCGATGGCTTTGCCCAGCCCTGTGGTCGATCCGCCGCCAAGGGCGATCATGCAATCCGCGCCCACGTCCTGCGCGTGCGCAATCGCCGCGCGGGCGGATTCCACCGGCACGTGCATCACCGCGCCAGGATAGATGCCGGCGGACAACGGCCCGAGCGCGTCGGACAGCCGCGTTGCGTCTTCGGCCTGGTTGGGCGTGCACAGCACCAGCGCCCGCCTGGCGCCCAGCCGCTCCAGTTCCTGCCCCACCTGGCTCAGGGTGCCCGCGCCAAACAGCACGCGCGTGGGCTGGGCCACGTATAAAAATGACGTTGGCATGGCTTTGTCTTCCTCCGCAAGGATCAGGTTCTGTGCCCGCTTGTCGTGTGTCTTGCCCGGCGCTTGTGGCCTTGCACAGCCATAAACCACCGCCAGCGGACGCGCCAGTGCACGTTAGCCTTCCGCCGGGCGGAAAGAAATGCCGGGATGGGAAAACACTCTTGACGCATGCGGAAGAATCCACGCCTTGCACGAACGGATGTCGCTCGGTGCCGGATTCAGTGCTAGCTTCCGGGCTAGACTAGCGCACTTTTCGAATCTGTCCTGCCAGCGCGGTCCCTTCCGCTATTCCACCATTCCACCCCTTGCGCAAAGCGAATACCGTGAAACTCCGAACCGCCACGCTCGCCGTCTCCGCCATTCTCTCCGTGGTGCTCGTGGCCCTTGCCGCGGCACTGGCCGCAGGTGGCCCGACCCGGCCAAAGCCGATGCTGAGCATCAGCGATCCGTTCAAGGACGTGGATTTCTCTGCGCTGGCGGCCCCCGCCCATTACGCGGCACGCGATGGCGCGCAGCTTACCTATCGCCGCTACCCCCCCGCCGGCGGCCTGCCCAGCCGGGGCAGCGTGGTATTGGTGCATGGCTCCTCGGCCAACAGCCAGAGCATGCATCCGCTTGCACAGAGCTTCGCGCAGGCCGGCTTCACGGCCTACGCCCTGGATATGCGCGGCCACGGGGCCTCCGGCCCGCGTGGCGACATCGCCTACATCGGGCAGCTCGATGACGACCTGGAAGACTCTGTGAGCGCCGTTCAGCCCGCCGGCCCGAAGACGCTGGTGGGATTCTCATCGGGCGGCGGCTTTGCGCTGCGCGTGGCCGGTGGCGCGCGCCAGGCCCTGTTCGACAACTACCTGTTCATGGCGCCCTATATGAACCGCCGCGCGCCCACGTTCCGCCCCGATGCCGGCGGCTGGGTCTCGGTCGGCGTGCCGCGCGTGATCGCGCTCACGCTGCTGAACCGGATCGGCATCACCGCCTTCAACCACTTGCCGGTACTGGCCTTTGCCATCAACGACGCACCGCGCGCCGAACTGACGCCGTCCTATTCCTATGCGCTGGCGACGAATTTCCAGCCCGATGAGGACTACCAGCGCGATATTCGCGAGATCCACAAGCCGGCAGCGGTACTGGCCGGGCAGGACGATGAAGTGTTTGTCGCCGCCAGGTTTGCACAGGTGTTCACCGATGCGGGCCGCCCGGATATTCCGGTCACGCTGGTGCCGGGCACCGGCCACATCATGCTCACGGTGTCACCGGCCGCCCGCGCGGCAGCGGTGCAGGCCGTGGAGCGGCTGGATGGCTTGGCCGGGAGATGACTGGCACGGCAGCGCCGGGCCGCGAGGAGAAAAAAACGGCTGGCGGCGACGGTAGTGCTCTCGCTCTAGTGCTCTCGCTCATTTGAGTTGATAGGGAATCCGCACACCAGGCTCGCTGGCTGAGAAGACTTTGGTATTGCGTGTGACCAGCAACATGGAATACGCCTGCGCGGACGCCCAGATAATCGAGTCAGGCAGCTTGATTCGAGCGGTGTTTCGAATCTGGACTGCGCGAGAGGAAACCGCATCATCGACTGCAATCAGCCGGAACCCATTGAGCCACGCGCGCAATGTCTGCTCTTCTTCAGCTGTTGCGCCGGCCATCACCTCCATCCAGGTGATGACACTGATCGCCCTTGACGCGTAGCGGCGCATCTCGATCATGGCCTCTTCGATTCCGTTCAAGTGGTCGATCAGGATGTTGGTGTCGAAGAGCGCGTTCACCACGCCTCCCGCAGCTTTTCCTGATACGCAAGGCCATCCACCTCGCGGTGCTTCCAAAGCCCGAAGGTGTCAGAGGCCAGCCCAGGCTTGCGCTGCGCTATATACGCTTGAATTGCCTCGCGAATGACTACCGCCCGAGGACGCTTTTCTGCCTCGACAATGGCTGCCAGCTCTTGGAGCTGGTCTTCCGTAAGGTCGACCAGGATGCGACTCATGATGAACCCATAACGATATCTGATATACGCATCGTATATCAACCAATTTGGAACAGCAAGGGACCAGCACGGCGAACCGGACCGGAACACGGTGGCGCTGGAAACCGGGCTGGCGCGCAGGGCTTCGCGACCGGCAAGGCATCTGCTCCGGCGCGAACAGGCCTCTTCTGCTCCTGTTCGGCGCGCGCAAGGGGCGCTAGCCTCATGGCTACCCACAAGCCCCTCGCCGGCGGGGCGATCTCCCCCCTCCCCGCACGGCACACCTGGAAGTGCTTCATGTATGTGTATGACACCGTCGACCAGCAACTGGTCGACCAGCGCGTTGCGCAGTTCAGCGGCCAGACCGAACGGTTTCTCAACGGCCAGCTCACCGAGGACGAGTTCCGCGTGCTGCGGCTGCAGAACGGCCTCTACATCCAGCGGCATGCGCCCATGCTGCGCGTGGCGATCCCCTACGGCATGCTGGTGTCGCGGCAACTGCGCAAGCTGGCCGAGATAGCGCGCCGCTTTGACCGCGGCTACGGGCACTTCAGCACGCGGCAGAACATGCAGTTCAACTGGCCGCGCCTGGAGGACGCGCCCGCTATCCTGGCGGAGCTGGCGACCGTGCAGATGCACGCCATCCAGACCAGCGGCAATTGCATCCGCAACACCACCACCGACCACTTCGCCGGGCTGGCGCCGGATGAGATCGTGAACCCCCTGGTGTGGTGCGAGATCATCCGCCAGTGGTCGATGCTGCATCCCGAGTTTGCCTTCCTGCCGCGCAAGTTCAAGATCGCGGTGAGCGGCGCCACCACGGACCGCGCTGCGGTGGGCGTGCACGATATCGGCCTGCAGGCCGTGGAGCGCGATGGCGAGCTTGGCTTCCGCGTGTGGGTGGGCGGCGGCATGGGCCGCACGCCCATGGTCGGCAAGCTGATCAACGCCTTCGTGCACTGGTCCGACCTGCTCACCTACCTGCAGGCCACGCTGCGCGTCTACAACCTGCACGGCCGGCGCGACAACAAGTACAAGGCGCGCATCAAGATCCTGGTCAAGGACCTGACGCCGGGCGTGTTCGCGCAACAGGTGGACGAGCAATGGCAGCGGATCCGCGGCGGCCCGGACACGGTCAGCGCGGACTTCGTGGCCGGCGTGGCGGGCCGCTTCACCATGCCGGACCATGATCCCGCGGCGGCGCACGAGGCCGGCCCGGATCCCGAACTGGCGGCGGCGCATCCGCGCTTTGCCCGCTGGCTGCGCAGCAATGTGCATGCGCATCGCGTGCCCGGCTACGCCGCCGTGACCGTCTCGCTGAAGGCCACCGGCATGCCGCCCGGCGACATCACCGCCGACCAGATGGATGCGGTGGCGGACCTGGCGGAGCGCTTCGGCTTTGGCGAGCTGCGGGTCTCGCACGAGCAGAACCTGATCCTGGCCGACGTGCGCCGGGGCGCGCTGTTTGCGCTCTGGCAGGCGCTGGACGCGCTGAACCTGGCCACCGCCAACATCGGCCTGCTCACCAACATCATTGCCTGCCCGGGCGGGGATTTCTGCTCGCTGGCCAACGCGGTGTCGATTCCGCTGGCCGAGGCCATCCAGCGCCGCTTCGACGACCTGGACTATCTGTTCGAGATCGGCGAGCTGGACCTGAACATCTCCGGCTGCATCAACTCCTGCGGGCACCATCACGTGGGCCACATCGGCATCCTTGGCGTGGACAAGGCTGGCGAGGAGTGGTACCAGGTAACCATCGGCGGGCGCCAGAACGGCGCGGCCGGCCATGCGTTGCTGGATCAGCACAAGGGCGGCGGCGCGGCGATCGGCCGCATCATCGGCCCGTCGTTCGCGCGCGATGAAATCCCGGATGTGGTGGCGCTGCTGATCGATACCTACCTGTCCCTGCGCGACAGCGAGGCGGAGCGGTTTATCGACGTGGTGGAGCGGGTTGGCCCGGAGCCCTTCAAGCAGGCGGTCTACCAGGACCCGAGAATCGTCGCGCGGCGGCAGCAAGCGGAGCAAGCCCGTGCCTGATCTCCAATCATTGCCACCGCTGAACAATGTGATTCGCAACGGCCAGCTGGAAGCGGACATCTGGCGCGCCTTCGTGCCGGACGAGAACGCGCCGGCATCGGCATCGGCAACGCACGCGCTGCCGCCGGACGAAAACGGCTGGCTGGTCACCCTTGCCACATGGCGGGCAGCCCGCGATGCCCTGCGCCTGCGCCGCCACCCGGTGGCCGTGTACCTCGGCCCGGATGCGGACCCTGAAGACCTGCTTGAGGCGGGCTCCGCCACCATCGACCCCACTGGCATCGCGCACCTGGCGATCGACTTCCCGGTTTATACCGACGGGCGCGGCTATTCGCTGGCGCAGATGCTGCGCACGCAATATGGCTGGGGCGGCGAGCTGCGCGCGGTAGGCGACGTGATGATCGATACCGTGCACTACATGGCGCGTTGCGGCTTCGATGCCTTCGCCGTCAAGCCGAGCCACGACCCGCAGGCCGCGCTGGCGGCGCTAGGGACGTTCACGGTGCACTACCAGAAAACGTACCCCGCGGCGGCCGCGCCGGCTATTTCGGCAACCAGCCGTCCAGCAATGCGTTGACTGGCTCGTGGGCCTCGTACTGGACCCAGTGGCCCGCGTTGGCAATGACGCGGCCTTCGCGGCGCGGGCTGTCCTGGGTCATTGCCGCGATGGCCGGGACAGGATCCGCCGTGACGTCGTGCTCGCCCCAGGCCAGCAGCACCTCGCCGCCGAAGCGGTCCAGCGCGCCGCGCAGGTCGCCGGAGCGGGAGATGGTCTTGCTGCGAAAGCGCGTGAGGCGGCATGACTCGGTGTGCGCGTACATGGCCATGGCATCGATCTTGGCCGGGTCGGCCATCATGAACGCTTCCAGGTTGTAGCGCATCGCCACCGCCAGGGCCTCGGCGTCCCCGGCCTTGCGCCAGTCCACCAGCGCGCGCTGCTGGCGGCGGATGCCGCCATGGCCGCCTGAGCCCATCAGCGCCAGCCGGCGCACGGTGCCGAGCGACGCGGCCACGTTGGCGGCCACCAGCCCGCCGAAGGAGAAGCCGACCAGGCTGAGCGCCTTGTCGCAGCCGGGCAACTGCCTGATGCCCTTGACAAGCGTGCCGGTCATCACCGAAAGATCGCTGGCGATATCGTCCGACTCGCCAAACCCCGGCATGTCCGGTGCCCACACCGTGCGGTACGCGGCCAGCGCTTCGATATTGCGCACCCAGTGCAGCCAGCTGCCGTGCCCGCCATGCAGCAGGACCACGGGTTGCCCCTCGCCAAAGCGGCGCCAGACCATGCGGCAGCCATCGGCATCGGTGACGATCCGTTCGGATTGTTGCGACAGGGCGGCCGCCTGCGCTTCGGGTTGGGCGGAAGCGACAGGCGTTTTGAAGTTTATCCAGGTCATTGGCATAGGCGCGCGCCGTCTGGCCTCCGGGCGCGGCGATCTGCCTCGGCGCACCTGGGGATGCCGGCCGCGCGAAAGACGGCTCCGACCCCGGATCATAGCGAATTCCGGATGTACCGGCCCCGGCCAAGCGAGACGACGTCCGGGCAACCAAGCAGCGCCAGGGTCCGGTCGATATCGGCCACGAACATGGCCAGCACCTCGTCCACGCCGGCCTCGCCACGCGCGGCAAGGCCGTAGAGCAAGGGCCTGCCGAGCATGACGGCGCGTGCCCCTAGCGCCAGCGCCTTGACGACATCCCGGCCGTTGCGAAAGCCGCTGTCCACCAGCGCCTCGCCGCCGCCGACGGCCGCCACCACCTCGGGCAAGACGGACACCGGCGCCGCAAGATCCGCGAGTTGCCGGCCGCCATGATTCGACACGATGACGCCGTCCACGCCGAGCGCCACGCAGCGCGCGGCGTCGCGGGCATTCAGGATGCCCTTGACGTATAGCTTGCGCGGCCACATGTCGCGCAGCGCGGCGAGGTCGTCCCAGGAGAAGCTGGCATCCATGCGGCGCTGGAGCAAGGCAGCCTGGGCGCCGGCACCGGCGCCGCCATCCACGTTAGGCAGCGTCGGCAAGCCATGGCGGCATTGCCGGATCGTCCACGCGGGGTGCCGCGCCGCATCCGCCACGATGCCCGGCGTCAGCCGGTACGGCACGGCGAAGCCGTTGCGCAGGTCGCGCTCGCGCCGCCCGTTCACGGTCACGTCCGTGGTCAGCACCAGGGCCTCATAGCCGGCGGACAACGCGCCCTTGACCAGCGCGCGGGCGTGCTCGCGCTGCACCACATAAAGCTGGAACCACAGCCTGCCGCCGGCACGCCGCGCCACCTCCGCCAGCGCCACGTTGGACGCGGTGGACAGCGTGAACGGAATGCCGGCGCGCGCGGCGGCGCGCGCGAGCATCACGTCACCATCGGGCCGGCAGGCGCCGTTCAGTCCCATGGGCGCGACGACCAGCGGCGCCTCGCTGCGCGCGCCTGCCAGGGTGACCGACAGGTCCCGCGCGCTCACATCGGTCAGGCGCGCCGGATCCAGCAACAGGGCATCGAGCGCATCGCGATTACGCCGGATCCCGGATTCGTCATCCGCGCCGCCTTCGATGTAGTCGAACACGATGCGGGGCAGCCGGCGTTGCGCCAGGCGCCGGTACGCGTCGAGATTGAGGAGCGACGTCATGCCGTATGCCGTATGCCGGGGAGCTTGCATGGAGCCCGGGCCTCAGGAACGTGCGAGGACCGCGTCACCGCTGGCCGGCGAACGCGCCAGCTTCGGGATATGGCCCTTGACCGCAAGCAGCGCCACCAGCACGGCGGCCATCGCCGCGCCGAGCATGCCGAGGTAGGACGATGCGCCGCCCGCGGTGATCACCGCCGCGCCCGCGAAGGCGCTGAGGATGGCCCCGAGACGGCCAAAGGCCAGCGCCGAGGCCGTGCCGGTGGCCCGCACTGCCGTGGGGTACACGAAGGCACACAGCGCGTACATGGTCGACTGGACCGCATTGACGAACATGCCGTGCACGCCCAGGCCAACGATCAGCAACCCCGTACTGTGGCGAACATCCACGCCTTGCAGCAACAGCGCGCTGGCCGCCCCGCCGGCGCAACAGATCGCCAGCGGCCAGCGCGAGCCGAAGCGCGCGATGGCAACCGCGCAGCACAGCGCGCCGATGACGCCGCCGAGGTTGTAGGCGGTCAGGCCGGAACCCGCGACCGCCACGTTCAACCCCTCCGACGCCAGCATGGTCGGCAGCCAGCTAAAGGCGCTGTAGACGGCCAGCAGGCACATGAAGAAGGCGCACCAGATCGCCAGCGTGTCGCGCGCCTGCCCGGGCGCGAACAGCGCGCCGAAGCCCTTGCGGCTCTCCGCGCCGCGCTCGGCCAGGTCGGTGAAGACCGCATCCGCCGGCAGCGGCCTGGACATGCGGCCGAGCAGCCGGCGCAGTTCGTCCCACCGGTGCGCTCGGCGCACCAGGAACCGCGGCGACTCGGGCAGAACCAGCATCAACAGCACGCCCAGGCCCAGCGGCAGCGCGCCGCCGATAAAGAACAAGCCGCGCCAGCCATAGGCCGGCAGGACCACGCTGGCGAACAGGCCGGCCAGCATGCCGCCCAGCGGCACGCAGACGATGGTGGCCGTCACCGCCAGCGTGCGGCTGCGTGCCGGGGTGAACTCGGCCGTCATGGTGGTGGAGCTTGGCAAAGCGCCGCCGATGCCAAGCCCGGCGATCAGGCGCAGCACGGCGATCGTCGTCGTGTCCGGGGCCAAGCCGATGGCGCAGGTGGCCGCGCCGAACAGGAAGACGCTGCCGATCACGGCCCACCTGCGCCCGAAGCGATCCGCCAACAGGCCCGCGCACGCGCTGCCGATGCCCATGCCCACCAGCCCGGCCGCCACCGCGGGCGCGAAGGCGCTGCGGGTGATGCCCCACTCCTTGATCAGCACGGGAATCGCGAAGCCGATCAACTGGCCATCGAAGCCGTCCATCACGATGGACAGCGCCGCCAGCATCACGACGATCTTCTGCATGGTCGTGTAAGGGCCATCATCGAGCACGCTGCCCACGTCGACGGGCGTGCCGGCTTGCAGCAGGTTCGCGCTCATGCTGGTGCTCCGTGACGATGCGCGCCGGCCGGGATCGTGGCAAGACGGCGCTTGCGCCGAGCGATGGAAATGCGGCGCGCGGCAATGGCGCGGAACAGATACGTATTCATGCGTGTCTCCTGTCGATGGGCGCTTTGGCCGGGGCCAGCGCTTTTATGTATTGCGTCTTGCGTCTTGCGTCTTGCGTCTTGCGTCTTGCGTCTTGAGGCCACGGCGTGCCGTGGCTCAGTGCTGCCGGAGCGGGCTGGCGCCCTGCCCGCCGTTTGCCGCCCGGGCTTCGATCAGCCGGACGAGTTGCAGCAGGCTCTCGGTGCACGGCACCGGCACCCCGTGGCGCCGCGCCGCGGCCACCACGGCGCCGTTGATCGCATCGATCTCGGTGCGCCGGGCGGCAAGGATGTCCTGCAGCATGGAAGGCTTGTGGCCGATGTGGTGGCCGATGGCGTGCAACACGTTGGCGCCGACCTTGTCCGCATCGACAGCCACGCCATGACTCCTGGCCACGGCCAGCACCTCGGCCACCACGGACAAGGCGAGCGCCGTGCCATCCGGGATGTTGCCCAACTGGTCCACGGTGCTGCCAGTGACCGCGCACAGCGGGTTCAGCGCGGCGTTGAATGCCACCTTCTCCCAGATCGCGGCCCACACATCCGCATCGGCGTGGCAGTGCAGCCCGGCGCGCTCCAGCGCCGCCGCCGTCACCGCCACGGCGGGCCGGTCCACGCCATCGGCGCTCATCATCCGGATTCCCCCCTCGCCGTGCGAATGCACGTGCCCGGGGCCAGCCAGGTCGGCCGGCCATGTGGTGACGCCAATCAGGAGCCGCTGCGCCGGCACGAATTCGGAAATCGCATCGACGCTGCCCAGGCCGTTTTGCAACGTCAGCACAATCGTATCCGGCCCCAGCAGGTGGCGCACGCCCGTCATCGCGGCGCGCGTATGCATGGATTTGGTGAAGACGATCAGCAGATCGGGGATGGCATCCGCCTGTTCCGGGCGCACCGCCCGCATGCCGTGGACCCGCCGGTCCGCCTCATCGGTCTGCAGGCGCAGGCCGAAGCGGCGGATCGCATCGAGATGCGCGTCGTTGATATCGATCAAAGTGACGATATGGCCTGCTTGGGCAAGGCGTGCGCCAAACAGCGAGCCCATGGCCCCGGCCCCGAGAATTGCGATTCTGATCATAGGCGTCGCCGCGGTCCGGCGCTGGTTGGATAGCGTTGTCTGGGCGTGGCGGCAACCCGGCCGCCTGCGGCCTAGAACGGGTAGTGGCGCGGCGTCGTCTGCACGGTGACCCAGCGCAGGTCGGTGAACTCGGCAATGCCGGCCTGCCCGCCAAAGTGGCCAAAGCCGCTGCTCTTCACGCCACCGAACGGCATCTGCGCCTCGTCGTGCACCGTCGGGCCATTGATATGGCAGATGCCGGATTGAATGCGCCTGGCCACGTTCATGGCCCGCGCCACATCGCGGCTGAACACGGCCGACGACAGCCCGTACTCGTTGTCGTTGGCGCAGGCGATGGCCTCGGCGTCGCCGCTGACGCGCACGATGGGCTTGACCGGGCCGAACGACTCTTCCGCGTAGATCCGCATCCGCGGCGTGACGTGATCGAGCAGCGTGGCCGGCATCAGGGTGCTGTCCGCCTTGCCGCCGCACAACAGCTTCGCGCCCTTGGCCAAGGCATCGTCGATCAACGAGTTGCAGCGCGCAACGGTGCTCATGTCGACCACGGAGCCCAGCACCACCGGCCCCTTGCGCGGATCGCCCAGCGGCAGCGCGCTGGCCTTGGCCGCCAATTGCGCGACAAAGGCGTCGGCGATCTTGTTGTCGACGATGATGCGCTCGGTCGACATGCAGATCTGGCCGGAATTGGCAAACGCGCCAAAGGCGGTGCCAGCGACGGCGGCATCGATATCGGCATCCTCCAGCACCAGCAACGGGGCCTTGCCGCCGAGCTCGAGCACCACCGGCTTCAAGTGCCTGGCACAGCTAGCGGCGATGACCTTGCCCACGCGCGTGGAGCCGGTGAAGTTCACGCGCCGTACCGCCGGATGGGCGATCATGGCTTCCACCAGTTCGCCCGCATCGGCCGGCGCATTGGTGACGAAGTTCACCACGCCCCTGGGCAGGCCGGCCTCCTGCATGGCTTCGATGATCAACCCGTGCGTGGCCGGGCAGATCTCCGACCCCTTCAGCACGACGGTATTGCCGCAGGCCAGCGGCAAGGCGATGGCGCGCACGGCCAGGATGACCGGGGCGTTCCAGGGCGCCATGCCGAGGACCACACCGGCCGGCTGGCGCACGCCCATGGCCAGGCTGCCCGGCACGTCCGACGGAATGACCTCGCCATGGATCTGCGTGGTCAGGCTGGCCGCTTCAAGCAGGCCGGCCGCGGCCAGGTGCACGTTGAAGCCGGCCCACATGGCGGAGGCGCCGGTCTCGGCGGCCATCGCGGCAGCAAAGGCTTCGCTGCGGGCTTCCAGCGCATGCGCAGCCTTGGTCAGCAGCGCGCGGCGCTCGCTCGGGCCGATGGCGGCCCAGGCGTCGAAGGCCGCCGCGGCGGCGTCCACCGCCGACAGCGCATCGGCGAGCGTCGCGGCCGGGGCAATCGTGGCTACCTCGCCGTCCAGGGGATTGCGGCGCGCGAAGGTGGCGCCGTTGCCTGCCTGGCGTTGTTGGCCGTCGATCAGCAACGAAATCTTCTGCATTCTTGTCTCCTTTGTTTTGCTTGCCTGCGGTTTGCTTCGCTCTGCGCTTGCGGGAGGGATTTCTGTACGCGGAAGAAACCATTGGCTTCGCTTCGAGTGGCTCCTAGCCAAACCGCCCCTCTCCCCAGCCCTCTCCCCATGAGGGGAGAGGGAGTAACGGCCGTCGTCATTGCAGACGGCGCTGGCGCATCCTGTTGGCTTCGGCCTTTGCCTCAGTACTCATGCCACCTCAACCTCCACCAGCATCGCCGTTGGCGAGCGCAACGCGTCGGCCAGGGCATCGCGCAATCGCTCAGCGTCGCGCACCCGCACGCCTTCGCAACCCATCCCCTTGGCCAGCGCCACGAAATCGATCCCTGGCAGGTCCGTGCCCTGCACCGGATCGGCCGGGGCAAAGCCAAATTCCGGCGCGAAGTCCTGCAGTGCGGCGTAGCGCGCGTTGTTGAGGATCACGAAGGTGATCGGCAGCTGGAGCTGGACCGCGCTCCAGATGGCCTGGATCGAGTACATGCTGGAGCCGTCGCCGATCAGCGCGATGACGCGTGCCCCCGGCCGCGCCAGCGCCACGCCAACGGCTGCGGGCATGCCGTAGCCCAGGCCGCCGCTGTCCATGGTGTAGAAGGTGCCGCTTTGCGTGAACGGCAGGTAGCCCTGCATGACGGGACGCGCGCTGGGCGCTTCTTCCACCACGATGTCGGCCGCGTCGCGCACCTCGGCCAGGGTCTGGAGCACATAGGCGGTGGACATCAGCCGCGTCGGTTCGGCATGCGGGCGCGGCGGGCGCGGGGCAGGCAACGGGCGCGCCCTGGGCGCGGGCCGCGCCAGCAGGTCAAGCACGCCGAGCCGGATATTGCCCACCACCGATGCGCCCACCGGCGTCCAGGCCGCGATGGCGGGATCGTCGATCAACTGATACAGCGTGGTGCCCTCCGGCACGTGGGGGCCAGCGCCTTCCACATGGTAGGTAAAGGCCGGCGCGCCCAGCACCAGGATCAGGTCGTGCCCGCCCAGCAGGCCGACGATCTTCTCGCGCATGGCGGGCAGGAAACCGGCGAACAGGCGATGGTCTTCCGGGAACGCGCAGCGCCCGGACATCGGCGCCACATAGACGCGCGCATTGTGCGTCTCGGCCAGGCGCACCACGTCGTCCCATGCGCCGGCGCGGTCGACCTGCCCACCGACGACAAAGGCAGGCCGCTCGCAGGCATCCAGCGCCACGCCAACGCGCGCAATCGCCTCCGGGTCCGGCCGCACCGTATGGCTCACCGTGCGCGCGGCCACCCGCTCCGCCGGCTGGTCCCAGTCGTCCACCGGGATCGAGACCAGCACGGGGCCGCGCGGCTCCTGCATCGCCACGTAATAGGCACGTGCGATGGCCAGCGGCACATCCGCGGCGCGCGCCGGCTCGATGCTCCACTTGACGTAGGGCTTGGCCAGCTCGGTGGCCTGGGCAGACGACAGGAAGGGATCGAACGGCAGGATCGAGCGCGCCTGCTGGCCCGCCGTGACGATCATCGGCGTGCGGTTCTTGAACGCGGTGAAGATATTGCCCATGGCGTTGCCGACGCCAGCCGCCGAATGCAGGTTGACCAGCGACGCATTACGGCTGGCCTGCGCAAAACCATCGGCCATGCCTACCACCACCGCCTCCTGCAGCCCGAGCACGTAGCGGAAATCGGCGGGGAAATCCCGGAACATCGGCAACTCGGTCGAGCCGGGATTGGCAAACACCGAAGTGATGCCAAGCTGGCGCAGCAGGTCGATCACGGCGTCGCGCACGGTGCTGGCTGTGCTGGTTGCGTTGCGCGCGGCGCCCGCCACGGTTGTCGTGCTACCGGTCATGCAAATCTCTCCCGTCGATGCATTCGGTGGAACGCCTGGCCCAAGGCCGGCGCGTGCTTGGTGTGCAAAGTAGCCCAAAGTATGCGAGCCCGACCCTTAATTGAATATTGCCTTCTTGGTCAAAAGGCATTACTTTTGCACATGACTTTCGATCTGCGCCAACTCAAGGCCTTCACCACCATCGTCGCCAGCGGCAGCCTGGGCCGGGCCGCCGACGCGCTGCACGTGACCCAGCCCGCACTAAGCCGCACCATCAAGCGGCTGGAGGACGAGCTTGGCGCACCGCTGTTCGAGCGGCACGCCAAGGGCATGCAGCTCACCGCGGTGGGCAGCGCCCTGCTCCCCCATGCCACGCTGCTGCAGCGCGAGGCCGAGCACGCGCGCGAGGAGATCGATGCCATGCGCGGCCTGGCCAAGGGCACCATCAAGGTGGGCGCGGTGGGCAGCATCGCCAGCCTGGTGCTGCCGCTGGCGGTTGGCCGGGTCACCAAGGCGTGGCCGAACCTGCGCGTGGAGATTACGGAGGGCGTGTGGGACCGGCTGGCGCAAAGCCTGATCCGGCATGAGATCGACCTGGCGCTCAGCATCTGCGCGCCGGACACCGACGAGATCGAGGCCATTGCCGACTGCCGGTGGGCGGACAGCAGCTACGTGGTGGCGGCGCCGGGCCACCCGCTGCGGCGCAAGCCGGCACTGACCCTGGCCGATACCCTTGACCAGCAATGGGCCATCCCGCCCCGGGGCACCGGGCCGTTCGAGCACATGCGGCAGGTGTTTGCGGCGCAGGGCCTGGGCCTGCCGAACATCGTCGTGGAGACGCGTTCGGTGACCGCGCTGAAGAGCCTGGTCGCGCAATCCGGCTTTCTGAGCTGGATGGCCGAGCCGATGGTCGAGGCCGAGCGCAAGGCCGGCGTGATCGACATTCTGGACATTCCCGGCGGGGTCGGCACGCGTACGCTGACGGCCTTCCGGCGGCGCCAGGGCATCCTGCCCGGCCCCGCGGTCAAGCTGCTGGAAGCACTACGCCAGCTGACCGCGGCTTGATGAGGGTTGATGATGGCTGCCGGCATGAGAGCCGGCGACCGGTCGCCAGCTAGATCGACGCCAGGGAAATCACCTCGGCCAGGTGCCTTCTTTCGCAAGCCATCTCATCGGCCACGATCTCCGCCATCGCCGCCAGGCTGGCCTGGACGATGGCCGCGGCATCGACCTCGAAATAGCGCCGCAACGCAGCCCGCGAATCGCTGCGTCCGAAGCCATCGGTGCCCAGCGTCACATAGCGCCGCCCCGGCGGGACAAAGGCACGCACCAGCTCCGGCAGCGCGCGCACATAGTCGGTGGCCGCGACAATCGGGCCGCTGCCCGCCCCGAGCTGCCGCCCGAACCAGCTATCGATGGCCGGAACCTCGCCATGGCGCCACAGGCGTTCGCGCTCCACCCCTTCACGCGCCAGCTCGATGTAGCTGGTCACGCTCCAGACATCGGCGGCAATGCCATGCACCTGCTCGAGCTGGCGCGCTGCCTTCAGGACTTCGCCCATGATGGCCCCGCTGCCGAACAACTGCACGCGGTGCTCGAACGCCGCGCCGCGCCGCAGCAGGTACATGCCCCGCACCACGCCTTCGTGCGCTTGGGCCGGCAGGCTCGGATTCTCGACGCTTTCATTGGTGACGGTGACATAGTAGAACTCGTCGGCCTGTTCGCTGACCATGCGCCGCATGCCGTGGTCGACGATGACCGCCAGCTCCCCCGCGAAGGCCGGATCGTAGGCGCGGCAGTTGGGAATGGTCGAAGCCGCCAGGTGGCTCGTGCCGTCCTGGTGCTGCAGGCCCTCGCCCCCCAGGGTGGTACGTCCCGAGGTGGCGCCGATCAGGAACCCGCGTGCGCGCTGGTCGGCCGCCGCCCAGATCAGGTCGCCCACGCGCTGGAAGCCGAACATGCTGTAGTAAATATAGAACGGCAGCATGGTGGTGCCGTGCGTGGCGTAACTGGTGGCCGCCGCGGTCCACGAGGACAGCGCGCCGGCCTCCGTGATGCCCTCCTCCAGGATCTGGCCATCCTTGACTTCCCGGTACGACAGCATCGAGGCCGAATCCTCCGGCTGGTAAAGCTGGCCGAATGGCGCGTAGATGCCGACCTGGCGGAACAGGTTCGCCATGCCGAACGTCCGCGCTTCGTCGGCGACGATCGGGACGATCCGCGGGCCCAGCACGGGATCCTTGAGCAAGGCGCCCATATACCGTACCAGGGCCATGGTGGAGCTCATGGCCTTGCCATCGGCATGCAGGGCGAACGCGGCGGTCTTGTCCAGCCCGGGCACCGGCAGCGGCCCGGCGCCGGGATGGCGCGCGGGAAGATAGCCGCCGAGGGCGGCGCGCCTGGCTTGCAGGTAGCGAATCTCGGGGCTGTCCTGCGCCGGGCGGTAGAACGCGGCCTGGGCCACCTGTTCGTCGGTCAGCGGCAACTGGAAACGGTCCCTGAACGCGAGCAGATCCTCCGGGCCGAGCTTCTTTTGCTGGTGCGTGGTCATCCGGCCTTGCGCGATGGCGCCCATGCCGTAGCCTTTCATGGTCTTGGCCAGCACCACGCAGGGACGCCCATTGCGCCTGGCGGCTTCGGCAAATGCCGCATGGATCTTCGCCGGGTCATGCCCGCCCCGGCGCAGGCCGTCGATCTCGTCGTTGGAGAGATGCGCCACCAGCGAGCGCAGCGCCGGGGTCTTGCTGAAGAAGTTCTCGCGGTTGAACGCGCCATCGTTGGCCGAGAGCGTCTGGAATTCGCCATCCACGGTCTGCGCGAACGCGCGGCTGATGGCGTGATCGTGGTCACGCGCCAGCAGCGCGTCCCACTCCGACCCCCACAAGCACTTGACGACATGCCATCCCGCGCCCGCGAACAAGGCCTCGAGCTCATCGACAATGCGCCCGTTGCCGCGCACCGGCCCGTCCAGGCGCTGGAGATTGCAGTTGATGACGAACGTGCAGTTATCCAGCTTTTCCCGGGCGGCCAGCGTCAGTGCGGCGATCGACTCCGGCTCGTCCATCTCGCCATCGCCGAAGAAGCCCCAGACCCGGCGCTCGCTGGTCGCTTTCAGGCCCCGGTTTTCCAGGTAGCGCATGAAACGCGCCTGGTAGATGGCGTTGAGCGGGCCGATGCCCATCGAGCCGGTGGGGAACTGCCAGAAGTCTGGCATCAGGTAGGGATGCGGGTAAGAACTCAGGCCGCGAATCCCCTTGCCTTCGGCAACGATCTCTTGCCGGTAGTGGCAAAGCGATGCTTCGTCCAGCCGGCCTTCCAGGAAGGCACGCGCATAGACCCCGGGTGCCGAATGGGGCTGGAAGAAGACGAGGTCCCCGCCTTGCGCGGCATCGGGGCCGCGGAAGAAATGCTGATAGCCCACCTCGAACAAATCCGCCGCCGAAGCATAGCTCGCGATGTGGCCGCCAAGCTCGCCATGCGCCTGGTTGGCGCGCACCACCATGGCGAGCGCGTTCCAGCGCAGGATCGCCGACAGGCGCTGCTCCATCGCCAGGTCGCCCGGATAGGCCGGTTGCGCTTCGACCGGTATCGTGTTCAGGTACGGCGTTACCTGTGCCGGCCGCCACCGCAACCGATGCTTGCCAGCATGCGCCAGCAACGCATCCAGGATGGCGCAGGCGCGCTCCCTGCCCTGCTCCGGGCCCCAGGCCGACAACACGCCATCGAGCGCGTCGCACCACTCCTGCAACTCCTGCGGATCCGCCTGCACAATCGGATCGCTCGCCAGGATGGAACCGAATCGGTCACGAGATGCCATCTTGATACGCTCCCGCCGGCAACTGCCCGGCTCAATTTGCCTGGATACCGGCCTTCTGGGCAATGGCCCGCATGCGCGGCAGGTCCTTGTCGATCATGGCGCTGACCTGTTCCGGCGTTGCATAGGAGGGCTCCAGGCCGTTGGCCACCAGTTTTTCCTGGATCTCGTGGTCTTTCATGGTCTGTGCCAGGGCCTTCTCCAGCCGTGACTTGACATCGGGCGGCAAGCCACGCGGGGCCGCGATCGCCACCCATGAATCCGCATCGAAACCCGGGAAGCCGGATTCCGCGACGGTGGGCACCTCCGGCAGCAGCGTCGCGCGCCTGGCGCCTGCCACCGCGATCACCTTGATCTTGCCGCTCTTGATATGCGGCAGGGATGCCGCGATGGTGTCGACCGAGAACGGAATCTGCCCGCCGATCAGGTCGGCAATGGCTGGGGCGCTGCCTTTGTAGGGAATATGCTGGAGCTGCATGCCGGTGGCGCCCAGGATCATCTCGCCCGCGAAGTGGCCGGTGGTGCCGTTGCCGAACGAGCCATAGGCGTATTTGCCCGGCGCGGCCTTCACCGCCGCCATCATCTGCTTGAGGTTGTCCACCGGGACATCGCGATTCGCCAGCAGGATCAGGGGCACGCGCGCGACCAGGCCGATGGGCTCGAAGCTCTTCACGGGATCGTAGGGCAGGTTGGCGTTGATGGCGGGGTTGACCGTGAAGGTCGAGCCGGAACTGATGAACAGCGTATAGCCGTCAGGCGCGGCCTTTGCCACATAGCCGGCGCCAACGATGGTGCCGGCGCCCGCGCGGTTCTCGATGACCACGGGCTGGCCGAGACGCTCGCCCAGCTTCTTGCCTACCAATCGTCCCATGATGTCTACCGCCCCGCCGGGCGGAAACGGCACAACCAGCACGACCGGCCTGGCGGGATATCCCTGGGGCTGCGCATGCGCGGCGCACATGGCGATGCCCAACAGCGACAGCGCCTTCACCGCCATCGAAACGCTTCGTGAAATGACGTTCATGCGCGACTCCTGTGATTGAGCGACGGGGGGCAAACGGAGAGCAAAAAATGGGAAGCAAAACGAGACAGGGGGCTTTGCCGAACAAGCGCCCCTCGATGCCGGCGTTGCGCCACCGGCATCAGGGGGCAGCCATCGTGCGGGATCAGCCGTTGCGGAACAAGAAGCTATAAGCGCTCAGCGCCGGGGCGCCGCCCAGGTGGGCGTAGAGCACCTTGGCGCCTTCCGGAAATTCGCCGCGGCGGACCAGGTCGATCATGCCCTGCATCGATTTCCCTTCGTAGACCGGGTCGGTCATCATGCCTTCTAGCTTGGCACTCATCCGGATGGCTTCGAGCGTCTCTTCGGAAGGCAAGCCGTACTCCGGCCCGCCGTAGCGCGTGTCGAGCACCACGTCTTCGTCGGTGATATCGCGGCCGAGGTCGACCAGATGCGCGGTGTTGCGGGCAATGCGCAGGATCTGCGCCCGGGTCTGCGCCGGCTTGGCCGATGCGTCGATGCCGATCACGCGGTTGGCCCGGCCATCGGCGGCGAAGCCGACCACCATGCCAGCCTGCGTGCTGCCGGTGACCGAGCAGACCACGATGTAGTCGAACTTGAAGCCGAGTTCGGCTTCCTGCGCGCGCACTTCTTCGGCGAAGCCGACAAAGCCCAGGCCGCCCAGCGGATGCTCGGAACACCCCGCCGGAATCGGGTAGGGCTTGCCGCCGGCCTGGCGCACGCTCTCCATGGCCTCTTCCCAGCTCTTGCGGATCCCGATATCGAAGCCATCGCTGACCAGGCGCACGTCGGCGCCCATGATGCGAGACATCTGGATATTGCCAACGCGGTCATAGACGGCGTCGGAGTAGTTCACCCAGTCCTCCTGCACCAGCACGCACTTCAGGCCGAGATGCGCCGCCACGGCAGCCACCTGGCGCGTCTGGTTGGACTGGATGCCGCCGATGGACACGAGCGTGTCGCACCCTTGGGCGAGCGCGTCCGGAATGATGTATTCGAGCTTGCGCGTCTTGTTGCCGCCGAATGCCAGGCCGCTGTTGCAGTCCTCACGCTTGGCATAGAGGTCGACCTTGCCGCCGAGATGTGCGCTCAGGCGCTTGAGCGGCTGGATGGGCGTGGGGCCGAACGTCAGCGGGTGGCGGGGAAAGCGTTTGAGATTCATGCTGGCAACTCCTGGGTTTCTTGGATGACTCGGGTGAAGAGCGGGGATCCAGGCATCAAGGCTGGCGAAGAACACTGGCATCTGGAGCCACCTTTCGTTGATGCTGCGACGGACTCAATCCTAGAAAAAAACGCACGAAACATGGTTGCAAATATCAATCCATTTATGCACTATAAAAAATTCACGGCACTTGTTTTTACTTTTTTGTTTTTTATAAAGCGTCATGGACGAAACAAAATTGCGCACCAAAAACGAGCACTCCGTGCCACATTCCGAGGCATTGGATCGCACCGATAAAGCCATCCTGCGCGCACTCCAGCGCGACGCGTCCATCTCGAATGTGGCGCTGGCGGCCAAAGTCAGCCTGAGCCCGCCAGCCTGCCTGCGGCGCGTGGAGCGGCTCAAGGAACTCGGGCTGATTCGCGGGATCGTGGCGCTGCTGAACCCGGCCGCGCTGGACGCGGGGATGCTGGTGATGATCGGCGTGGTGCTGGACCGGTCCACGCCGGAATCCTTCTCCGAGTTCGAGAAGGCCGCCCAGCAGGTCTCCGGCTGCATGGAGTGCCACGTGGTGACGGGCGAGTTCGACTACTTCATGATGCTGCGCACCAAGGACAGCGAGAGCTTCAATCGCCTCCATGCGGAACAACTGCTGTATCTGCCGGGGGTCCGCCAGATACGCTCGTTCATGGTGCTCAAGCAGGTGCTGTCGACGACGCAGTTTCCGATCTGAAGCTGCGCGTGCACCAGGGCGAATGCGTCCGGGACTTCCTGATTGCGATGCTGTCCAGCCGCCATGGCAGCGGGCCCGGGTGATCGCTATGCCACGTGCGCCGTCAGGGCACGAACCTGGTCCTCCAGGTCCGCGATCCGCCGCTTCATGCAGGCTTGCGCGCTGATATCGCTGATGACGCCATACCAGCGATCGATCGCGCCATTCGCGCCGATATGCGGCTGGGCACGGCTCAGCATATGGCGCCAGCTGCCGTCCGGCCACTGGATGCGGAACCGGGTCGCGAACGGCTGGCCACTCGGGATCCAGGCAAGCCACTCCGCCCGGATGCGCAACTGGTCATCAGGATGGACCGTGGCACGCCAGGCATCGATGCGGTCCTGCATGGCGCACCCGGCGCTGTCGCGGAAGTTCGGGCTGATATAGCACAGCGTGCCATCGGGGTCCGCCGCCCAGGCAATATGGGGGCTCAGCTCGACCGAGCTGCGGAAATGCTCCTCGCTTTCCCGCAAGGCCAGCTCGGCCCGTTTGCGCGCCGAAATGCCGATGGCAACGAGGGAGATGCCAATCACGTCCCCAATGTCATCATTGACGCGCTGGCCGACCACCAGGTAGACCTCGCCGTTCGCCGTGATCTCGCGCTCCATCGGAGAGCGCGTCTCCACGGCAAGCACGGCATGCGCCAGCGAGCAGACCGATCTGCCGGCTTCGGACATGCAGGCCGCGCAGAGCTGGGCGCCGACAAGGGCGTCCACCTGGGCGCCGAACATTTCCGCATAGCGCCCGTTGACATGCACGTGGCGCAAGCGCGTGTCCAGGAAGCACAGGCCGACGGGCGCGCCGACATAAAGCGCCTCCAGCTGATGCAGGCGCTGATACGGCGACCGGTCCAACGGCCGCGGATCCGGCGCGCGCAAGCCAAGCCGCTGGATAAGCGCGGGAATCCGCTCCGGTTGCAGCGCCGGTGCCCACAGCCATCCCTGGCCGATGTCGCATCCCAGCTTGCGCAGTAGGGTGGCATGCTCTTCGCGCTCCACGCCTTCCGCGACAACACGCATGCCGATGCTGTGGCCCAGCCCCACGATCGCCGTCACGATCCGGCGGCACTCCTGGTCGTCGAGCATGCCGCGCACAAAGCTGGCATCGATCTTGATCTCGTCGAATGGCAGAGCGTGCAGGCGTGTCAGGCTGGCATAGCCGGTACCAAAGTCGTCCAGCGCGATACCGATGCCGAGTGCCTTCAGATCGTCGATGATGGCACGCGCGAGCTCGACATCGGTCTCCATGGCGCCCTCGGTGATTTCGATCTGAATGCGCTCCAGCGGAAATCCCGTCTGCGTGACAGCGTCGGCGATCAGCGCGACGACCGCCTTGTCGCGCAATTGCACCGGAGACACGTTGAACGCCAGCACAAAACCCTGGCCCCAGCCCACAGCCTCCGCGCACGCCGTGCGCACGATATGGGAAGTCAGGCGATCGATAAGCCCGCACGACTCCGCGATCGATATAAAAGTAACGGGGGAAACCGGGCCCGTTGCAGGGTCCGTCCAGCGGGCGAGCACTTCGAAGCCGACGATGGCGCCGGTTTCGAAGCAGATCAATGGCTGGAATGCCGGCCGGAGCAAGCCGCCATCGAGCGCGGCTGCCAGTCTTGCGCAGGTATCGTCCGTGTCTCCCACTTTCATCCTCTCAGATACCGCCGGAAATCCGGATCCTGTCCTATCGAATGGCGCGCCCATGGATCGGGCCCGGCCAACACCTGTGCCGGGCAGTGTTCCGTCAGGTTTGTTCCCTGACCGGGCGCTTGTCGGGCGTAGCGACCTTTTCGCCACTCCCCCCATTGGATATCGACCGGCCTGACGGCAAATTGAGGTCTTGGCTGCCGCGGTGGCCTGGGCCGTACGGGCGGCGCTGCCTGACAGGTAGCCGAGGTAGCCGAGGTAGCCGGCAGCCTGAAGTGTGTCTCCGCGGGACCCCGTCACCCCCGCAATCGCCCCAACCTCCGCAATAGGGCTACACTGACAACGAGACAACCCTCCGGAGCGCCATGATGGACGCCAATGGCCCTCAAAGCACCTTTCGTGGTCTTCCCCTGACCCCGGAACAGGATGCGGAAGTCAGGCACTACATCAAGAGGAAAAAGCAGCGCAGTGCGCCATGGGATACACCTGAGCTAGCCGCCATGCTCGAGGATATGCTGAGGCCGCCAAGCACCGAGGACGAAGACTTCGAATCCCCTGCCGAAGAAGCCAACGCGGACGCCGAGCGCGCGGCGGCTTCGGTGGACGAGGCCATGGATCCGATCGAGGCCGGCGAGGAGCGGATGGCGGCCAGGGAAGCCGAGGCGATGAAGGGCCCCAAGCATTGACATGCAGGTGCAGCGTGCGCGCTGCGCGCTCCATGATCCGGGATGCGCACAAAAGAAGAAAGAGAAGAGAAGAGAAAAAAAGAAGAGAAGACAGCCCCCAGTGCAACGACTGGAACACAAGAATAAAGGGCATAGCATGGCGACCGTCGCGACATTCGACATCGAGTACACGCAGTTTCTCGATCCACAAGGTGAGCCGACCCAAGCGCTGCCTGCATTTGCGCTCGATCCCGAGGCCCTTTTCCCGCTCTACCGGGCCATGGTGCTCACCCGCCAGTTCGACCTCAAGGCCATTGCGCTGCAGCGCACCGGCCAGATCGGCACGTTCGCCTCGGCGCTTGGCCAGGAGGCCGTCGGCGTCGGCGTTGCCAGCGCCATGCGCGCGCAGGACGTGCTCGTGCCATCCTACCGCGATCACGCCGCGCAGTTCCAGCGCGGCGTCTCCATGACCGAGAGCCTGCTGTATTGGGGTGGCGACGAGCGCGGCAATGCGTTCGCGGCGGCGCCGCATGATTTTGCGAACTGCGTGCCCATCGGCAACCAGGTCTGCCACGCTGCCGGCATCGCCTACGCGATGAAGCTGCGCCGCGAGCCGCGCGCCGCGGTTTGCCTGCTCGGGGACGGCGGCACGTCAAAAGGCGATTTCTACGAAGGCATGAATATGGCGGGCGCCTGGCACGCGCCCCTTGTGCTGGTCGTCAACAACAACCAGTGGGCGATCTCCATGCCGCGCAGCCAGCAGACCGCCGCGCAGACGCTCGCGCAAAAGGCCATCGCGGCCGGTATCCCTGGCCTGCAGGTGGATGGCAACGATATCGTGGCGGTGCGCCAGGTCACGCTCGACGCGCTGGAACGGGCGCGCAGCGGTGGCGGCGCCACGCTGATCGAAGCGATCACCTACCGGCTTGGCGACCACACCACGGCGGACGATGCCTCGCGCTACCGCGACAGCGAACAGGTCAGGCAGCACTGGCTGCTGGAGCCGGTGGCCAGGCTGCGCAACTATCTGCTGCGCCTTGGCGCATGGGATGCGGCCCGCGAAGACGCGCTTGCCAAGGATTGCGCGGCGCAAGTGGCGGCCGCGGTGCAGGCCTACCTGGCAACGCCCCTGCCGGAGACGGCAGCGATGTTCGATTACCTGTATGCCAGCCTGCCCAAAGCGCTGGCGGGGCAAGTGGCCACCGCGCATCGCTTTGCCCCGGGGGCCCACCAGGGCAAGGATAACGAGAGCGAGCAGGATCATGGCTGAAATCAATCTGGTCGAAGCCGTCAACCAGGCGCTGGCCCATGCGCTGGAACACGACCCGCGCGTGGTGCTGCTCGGTGAGGACATTGGCGTGAATGGCGGTGTGTTCCGCGCCACGGCGGGGCTGCAAGCCCGTTTTGGCGCGGAGCGCGTGATCGATACGCCGCTGGCCGAGTCCGGTATCGCCGGGGCCGCGATCGGCATGGCGGCAATGGGGCTGGCGCCCGTGGCGGAAATCCAGTTCACCGGTTTTATCTACCCGGCCATCGACCACATCATCAATCATGCCGGCCGCCTGCGCCACCGCACGCGCGGCAGGCTGAGCTGCCCGATGGTGCTGCGCTCGCCTTATGGCGCCGGCATCCATGCGCCGGAGCATCACTCCGAAAGCCCCGAGGCGATGTTTGCCCATATCCCCGGCATCCGGGTGGTCATACCGTCCACCCCGGCGCGCGCCTACGGCCTGCTGCTGGCGGCCATGCGCGACCCCGACCCGGTGGTGTTCCTCGAACCCACCCGGCTCTACCGCCTGTTCCGCGAAGAAGTACCGGACAGTGGCGAGGCGCTGCCGCTCGATACCTGCTTCACACTGCGCGACGGCGACGACATCACGCTGGTGAGCTGGGGGGCGATGCTGCAAGAGACGCAGGCCGCGGCTGACCTGCTGCTGGACGAAGGCATCACCGCCGCCGTCATCGACGTCGCCACGCTCAAGCCGCTCGACATGGACACCATACTGGAATCGGTCGCCAGGACGGGCCGCTGCGTCATCGTCCACGAGGCGCCCCGCAGCGCCGGCTTCGGTGCCGAGATCGCGGCGAACCTCGCCGATGCGGGCCTGTACTCGCTGGCCGCGCCGGTGCAGCGCGTCACTGGCTACGACACCGTGGTGCCGATGGCCAGGCTCGAGTACACGTACCTGCCCAGCGTGGCGCGGATTGCCGACGCGGCCCGCAAGGCCATGGCCGCCTGACGTTTTTCCCCGGGAGCATTGATGAAGATCTTCAAGTTGCCCGACCTGGGCGAAGGCCTGCAGGAAGCCGAGATCACCGAATGGCACGTCAAACCCGGTGACACGGTGGCGGCCGACCAGCCGCTGGTTTCGGTCGAGACCGCCAAGGCGATCGTCGAGATACCGTCGCCCTACGCCGGGCAGGTCGCCAAGCTGTTTGCCCAGCCGGGCGAGATCGTGCACCTTGGCGCGCCGCTGGCGGGCTTCGAAGGCGCCGGCGGGCAAGAGGACGCGGGCGCGGTGGTGGGCGATGTCAAAGTCGGCACGCAGGTGGTCGCGGAAGCGCCCGCCGCCCTGTCCCGTGGCGGCGGCGCGGTGCGGGCCGTGCCGGCCGTGCGCGCCCTGGCGCGCCAGCTCGACGTGGACCTGGCGATGGTCACTCCAACGGGCGCGGACGGCATCATCAGCGCCGCCGATGTGCGCCGCGTCGCCGCGACGCTGGCGGACCTGGGGCCACCGGAAGTCCTGCGCGGCGTGCGGCGCGCCATGGCGCTGAACATGGCGCGCGCCCAAAGCGAGGTCGCCGCGGCAACCGTGATCGACGACGCCGATATCCACGCCTGGGCGCCCGGCACCGACACCACCATCCGGCTGGTGCGCGCACTGGTTGCGGGCTGCCGCGCCGAGCCCGGCCTCAACGCCTGGTATGAAAGCCAGACCGGGCGCCGCCATGTGCCGGCGCGGATCGACGTGGGGATTGCGGTCGACCTGCCCGAAGGCCTGTTCGTGCCGGTGCTGCGCGATACCGGCAAGCGCGACGCGGCAGACCTGCGGCGCGGCCTGGACCGCATGCGCGCGGATGTACGTGCGCGCACGATCGCCCCCGAGGAGATGCGCGGCAACACCATCACGTTGTCCAACTTCGGCATGATCGCCGGCAAGTACGCGGCGCCGATCGTGGTGCCGCCAACAGTGGCCATCCTGGGCGCCGGCCGTATCCACGATGCGGTGGTTGCGGCCGGCGGCATACCCGTCGTGCACCGGATCCTGCCGCTCAGCCTGACCTTCGATCATCGGGTGGTCACAGGCGGCGAGGCCGCGCGCTTCCTGGCGGCAGTGATCGCGGACCTGGCGCAGGCGGCCTAGGCCCGGGCAGCGCGGCAGCGCGACAGGCGAGTGCGTGGGCGCTTTACTCCGCGCGGATCCTGGCTTCGGCCACGATCTTGGCGGAGCGCTCCATGTCCTCCTTCTGGAAGCGGGCGAAGTCTTCCGGCGTGCCAGGCGAGAGCAGGTAGCCCTGCTCGGCCAGCCTGCCGCGCAGGTCGGACGCCAGCGCCTTGTTGACCTCGGCGTTGAGCCGCCTGGTCACATCGGCCGGCAGCTTAGCCGGACCCCACAGGCCATACCACGAGTAGAACTCATAACCCGGCACCGTCTCGCCGACCGTCGGCACGTCGGGCATGGAAGGCAGCCTGTCCTTGGAGGTCACCGCGACCACGCGCACCATGCCGCTCTTGTGATAGGACAAGGCGCCGAGCACGGGATCGATAAAGCCATCGATGGCGCCACCGATCAGATCCTGGTAAGCGGGCGCGGAACCCTTGTACGGCACCACCAGGTAGTCGATCTTGCCTGCCCGCTTGAGCAGCTCCGTGGACAAATGCCCCGCGGACGCCTGCGAGCCAATCGCGAACGACATCTTGCCGGGATGCGCCTGCGCGTAGGCGATCAACTCCTTGATGTTCTTCACCGGCAGGTTCTTGTTGACGGAGACCGCCAGCGGCCCCTTGCCGACCAGCGCGATCGGCACGAAATCCTTGGTCACGTCGTAAGGCGACGATCTCAGGGTCATGGGCGTGGTAGTGAAGGTGGAGGCGCTGAACAACAGCGTGTAGCCGTCCGCCGTGCCCTTGGCCACCGCGTCGGCGCCAATGATGCCCTGGCCGCCGGGCCGGTTGTCGACGATAAAGCTCTGGCCGGTTTGCTCGGAGAGCTTTTGCGCCAGCATGCGGCCGACGGTGTCGGTGGGGCCGCCGGGCGGGAACGGAATGATGACGCGCACGGCTTTGTTGGGGTAACCCTGCGCGATGGCGCTGGCGGCGGCGCAGGCCAGCAAGGCGCCAGCGGCACTGCGGAAAATCCGGTGGAACAGCATGGTTTGTCTCCTGTCTGGACTGCAGGTGCGCCCCTATGGGGTGCGCTTATTTCGGTGCGCTTATTTCGGCGCTCTTATTTCTTTCCCGCTCTCAAGGCTGCGCCAGCGCCGACATCTGCGCATACAGATCCGCCTTGCCCTCAAACCCGATGCCCGGCAGCTCCGGCATGGTGATATGGCCGTCGATCACCTTCACGCCATCGGGGAAACCGCCGTATGGCTGGAACAGGTCGGGGTAGCTCTCGTTACCGCCAAGGCCCAGGCCGGCGGCGATATTGAGCGACATCTGATGGCCACCGTGCGGGATGCAGCGGCTTGGCGACCAGCCAAAGGTCTTCAGCACTTCCAGCGTGCGCTCGTACTCCACCAGCCCGTAGGACAGCGCGCAGTCGAACTGCAGGTAGTCGCGGTCCGGGCGCATGGCGCCGTAGCGGATCAGGTTGCGGGCGTCCTGGTGGCTGAACAGGTTTTCGCCGGTGGCCATGGCGCCGGGGTAGTACTCGGCCAGCGTGGCCTGCAGGTGGTAGTCCAGCGGATCGCCGGCTTCCTCGTACCAGAACAGCGGATAGTCGCGCAGCATCTTGGCGTAGGCGATGGCGGTGTCCAGGTCAAAGCGGCCGTTGGCGTCCACGGCAAGCTGCGCGTCCGGGCCGATTTCCTGCAGCACGGCCTCGATGCGCGCGCTGTCTTCTTCCAGGCTGGCGCCGCCGATCTTCATCTTGACCACGTTGTAGCCGCGCTTCAGGTAGGAGCGCATCTCGGCGCGCAGCGCGCCGAGATCCTTGCCCGGATAGTAATAACCGCCGGCGGCATAGACGAACACGCGCGGGTTGGCGTTGACGCCGTGGCGCTCGGCCAGCAACCGGAACAGCGGCACGCCGGCGATCTTGGACACCGCGTCCCACACCGCCATGTCGATGGTGCCGACCGCGACCGAGCGCTCGCCATGGCCGCCCGGTTTCTCATTGGACATGGTGGCGGCCCACACGCGGTTGGGGTCGAGGTTGGTGCCGGCGTCGTCCAGCAGCGATTCTGGATCGGCCGCCAGGATACGCGGCGCAAAACGCTCGCGGATCAAGCCGCCCTGGCCGTAGCGGCCATTGGAGTTGAAGCCGTAGCCGATCACGCGCTTGCCGTCGCGAAACGCGTCGGTCACCACGGCGACGAGGCTGCTCGTCATCTTCGAGAAATCGATATAGGCATTGCGGATGGGCGACGAAATCGGCTTCGTCACTTCGCGGACGTCAATGATGCGCACGGACATGGCTTGTCTCCAGTGTTCTAGTGTCTTTCGGTAATCAGCTAATCAGCGAATCAGGCGGTTCGATATGTCGGCTGGCGGCACTACAGCGAAGCACCGCCGCAAATCAGGATCTGCTGCCCGGTGATGGCGCCGGCATCGGGCCCGAGCAGGAAGCTCACCAATCCGGCCACTTCATCGGGCCGGATAAAACGCCCGATGGGCGGCGTGCGCGGCGGCGTGCCCTTGCGGCCCGGGTCGTTCAGCATCGGGGTCTCGGTGGCGCCCGGCGCCACCACATTGACGGTGATGCCGCGTGGCGCCAGCTCCGCGGCCCAGGAGCGCGCCATGCCCACCACCGCCGCCTTGGTCGCGGCGTACTGGCTGCGCCCTGGCGCGCCCGCCGCCGTGCGGCTGCCGATCAGCACGATGCGCGCGCCATCCGGCAGGGTTGGCATCAGCGCGTTGGCCAGCACGCAAGCGGCTTGCACATGGATGCGCCACATGCCCTCGCCGTCCTCGGGCTTCAGGTCGCCGAGCACCGCCGTGCGCATGAATCCCGCGGCATGGACAATGGCATCGACCTGGGGCAACGTGGCCACGGCGGCGGCAAGCTTTGCGGCATCGGTCAGGTCGACTTCGATCCCGTTGAAGCCCTCGGCGCTGGGTGCCGGCGAGCGGTCCAGCCCGGTCACCGTCCAGCCCGCCGACAGCAGCCGCCGGGCAATGGCCGCGCCGATACCGGAGCTGGCGCCGGTGACCACGGCGTGCCTGGTCCGCGCCGCGGGCGTGTCGTCGTCTTGCATGGATTGGCTCATCAAAGCCCCTTTGGATTGCATGGCCAGCAGCCCGGCCCTCGGCACGCTGGCCGCGGGCCGGGATGGCGCGCCGGTACAGGCCCGGTTCAGACGTCGATCAGACGTGGATCAGGCTCAGGCGGCCGCTTTCTGCGTCACGCCGGCGTGTTCCAGCGCGGCCTGGATCGCGGCCAGCTCGGCGGCCGACGGTGCGTGGGTCGGCGGGCGCACCGTGCCATCGCGCAGGATGCCGGCCAGCGCCATGGCGGCCTTCATGCGGCCATGGGCTTCGCCCGTGGGCTCGCCGGCGCCGTACACCGCGTCCTTGAGCGGGTTGATCAGGGCCTGCACGCGCATGGCTTCATGCAGGTCGCCGGCCTTGACCGCCTTGAGCAGGTCGTTGATCAGGCCGGGAATCAGCGAGGCAAAGCCGACCAGCGCGCCATCGATGCCCTGCACCATCGACGACAGCAGGTATTCGTCGTGGCAGGTCATCAGCACCTTGGTGGGATCGGCCGCGCGGATCTCCTTGATGTCGCGCGCGTATTTGTTCATTTCGCGCTCGCCCATCTTGAAGGCCTTCACATAGGGCAGCTTCGCCAGTTCCGCGAGCAGCTCCGACGAGTAGGAGCCACGGGTCCAGGCCGGGTAGATATGCACCACCAGGGGCAGCCCGCTGGCCTTGCCGATGGCGTTGAAGTAGTCGAGGCAATGCTCCGGCTTGAAGCCAAAGCGCAGCCAGTGATGCGGCGGCATGATATCGAGCCCGGCGGCGCCCGCTTCCTTGGCCCAGCCAGCTTGTTCCACGGCGTCGTTGATGCCTTCGCAGACCACCGACGAGATCACCGGGCAGATGCCCTGGGTGGCGTCGGCGGTGATGCGGGTCACTTCGGCGCGCTCGCGCGGCGTCAGCGAGAAGACTTCACCGGTATGGCCATTGGTCATCAACGCGGTCACGCCGGCTTGGCCGCCCAGCCACCTAGCAAAGCGGCGCAGCTCCGGCTCGTTGATGCTGTAGTCCGCGTTGAAAGGAACCGCGATGGCGGGAATGATGCCGTGGAAATTGATATCAGGCACGTTCGTCTCCTGGTGTGGCTTGCGCTATTTGCGCGTTCGGGTGGGTATCAAGGTGGGCGGAATGAATCCGCCGGAGGGTTGCAGCGCACGGGCCAGCTCGGTAGCGGCATGCACTACCGCCGGGGCCGTGGTCGATTCGAAATCTTCAAGCGAGGTATTCATGGCCGGCGCCGCCACGCTCAGCCCGGCAACCGGCACGCCGTCCACATCCAGCACCGGCGCGGCCACCACATAGAGGCCGGACACCGTTTCCTGGTCCGACAACGCATAGCCCTTGGCCCGCACGGTCTTGAGCCGCTCTAGGATGGTGTCGAGCTCGGTGAGCGTGTGGTCGGTCAGCTTCTGCCGGGGCTGGGCGTCCAGCACGCGGGCCTGCATGTCCTGCGGCAGCCACGCCAGGATGGCGTAGCCGACGGCCGTGGAATAAGCCGGCACCCGGCTGCCGATGCGGATATCCACACCAAGCCGCGTCAGCCCGGCCTGGATCCGTTCCGCGTAAAGCACGTCCGGGCCATCCAGCACGCCGATGGAAGCGGCTTCATTGATCTCCCCCACCAGCGCGCGCAGGATCGGCCTTGCCCGCGTGCGCAGGTCGGCATGGGCGATGGCGTCAAAGCCAAGGTCCAGCACCTTGAGCGACAGCCGGAACAGCCGCGTGTCCGGCACGCGCTGCACGTAGCCGATATCCACCAGCGTGTTGAGGAAACGAAAGGCCGTGGCATTGTCCAGCCCGGAGCGGCGCGCGACTTCCGCCATGGTGAGCTCGGGCTCCTGCGCCGTGAACGCTTCAAGAATGCGGAAGCCCTTCGCCAGCGACTGCACCGTGTTCTTGGATGCGTCGGCCGCGCTGCTCGCCTTCGATGCGGTCGGGACGGAGTTCTCGGTAGCCATGTCAATCTCCACTGTCAGTTCTTAGTTCTCGATGCAAACCCGGAATCGAGTTCGGATTCCGAATTTTAATTCGATGAATGGACAGAGGAAAGCCCTCGCTCAAGTTCAAGTTCAAGTTGGGTGGATACGCATCGGCATTGCTGCCGGGCCGCATAAAATTCGGATTGCGAATTTTTATTCGAATTGTGGGGCTAAGAAAAAGTGCCAAGCAACGGCACCTCTTTGCTGATCCTGCCCCGCGTCCTGAGACGCCTCTCTTTTATTCGGATTGCGAACTTGTATTCGCGATATGAAATATTCTAGACCTCGTTTCCCGACCAGGGCAAGAGTGAACTTCCTAGGGTTTTCACTGAACGGGTCACGCCGCCTTGCGCGTCATTCAGCACAATTCCTCTTAAACAGACATTTACAAATAGCAACGGAATCGTTACACTGCCCCTCAATTGCGAATCACTCGCATTCTCGTTCCAGCCCAAGCATTGGTTTTTATTCCTGGCCCCTCCTTTCGTTCCTTGCACGCCAGGTATCTTCCGCGCCCCATGCGCGCATCGACTCCCCTCGCAACACTGAAATCATGACTGCTCCCCTGAAGACGCGCGCGCGTTTGCTCGCGTCCGCTGGTGCTCTTTACTGCACAGGCTTCCTCGCCACCACGCCGGCCTTCGCACAGTCTGCCGCCGACGCCGGCAACGCGAAGGAAGCCACCTTGCCCACCGCCGTGGTCACCGCCGATTCGCCGCTCCAGGCCAAGCGCCTGCCCTCGTACAAGTTCGTCGCACCGTTGCTGGATACACCGCGCTCGGTCACGGTGATTCCCGAGGAACTGCTCAAGCAGACCAATGCGACGACCTTCGCCGATGCGTTGAAGACCGTGCCGGGCATCACCTTCCTGGGCGGCGACGCCGCGGCGAACCCCTCCGCGGATCGTCCGGTGATCCGCGGCTTCGAGTCGCGCAACTCGATCTTTGTCGACGGCATGCGCGACTCCGGCGTGCAGAACCGCGAGACCTTCGCGGTGGAGCAGATCAGCGTCATCAAGGGCCCGGATTCGGTTTATGCGGGCCGTGGCGCGGTTGGCGGCAGCATCGACATCGTCACCAAGATGCCCAAGGCGGATGACTTCACCAATGCCAGCCTGGGGCTGGGCACCGAGGCCTACAAGCGCGCCACGCTCGACGTCAACCGCCGTATCAATGACGAGACCGCGGTGCGCCTGAACGTGATGGGGCACGACGCCAACCAGGCCGGGCGCAACGATGTCTACAGCAAGCGCTGGGGCGTGGCACCGTCGGTCGCGTTCGGGCTGAACACCCCGACCACGGTGTCGCTGAGCTACTACCACGTCAACACCTACGACATGCCGGACTTCAGCGTGCCGTTCCGCTCGACCGGCGGCACGCCCGGGGCGGGAACCAGCATCCAGCGCTCGCAGTTCTACGGCCTGAACAACCGCGACTATCGCCGCGGGCAGACGGACACCGGCGAGATCCGCATCGAGCACCGCGTGGACGACAACTGGAAGGTGCGCAACACCACCATGTTTGGCCGCTCCACGCTGGACTACATCGCCACCAACCCGCAGTTCCTGAACGCCAGCGCGAACCTCCTCCAGCTGCAAGCCAAGAGCGGGAAATACGCCACCAACAGCGTCTCCAACCAGACCGAGCTGTCCGGCAAGGCCACGCTGCTTGGCATGCAGCACACGCTCACGGCCGGTGTGGAATTCAGCTGGGAGCGCAGCCTGTATGAGGGCTACCTGGTGAGCGACAGCGCGGGCAACAATATCCGCACGGGCGGCCCCTGCACGATCGCCTACAACTGCACCGCGATCGGTGCCTGGAATGCCAATGCCCCGTGGACCGGCAGCACCGTGCTCAACGGCGACAAGAGCTTCCCCGGCGCGCCCACCAGCACCCGCACCAATGTCTCGTCCGCCTACCTGTTCGACAGCGTGAAGCTGAGCGATCGCTGGCTGTTCAACGCCGGCACGCGCTTCGACCGCTTCGACGTCACCGCCGTGCAGGCCGGCACGCCGGACCTGAAGAACACCGCCAACCTGTTCAGCTACCAGCTTGGCCTGGTATTCAAGCCGGTCGACACGGTCAGTTTGTATGCCTCATACGGGACCTCCGCCAATCCGCCGGGCGCCAACAGCGGCCTGGGTGGCGGCACCGACCAGATCACCAAGACCAACCAGGACCTGTCGCCCGAGCGCAGCCGCAACATCGAAGTGGGCGCCAAGTGGGACACGCTGGACCGCCGCCTGTCGCTGACCTCGGCGCTGTTCCAGACCGACAAGACCAATGCGCGCGTCAGCGACGGCCTGGGCGGCATCGTCAACGCGGGCAAGCAACGCGTGCGCGGCGCGGAACTGGGCATGGCCGGCAACCTCACCAGCAAGTGGCGCGTGTTCGGCGGCTACTCCTACCTGGATGCCATCACGACCGACGCCGGCTCCGCCAATGCCTCGGCATCCGGCCTGCCGATGGTGATGGTGCCCAAGCACAACGTCACGCTGTGGACCTACTACGACGTGCTGCCCAAGCTGTCGATCGGCGGCGGCGCCACGATCTCCAGCCTGACCTACGCCTCGGTCTCGGCAACGTCGCGTAAATGGACGCCGGGCTACGCGCGTTTCGATGCGGTGGCGACGTATCGCGTCTCCAAGACCGTGGATGTGCAACTGAACGTGCAGAACCTCTTCGACAAGAAGTACTACTCCGCCGCGTACCCGATCTACGCAACGTGGGCGCCGGGTCGTTCAGCGGTGATGACGCTGAACTTCCATATGTGAGTTTTGCCGGCTTTCTTTTGACTTTGATTCATCCGGCTTTCGTGTGGGTCGATGCATCGCTGGGCCAAATCCAGCGCTGCCGTAGCTCCCCTCTCCCGCATGGCGGGAGAGGGGTTGGGGGAGAGGGCGGGCCTGCGCAAGAGCGAGGCGCATCACGTTGAGCGAACGCCCACCCTCTCCCCCGGCCCCTCTCCCATTTCATGGGAGAGGGGAGCAAACCAGCGTGTTGCTTCCCGCCACTTACCCACGCGAAAGTCTGAAGAACCTCTGCTTTTAGCTTTTTACTTTTAGCTTTTCAGTTTTCAGCCTTGAGGGCGCTCCGCGGAGCGTCCTTTTTCATTTGCACGCCGTTGCAAGGTGCTTTATTTTCCACACGGCCTTAATGCTGCCTTAAGCTGCGGTGAAATAACCTTGCGCCACGGACTGCGTAGAGCGGCCGATCCTACGCCAGCCCCCCGAACAACCAACAGGGCAAGCCGCCCCCCAGCGCATAGCAAACCTGGAGCACGCCATGAACACGCTGTCCCCCCGGCCGATGCCAGCCTGGCTCAACAAAGTGCCCGAAGTCACCGTGGGCTTCTGGATCATCAAGATCCTGTCGACCACGGTCGGCGAAACCGGCGCCGATTTTCTCGCGGTCAACGCGGGGCTGGGCCAGGCCGTCACCGGCTGCGCCATGGGCGCCTTGCTGGCCATCGCACTGTTCGCGCAGGTCCGGGTGCATCGCTATGTTCCCTGGATGTACTGGCTGACCGTGGTGCTGGTCAGCGTCGTCGGCACGCAGATCACCGATGCGCTCACCGATGGCCTGGGCGTGAGCCTGTATCTGAGCACGGCCGTCTTCGCCGTCATGCTGGCGGGAATATTCGTGTTCTGGTACCGGCGCGAAGGCACGCTCTCCATCCGCACGATCTGCTCGCGCCGCCGCGAGCTCTTCTACTGGGCCGCGATTCTTTGCACCTTTGCCCTCGGCACCGCCGCGGGCGACCTGGCCACCGAAGCCCTGGGCCTGGGATTCCAGCTGGGCACCCTTGTGTTCGGCGCCCTCATTGCCCTCGCGGTGGCGGCGTTCTACTTCGGCGTCAACGCCGTTCTGACCTTCTGGATCGCCTATATCCTGACGCGCCCGCTGGGCGCCTCGCTGGGCGACCTGTTGTCCCAGGCGCAGACCTATGGCGGCCTTGGCTTTGGCGCGGCGCTGACCAGCGGCATCTTCCTGGCCGTCATCGTCGCACTGGTCGCGATGGCCCAGCGCAATGCAAGCCAGGCCGTGGGAGCAACGACGGCGCCATGAATGGCACCGATGGTCCTGCGCCGCTGGACTGCTTGCGCTCGCGGCATTCCTGCCCGGCCATTTCAAAGAGATTCTGGCGTCGTTGCGCGGCCTTGGCCGTACCGCTTGTACGTCTGCGGCCGCGCGCCTGGCCAGAACCGCCTGGCTTCATGTTGAAAGCCGCTTAAGCCGCGCGCTCAATCCTTGTTCGGATGCGTCATCTCGATGGGCACGATCCAGCGCGCGTATTCGTCCTCGGTGAGATAGCCCAGCGCCAGCGCGGCGGCCTTCAGGGTCAGCCCTTCCTTGTGCGCCTTCTTGGCAATGGCGGCGGCCTTGTCGTAGCCGATATGGCGGTTCAGCGCCGTCACCAGCATCAGGTTCTTGTCGAGGTTCTCCGCGATCTTCGGCAGGTTCGGCTCGATGCCGAGCGCGCAATGGTCGTTGAAGGCCAGGCAGGCGTCGGCGATCAGCTCGATGCTCTCCAGCACGTTGTGGACCATCACCGGCTTGTACACGTTGAGCTGGAAATTGCCCTGGCTGCCGGCGAACGCCACCGTGGCATCGTTGCCAAACACCTGCGCGCACACCATGGTCATGGCCTCGCACTGGGTCGGGTTGACCTTGCCGGGCATGATCGACGAGCCCGGCTCGTTCTCGGGGATGTTGAGCTCGCCAATGCCGCAGCGCGGGCCCGAGGCCAGCCAGCGCACATCGTTGGCCATCTTCATCAGGCCGCCGGACAGCGTGCGCAGCGCGGCGGAGGTTTGCACCAGCGCGTCGTGCGCGGAGAGCGCGAAGAACTTGTTGGGCGCATCGACAAACGGATGGCCGGTCAGCGCGGCGATATAGGCTGCCGCGCGCGCGCCAAACTGCGGATGCGCGTTCAGCCCGGTGCCCACCGCCGTGCCGCCGATGGCCAGTTCCAGCAAGCCCGGCTCAGCCGTCTTGACGCCATGCAGCCCGAAATCGATCTGCGCCACCCAGGCGCTGATTTCCTGGCCAAGGGTGATGGGCGTGGCGTCCTGCAGGTGGGTGCGGCCCGTCTTGACGATGTCCTGGTACGCCTGCGCCTTGGCGGCCAGGGTATCGCGCAAGGCGCCTACCGCCGGCAGCAGCTTGGTATGGATCTGCTCGACCACGGCGATGTGCATGGCGGTGGGGAACGTGTCGTTGGAGCTTTGGCCGCGGTTCACGTGATCGTTCGAATGCACCGGCTTCTTGCTGCCGAGCTCCCCGCCGGCAATCTCGATGGCCCGGTTGGAGATCACCTCGTTGGCGTTCATGTTCGATTGCGTGCCGGACCCGGTCTGGAACACCACCAGCGGGAAGTGCTCATCCAGCTTGCCGGAGATGACCTCGTCGGCCGCCTGCACGATCAGCCGGCCGATGTCGGGCGGCAATTCGCCAAGTTCCGCATTGGCCTCGGCGGCCGCGCGCTTGAGGATGCCCAGCGCGCGAATCACCGGCCGCTGCCAGCGGAAGCGGCTCACCCCGATCGGGAAATTAATGGTGGAACGCTGCGTCTGCGCGCCCCAGTAGCGATCTGCGGGCACATCGATGGCGCCCATCGAATCGGTTTCGGAACGGAATGCGGGCATGGAAGACACTCTCCAAACAAACTACGTCAAGGATCGCCCGGTACGGGGCAACCTGGACCTGGAGGCACCCATCACCGAGCCGGAATAAACGCCGGCGCCAGTGGCGGCCAGGGCGTGACATGCGCTGATCTTTTCAGTTGTGCGCTGTAGTGCGCTGTAGTTCGCAATACAGCGGGAGGACAATACGGTCTCTCCGTTTTCCTTTTGCGGGGGCAGCCCAGCCGCATGCGTTCCCGCAGCCGCTTCGAGCCAAGACGAACGATAGCCCAGGCGCCGGCCATGGGCAATGAATCCCGACGAAATGAAAGGGGTTCGCAGGCAATGCGGCACGCTGGCCAAGCGGGCAAAGTGGGCCAGCGGCCCCGGCCCGAGCGCAGCGCGCCCGCTAGCCGGCACTTTCCGGCTGGGCATCGGGCAAGCGCGCTTTGCCCGCATGCCGCAGCAACGCGCCCGCGATCCCCATGACGATGGCCGCCATGGTGGCACCCGGCCCGAAGATCGCGCTCACACCCTGGGCGCGCAGCCGCCGGGCGTGGCTGGCGGGAATCACGCCGCCCGCGAAGACCAACGCGCCTGGCCGGCCTGCGCGCAGGCCAGCGCGCAGGCCATCAATCAGGCAAGGCAGCAACGCCAGGTGCGCACCGGCCAGGGACGATGCACCCACCGCGTCGACCTGCCCGTGCAGGGCCATCGCTACGGCGTCCTGCGGCGACTGGAACAGCGGCCCCAGCGTGACCGCGAACCCGGCGTCGGAGAGCGCCGCGGCCACGGCCTTGGCGCCGCGGTCATGCCCGTCCTGCCCCAGCTTGGCGATGAGGATGCGCGGCGGCCTGCCCAGGCGCGCGGCCAGCGCTTGGACCTGCGCGCGGGCCGCCTCCCAGGTCGGGCTGTCGTGCAAGGCCTCGCCGTAGGCTTGGCGGGCGTAGCGAGGCGCCATCGCATGGCGCGGCCACACCAGCTCCAGCGCCTGCGTGCACTCGCCGAGGGTCGCGCGGCAGCGGATGGCGTTCATGGTCAGGGACAGCAGGTTTTGCTCGCCGCTGCGCGCGGCGTGCGCCAGTGCGCGCAGCGCCTGTGCCACGGCCACGCCATCGCGGCTTGCCTTCAGGCAGGCCAGCCGCTCGCCCTGCAGCGCCCGGACCTGTCGCCCATCGATCTCCAGGCAGACCGGCGCCTCGTCGGCTCCCTCCTGGTACCGGTTGACGCCGACGATCACGCGCCGGCCTTCGTCGATCTCCGCCTGTGTGGCCACGGCAGCGCGATGAATCCGCTCATGGACCCAGCCCGAGCCGATCGCCGCCAGCACGCCGCCGGCAGCGGCAATCTCCGCCATCACCGCGCGCACCTTGTCCGCCATTTGCGCCGTGAGCGATTCCATCATGTAGGAGCCCGCCCATGGGTCGGCCACATCGCACAGGCCCATCTCGTGCTGCAGGATCAACTGGGTGTCCCGCGCGAGGCGGGCCGATGCGGCGCTGGGCAATGCCAGCGCTTCGTCATAGGCATTGGTGTGCAGCGACTGCGTGCCGCCGAACACCGCAGCCATGGCTTCGACCGTGGTCCGCACGATGTTGTTGTCCGGCTGCGTGGCCGCCAGCGACCACCCCGAGGTCTGGCAGTGCGTGCGCAGCATGGTTGCCCGATCCGTGGTGGCACCCAGCTCGCGGACGATCTCGCACCACAACAAGCGCGCGGCGCGCAGCTTGGCGATCTCGGTGAAGAAATCCTTGCCCACGCCAAAGAAAAAGCTCAGGCGAGCGCAAAAATCATCCACATCCAGCCCGCGCCCGGCCATCTGCCTGACGTATTCCTGCCCGTTGGCCAGCGTCAGCGCCAGTTCCAGCACCGGGTCCGCCCCGGCTTCCTGGAAGTGGTAGCCGGAGATCGACATGCCGTTGAACCGCGGCACATGCCGCGACAGGTAGGCCACCACATCCGCGCAGATCCGCATCGACGGCCCGGGCGCGAAGATCCACGTGTTGCGGACCATGTACTCCTTGAGGATGTCGTTCTGGATCGTGCCGCTGAGCTGATCGAGCGGCACGCCGGCCTCCTCGGCGCTCACCAGGAACGCGGCCAGCACCGGCAATACGGCACCGCTCATGGTCATGGAGATGGAGACGCGGTCCAGCGCGATGCCATCGAACAGGCGCTTCATGTCCTCGACGGAATCAATCGCCACGCCGGCCATGCCAACATCCGCCTGCGCCAGCGGATGATCGGAGTCATAGCCACGATGGGTCGGCAGATCGAACGCGACCGACAAACCCTGCGCGCCCTGCGCCAGCGCCTGCCGGAATGCCAGGTTGGAGGCGGTGGCGTCGGCATAGCCAGCGTACTGCCGGATGGTCCACGGCTTGCCCGCGTACATGGAGCGATGCGGCCCGCGCACGAATGGCGCCTCGCCGGGCAGGCTGCCGAGATGCTGCAGCCCGTCCAGGTCGGCGGCCGTGTAGACGGGCTTGCGCGCCAGTCCGCCACCCTTATCTGCGCTCATCGCACTCTCCAACGCTTGCGTGTCACCACATCGGCGATCTTCTCGCCGTCGCTGCCGCGCCGCACCTCGCACCAATGGGCCAGCCCGTCCTGGCCGAACTCCACCGCGGAGAACGACAGCTCCAGCGCTTCGCCAAGGTTGACGTTGCCGTGGAAAAACAGGTCGCGCCCGGCAATCACCGGCGGCTCGTCAAAACGCTGCCATTGCCATTCGGCACGATCGACGATGGCCTGGAAGTTGGCGAAGTAGAGCAGGTCCGCGCCGTTGAAGTCAGCATAGGGGCAAGGCAGGTACTCGGCCATGTGGCTGCCGAGGTGCCGTGCCCGCTCCAGGCCAAGATGGGAGGACCAGTCGCCCGCCCGGAAGCGCTTGGCCAGCGCGCCCATCTCCGCCGCCGCCGCGGGTGGCGGCCCGTCCGCCGGCAGGTTGAAAGCAGCCCTGACCACCGAACGATTGTCGCGCTCGCGCTCACGGCGGATAAAGGTGGACACCATCGATACCTCGGCCCGCCAGGCGCCTGGCCCGTCACCATCGCCTTCGCCATCGCGCCTCAGTGCATGCGTGCTGAAGTGGCGCGCGCCGGCCACCCGCATCAACTGCGTGTTCACCGAGAAGCCATCGTTTTCGCCAAGCGCTTCCAGCGATGCCTCCCGCAGCCGGATCGCGGTAAACGCGGCATAGGCCTTGTTGCCCTGCGCGTCCCGGAACGCCGGCAATGCCTGCCCGGACAACGCCGCCAGTCCTTGCCAGTGCAGGTCGCCGCAAGCCTTGAGCAGCCAGTTCTCCGACAGGCCGGTATAGGACAGGTTCGGCATGCCGGCCACATAGCTTGTGCTCGCGCGGAACATGTCAGGCTGCCAGGGCTCGCGCGCCGAGCTTCTCGCTGACGATGGCCGCCAGATATTCGGCATCGCGCGCAATGCCGGAGAAACGCCCGGAGCCCCAGGTGTGCAGCCACGGCAGCCCAAGGAAGTACAGGCCGTCCTGCGCCGTCACGCCGCGCACGTGGCCGGGATAGCCGCGCCCGTTGAAGACCGGCGCCTCCAGCCAGCTGAAATCCGGGCGAAAGCCGATGCACCAGACAATGGCGCCGATGCCCGCCTGCGCCAGGTCCAGCGCCCAACGCTCCTCGCCCGGCGACCATACCGGCGCATACGTGCTGGCGGGCGGCGCGGCGATGCCGTGCTTGTCGATGAACTTGTCGATGCTGGCGTTGATGCGGTTGTAGGTATCGTCCGCATCGTCAAGGTTGGCCTTCAGGTTCGGCGTGAAGCGCAGCTTGCCGTCATGGAAATCCTCCAGCGCGCCGAACAGCTCCATGCCTTCGGTGGCGAACTTGCGCAGGTCGATGTCGCGCCCGCCGTCGCGGCCGGTCACATAGTGATTGGTGTTGTCGCGCACGCCCTCGCGCAGCGGATGCTCCTGCACCGGCATGTCGTAGTACTGCATGTCGGCCAGCCAGTCCACCACGTCGCGGCCACGGTAGAAGCGCGCGCAGCGCGGCGCCTGTCCCACGGCCAGGAACACCTTGCGGCCTGCCAGGTGCAGGTCCTCGGCGATCTGCGCGCCGGACTGGCCGGAGCCCACCACCAGCACGCCGCCCTCCGGCAAGGCTTGCGGGCTGCGGTACTCGGAGGACTGGATCTGCCGGATGCCGGCCGGCAGGCGCTCGGCCATGCGCGGCACGATCGGCGTGTGATAGCCGCCGGAAGCCACCACCACCTGCCCGGCGGTGAAGTCGCCCTGCGAGGTACAGACCAGATAGCCGCCCTGCTCCAGCGGCTTCACGCGCAACACCTCGGTGTGCTCCAGCACCGGCGCGTTCACCATGCCGATAAAGCCATCGAGGTAGGCGGTGATCTCGTCCTTCTTCATGAAACCGTGCGGGTCGTTGCCCTGGTAGGGATAGCCGGGCAAGGCGCACTGCCAGTTTGGCGTGACCAGGCAGAAGGCATCCCAGCGCTGGCTGCGCCAGGTGTGGGTGACGGTGTGCTTCTCGATGACGAGATGATCGATGCCGGCCTGCTTGAGGTAGTAGCTCATGGACAGGCCAGCCTGGCCGCCACCGACGATGATGACGCTGTAGTGTTTGAGCGAGCCAGTGGCCTGGGTTTCGTTAAGAGGGGTAGACATGTTGGGTCCTTCCTTGAATGCTGATAAATACGCTAAAGCCTGCGGAAACCGGGCTACCGCCCAAAGCCGATCACGCGCACCGTGGCGCCAGGCTGGGCGCAAAAACGCGCGGCGGTGGTCTCGATCTGTTCAAGCTGGTCCATGGCAGAGGAGCAGGCATAGCCATACTTGGCCCTGACGCGCTCCGAGGCGCTGCCCAGCGCCTGCCTGGCGATCGCCAGGAACTCGGCCAGCGCGTAGTCCTGTCCCGGGACAAAGAACTCGGTGACCACCGAAGACGGCGAGTAACAGGTGACCTCGCTCTGGTCGGGCCAACGTATGCGGAAATGCGTGACTGGCATAAAGGCTCCTCAGGCATCGATGTGGGTGGTGTCCCGCGTGGCACGCTCAGCCTGCGGGACGATAAATGCATCACGCGCGAAGTCCCACAGCAGCGCGGTTTCGCCGGCACCGCTGACCGAGACCTGCCGTGAATCGTCGATGACGCCGATATCCGCGCAGGCAATGTCCTGCGCCCTGAATCGCTCGCTCACACGCGCCACATCCTGCTCGCGCACGGCCAGCAGGAAGCCGTAACTCGGGAATGCCGTGAGCCAGCGCGCCACCGGCACCCCCACGGGCGCCGGGATGCGGCCCAGGTCGATCCGCGCGCCCACGGCGGAACATTCCAGCAGCATCAGCGCCGTGCCCAGCGTGCCGGCCATGCTGATGTCCTTGGCCGCGGCGCACAGGCCGTCCTCGGCCAGCGCGGGCAGTAGTTCGAGATCGGCGCGCAGCCGCGCGGGCGGCGCCTCGGTGGAGGCGTTCCAGTACGGGTACGGCTCAGCAAAGGCGCCGCGCAAATCGACCGCCATCAGCAACCGGTCGCCCGGGCGCGCCGCGAAACTCGATAGCAGGCGCCGCGCCCGCCCGACAATGGCCACCGCAAGCTGGGCCTGATCGCTGCGGGCATTGCTGTGCCCGCCGACGATCGGCACGCCATACGCCGCCGAGGCTGCCGCCATGCCCTTGAGCACTTCGGCGGCGTTCGCCACGCCGTCGCTCCAGATAGCGTCCACCACCGCCAGCGGACGGCCGCCCATGGCATAGATATCGCTGACGTTGACCATCACCGCGCTGTAGCCCGCGAACCACGGCTTGGCATCGATGAAATCCCGGACCATGCCCTCGATCGCGAACAGCAGGTAGCCGTCATGATCGGCAATCGCGGCGCAATCGTCGCCCACCGCCACCGCCTGGCCGAGATCGCGCATGCCGCCCGGCAGCGCATTGCCCAGCGACGACAGCACGCCGGCAATATCGGTCTTGTGGCCAAAGCCACGGCTGGCGCGCAGGCTTTGCACAATCCGCGCGACGTTCATGTCCCGCTCCTGCCCAGCGTCGACAGGCCAATGCGCGGCGTCAGGCACGCCGGGTAGTAGTCCAGGTCCGCCTGCATCAGGTGGTGCGGGCGGCCAAGCAGCGTTTCCTCGGCCAGCACATCCCAATGCAAGCGGCGGAACAGCGGCACATTCTGGCTCTGCACATGCGCGAGGAATCGGGTGCAGCCCAGCCCGTTCGCGCTGCTCACCGCCAGCTTGATCAGCGTCGCGCCGATCTTGCCGTGGCTGCGGTACGCGGCGTGCACGGCCAGCCGGGAGCCGAACCAAACACCAGGCTCGGTTTCGTGGATGCGCACGGTGCCGACCACCCTCTCTGGCGCATCCGCCTCGCACTTCACCGCCACCAGCAGTTGGGCGGTGTCGTCGATCGCGTCGCGGTCGTCGCCAACAAAGATGCCCTGCTCATGGCAGAACACCGCCCGGCGCAGCGCCATGGCCTCGTCCACCTCCCACTGCGCCCCGGCCCAGCGGATGCGGAACGTCGTGGCCGCGGGCACTTCCACACAGAGATCGTCGTTCATGCCGCCACCTCTTCGTACGACGACAGCGAGGAGCAGGCGCCGCACTTGCCGCAGCCCGCCTTGATATCCGCCGAGCGCATGCCCGCCGCGCTGATCATCGCGCCGAGCGGCTTGAGGATGGCCTTCATGAATTCAGGCGGCGGCGCGGGATGGTCTTCCAGCGGCGTGCCGGTGATAGGCACGAAGGGCACCACGAAGGGATAGACGCCAAGCGCGACCAGTTCCTTCGAGATCGACAGGATGGTCTCAACGCTATCGCCGAGCCCGGCGAGGATATAGGTGCTCACCTGCCCCCGGCCAAACACGGCAACCGCGGCCTTGAACGCCTCCATATAGCGGCTGATCGGCACGGCCGCCTTGCCCGGCATGATCCGCGCGCGCAGAGCGGGCGTGACCACTTCCAGGTGCATGCCCAGCGTATCGATGCCGGAAGCCTTCATGCGCTCGAACCAGCGGTCGTCGTCCGGCGGCTCGCACTGCGCCTGGATGGGCAGGTCCACCGCCGCCTTGATGGCAAAGGCGCTTTCGCAAAGAATTGCGGCGCCGCGGTCCGGCGTGGGCGGCGTGCCGGTGGTCAGCACCATATGCTTGACGCCATCTAGCAGCACGGCGGCGCGCGCCACTTCGGCCAGTTGCTCCGGCGTCTTGCGCGCAATGGTGCGCCCCGCCGCGAGCGATTGCCCGATCGCGCAGAACTTGCAGGTCTTGCGCCGGCTCTCGTAGCGGATGCAGGTTTGCAGCACCGTGGTGGCCAGCACGTCCGCGCTGTGCAGCGTGGCGATGTGCGAGTACGGCACGCCCTCCATCGTCTGCAGCGCATAGAAGCGCGGCGCTTTCGGAAAGCTGATGTTCGCAATCGGGATGGTGCCGCGCAGCAGCGCGCTGGTGCCCTTGCCATCCGGCGACGACGCCACGTACGGCGAATGCCAGGCGGTATTGGTATGCACCGGCACCATGATGGTCACGCCATCCACGGTCACCGCCTTGTGGTCGGACGGGCCCGCGCCGCCGCGCCGGCTGGCGGCGCCCGCTGCCGGGTCCAGCAGGCGCAGCCCGACCGATTGCAGCTCGGTCCGAAGCTCAGTTACCGACAACCGGCTCAAGGCCGGCGTCATCGCGCTGGAGTTCATGGTGGGTGCTCCCGTGGTAGTTGGACAAGGCGGTGGCCATGGGCGATGCGGTCGCCGCCGGCCGGTCGTTGATGGCAAGGCTGAGCAATTCCGGCCGGGCGTAGTGCCCCACCGAATCCATCATTCGCTTGCGCTTGGTGATGAGCGACATATCCAGGTCCGCGATCACCATGCCCTCGCCCTCGCGCAGCGGCGGCGCCAGGTGCTGGCCCTCCGGCGACACGATGGCGGTGTTGCAGCCGCCGCGCAGCGCCTTTTGCAAGGCGGGGTCGGTAGTCACCGAGGCGATCTGCTCGTCGGTCAGCCAGCCCGTGGCGTTGACCACGAAGCAGCCGGATTCCAGCGCGTGATGGCGGATGGTGACTTCGATCTGATCGGCGAAGATGGGGCCCACCAGCGAGCCGGGAAACTGGCTGCAGTGGATTTCCTCATGCTGGGTCATCAGCGCATAGCGGGCCAGCGGGTTGTAGTGCTCCCAGCACGCCAGCGCGCCCACGCGGCCGATGGCGGTATCGGCCACTTTCAGGCCGGCCGCGTCGCCCTGGCCCCAGATCATCCGCTCATGGAACGTCGGCGTGATCTTGCGGCGCTTGAGTACCAGGCGGCCGTCGGTATCGAAAATGAGTTGCGTGTTGTAGAGACTGCCGTGGTCGCGCTCGTTGACGCCGAGCACCACCACCATGGCGTGCCGGCGCGCGCGCTCGGACACGGCATGGGTGACGGGGCCGGGCACCACCACCGCCTGCTCGTACAGCCGCATATGGTCGCTGCCGGATTGCACGGGCGGCCGTACGAAGGAGAAGTACGGGTAGTACGGCAGGAAGGTTTCCGGAAAGACGATCAGTTGCACGCCTTCCCGTGCGGCGCGGTCGATGGCCTCGCACACTTTGCCAAGCGTGCCTTCGCCGTGCTCGAGGTCCGGTGAGATCTGGACCGCGGCCGCGCGCACAATGCGTTTCTGTGACATGGTGATGCCCGCCCTTTTTCTAAGCGTTGAACCGAAGCGTTAAACCGTCCAGGTATCCAGGATCAGCGCGTTCTCTTTGCGGTGGATCAGCTTCAGGTCCAGCACATCGAGCGGGCTGATCGGGCGGATGCCTTCGATCAGCGAGGCTTCGCCATGGCCATACAGCGCTTGCAGCGCAAAGCGGCAGGCGTAGACCTTGCCGCCCTCTTCCATGAACTTGGTGATCTGCTTGTTGAAGTTGAGATGGCCGGCGAAGGCTTCGTCGCCAAGCGTGGGAAAGCCGCGCTGCAGGCCCAGCGTCACGCCCGGGCCGTACAGCAGGATGGAGGTCTCGAAGCCCTTGCGTTGCAGGCGCGTGGCCTGCAGCAGGTTGACGAAGCCAATCGAGCCTTCGAAGGCCACGGTGTGGAAGGTGACCAGCGCCTTCTCGCCCGGTTCTGCCTTGACGTCCTCGAATACCTTCTCTTCGTAGTCGACCAGGAAGTCGCCTTTCTTGTGGGCCGGTTTGTTCACTGCGGGCATGTTGCACTCCATAGGGTTGGTGGATCTGTCGATCGATCGGCGCTGGGCCGACACCAAACCTTGAGCATGGGACATGCCATCTGCCATGCCCGCCCATGCGATCAATGACCGATCAAGCAGCGAATCGCTCGTTGATCGCATCGCTGATTTTCCGGATGGCGAAATGTGCGGGAAACGCTTGTGCGCTAGCCGCTACCGGCCCACCACCGGCCTTTTATGGCCATGCACTGCGGTGGAACGCGCCAGCCTGGGAACACGCCCGGAAGCGGTGCAATCCTGCAATATCGCACCATCATTGCGCAAACAAAAATGCGATCATTTAAAGCGCAAAAAACGATCATTGTGGTAGCCTGAGGCCTCAGCTAACTCAGCTAACTCAGCTAACTCAGCTAACTCAGCTAACTCAGCTAACTCAGCTAACTCAGCTAACTCAGTTGTAGCCGCATCCGACAACCGCGAACACCAGGAGCCCACCGTGCCCGGACTTGCCAGCCACTGGCTCAAACGCCTCGGCGAGAGCACCAAACCCGCTTACCTGATGATCCCCGACCTGATCGAGGAAGACCTGGCAAGCGGCCGCTTGCAAGCGCGCGACCGCCTGCCGGCGCTGCGCGACCTGGCCGAAGCGCTGCAGCTCAACTACACCACCGTGGCCCGCGCTTACGCGGAAGCCCGCAAGCGCGGGCTGATCGACGCCAAGGCCGGCAGCGGCACCTTTGTGCGCGGGCGCGCGCCGGCCCTGCCGCTGCGCGCGGGCACGGGTGCCGAAATGACCATGAACAACCCGCCCGAGCCAGCGGCGCTCACTGTGAGGCTGCGCGAGTCGGCAGCGCGCCTGATGAGCACGACGGATCCCTACGACCTGCTGCGCTACCAGGATTTCGGCGGCACGCCGGCGGATCGCGCCGTAGCGGTGGACTGGCTCAAACGCTATGTGCCCGCCTGCCGCGCGGATACCGTGCTGATCTGCCCGGGAATTCACAGCGCCCTGGTGGCGCTGGTGTCGCTGCTGGCCCGGCCCGGGCAGACGATCTGCCTGGATACGCTGGCCTACCCCGGCATCAAGGCCATCGCCACGCAGCTCGGCGTGCAGCTGCAGGCCCTGCCCAGCGATGAGGAAGGCCCCCTCGGCCCGGCCTTCGAAACACTCTGCAAGACGCAAAAGCCGAGCGCGCTTTACTGCAATCCCACACTGCAGAACCCCAGCACCAAGACCATGCCCCAGGGACGGCGCGAAATCCTGGCGGATATCGCCCTGCGCTACAGCGTGCCGATCATCGAGGACGATGCCTACGGCATGCTGCCGCAGCGCACGCCGGATGCAATGGCCACGCTCGCACCGGAACTCACCTACTACGTGACCGGCCTGTCGAAATGCTTCGGCGCCGGATTGCGCATTGCCTTTATCCACGGCCCCACCGCGCGCCAGACCCAGCGGCTGGCCGGCACCCTGCGCGCCACCACCGTGATGGCAAGCCCATTCAATACGCTGCTGGCCACGTCGTGGATCAAGGACGGCACGGCCGAAGACATGCTCAAGGCCATCCGCGCCGAGTGCGTGGCCCGCCAGCTCCTGGCCCGCGACGTGCTGGCGGGGCGGCCATATGATGCCGACCCGGAAGGCTTCCATCTCTGGCTGCCGATACCAGCGGACAGCGGCTGGCGTCCTTCCGAGCTGGCGCTGCATCTGCGCTCGCGCGGCATCGGCGTGGTGTCTAGCGCGGCGTTCGCCACCGATGGCAATCCCCCGGATGCGATCCGGATCTGCCTGGGCGGGCCGGGCGAGCGCGACGAGGTCGAGGAATCGCTGCAGATCGTGGCGGATACGCTGGACGATCCGCACCATCTGCATTCGGCCATGCTGTAGCGCGCCACTGCGCCTTCGCCCTGCCGGCGCTTGGCCGGCGCTGGGCCGGCTTCGTTGGGTTTTGGCAACGGCATCAATGTCTGCCGGCGAAACCGCAAATGACTTTGCCGTCTCGCGGACAACCGTCGATAAAATACGCCCCGCTGCGCCCGGCAGGCGCTGCCATTCCATTTCGTTCCATTTCGTTCCATTTCAATACGTATAAAAAGTGCACCTCGGCATCGACCGAGACGTGTGCAAGCGGATCACTGTTTTTGGGAAATCACGGGAAATCATGATGCAAACAAAATTGCGGGCCCTCTATCTGTCCATGGCCGCGGCCTCACTGTTGACCGCATGCGGCGGCGGCGGCAGCGATACCGTGCAATCGTCCGGCAGCGCGCCGGTCACGGTGGCACCGGCAGCCTCGATCTCCGGCGTTGCCGCCACCGGCGCACCCATTGCCAACGCCACCGTGGCACTGAAATGCGTGGCCGGCACGGCCTCCGTCACCACCTCGGCCACCGGCGCCTGGTCGGTCACCACCGCCGGCCTGGTGCTGCCGTGCGCGGCCCGCGTGACCGGCCCGAACGGCGTGCTGCACACGCTCATCCTCGGCCCCGGCGTGACCAACATCACGCCGATCACCGAGCTGGTGGTGGCCAGCGCCACCGAAAACCCCGACACCGAAGCCTTCTTCAACACGTTCTCCGCCACCTCGGCCGGCGCGGCAAGCAACCGCCTGCCCACTGCCCTGACCTTGACCAAGCAGCGCCTGGCCAACCTGGGCGTGACGGTGGACACGCTGAACCTGCTCAACCAGGTGTTCCAGCCGCAAGCCGGCGACGCCTATGACGACAAGCTCGAAGCGCTGATCGTGCGCCTGAAGGCCAACAACGCCACGCTGGTCACTGTGTCGCAGGAACTGGCCCGGGGCGATGTGGGCCCGGCAGGGGCAACGGGCGCGACCGGTGCCACGGGTGCGGCAGGTCCCACCGGGGCTACTGGCGCTACTGGCGCCACCGGTGCGCAAGGCGTGACGGGGCCGACGGGCGCGACGGGGGCCACTGGCGCCACCGGCATGCAAGGCCCAGCAGGAGTCACCGGCGCCCAAGGCACCACGGGTGTCACTGGCCCGACGGGCGCGACCGGCGCCACCGGTGCGCAAGGCGTAACGGGCGCCACGGGGGCGACAGGAACAACAGGGGTGACGGGCGCAACCGGCGCCACGGGCCCCATCAACCCGGGGCTGGGACAAAACGCCGGAAACGCCGCTGGCGGCGGCACCGGCTCCGATTGCACGCTAGGCAGCGTGTGGCTAACCGCCACGATGTTCGGGCGAGGCCTGCCGGCCGATGGCCGGACGCTGCTCATCTCGCAAAACACGGCGCTGTTCTCGCTGCTGGGGACTAACTTCGGCGGCGACGGACGGACCACGTTCGCGTTGCCCAACCTTTCGTCCGTCACGCCCAACGGCCTGACGTACATGATCTGTACTGACGGCAGCACCTTCCCCACCCGGGGGAGCTAAGCAGCCGGAGGCCGGAGACACAAGAAGCCGGCCTCCTTGCCGCTCAAGCCTCGGACGCGTTCATTGCCCGGGTGGCGCCGAGCGCGGCTGCGCGGGCACCGGCGCAAGGCTGCGCGCGATCACCAGTTGCTGGCTATCCCCGCTCGCCAGTGCCAGGTCCCGCAGCTTTCTCCGGATACGAGCCTGGAAATCCGGATCGAGCCCCGCCTTGCCGGCTTCATAAAGGCCGAGCATCTGCCGGAACACCAGCGCCGGCGCAACGTCGGCCGGCAGCGCGGCGATCACCTCCGCCTCCCGCTTGCACCAGGCGAAATCCGCTGCGCCCAGGTCCGTACCGCCCACCGTCAGACTTAGCGTGCGCACCTGGCGGCTCTGCGCAAAGTGCGTGCCACCGCGGCTATTCGTCATGCCGCAGAACAGATAGCTGCCCTCAACGTCCAGCACATACGTCATCTTCGGCACCGGCGCGCCATCGGCGCCACCCGTTGTGGAGAATGCCCGGCCAAAATCGCCCTCCCCCACGATGGCGTCGAGAATCCATTGCGCCTGCGCATGGCGCTCGGGCAGGCGCACCGACACGGTACGGCCTTGCCGGTCGGTCATGCCGAAGACCACGCTGGCCTTGTCCCCCGGGCCAACCGGTATGCCGGCAATCTGGTGCTCAGGCAGGGCCAGCCGATAGCGCGCTTGCGGCATCGGTGCTCCGGTCACCGCATCGCGCAGCACGAACTGATGCCGGTATGGGCCTTCACCGACCGTTCCGGGGCCGCGGTACTCGCGGGCCTGGGAGATGCCGGGCAGCGCCAATGCCGCCAGCAGGATGACGCTGCTCAGGAAAGGGGATGTTCTGGCCATTACCACCATTGCTACGATTGCCACTCATGTCGGATTGAATTCGCCCACACTCAGCGATTTTGCTGTTTATGGCGATTTTCAAGCGACGGATTCTACGTCAGCCAGGCCGCTGGCGTGGCTGCCTAGCGCCAGCCGATCACCGACTCGGTGCCGTGGCAGCTAGCGTAGTTGTCGCATCCGGCGCAGGCCGGTTCGGGACACGGGTGCAGGTCCAGCCGCCGGCATAGCTCGTGGTAGAAGAACTTCTTCCACTTCATGTCCGTGGTGTTGGCCGCGTAGAGCGAGGGGAAATACGCCTGCAGCAAGCGCGAAACGTCATGCCGGCCCGACAGGCCCATGTCGTGCCAGAGATGGGAGCCACCAAAGCAGCCGCTGGCCAGCGCGTGGGCGGCCCAGCGCGTTTCGGGGCGAGCGCGGCGAGCGGGATCGCCCGATGCGATCAGCATCTGCACCAGGTCAGCAAACTCGCAAGGCAACGCGGCGGCATCAACCGGCGCCGACTCCGGCGCCCACCCCGCCGCCCTGGCACCCGGAAAACAGTGATCCAGCATCTGCCAGAACTCGGGCTCCGCAAGCCCGAGCCACTGCGCGAACCTGGGCAGCCTGGCAGCGCTGGCGCTTTCCAGCACACCCGCCAGGGCGCGGCAGGCCGGCTCGCCGGGAGCGAGCGAAAACGCGTCTAGGATCAGCAACGACTGGTTCACTGGCAATGCCTTGTGGAGCCGGGCCGGCAACAAAGAGGGGAGAATGCCCTGTGACCGAAATATAGCGATGTATATAACGACAGTCAAACGCAGGCCAGAGCAGGCCGGGGCAGGCATCGCCTAAAGCTGGAGCCGCTCGAAGGGCATCGGGGGTGAAATGGCATACCCCTGCAGCAGATCCGCGCCGAGCGACCTTGCCAGCGTCACGTCGTCCGGGCTCTCCACGCCTTCGGCCACCGTCTGCAACTCCAGCGAGCGCGCCAGCGCCATCGAGGAAAAGAACAGCCGCCGGGCGCGCTCGGTATGGCGTGCGCGGTGCAGCAGGATCTTATCCACCTTGACCTGCTTGAACGGCAGCAGGCCAAGGGCTTGCAGCGAGGCATAACCCGAGCCGAAATCGTCCTGGGAGATCACCATGCCGCGGGCGGAAAGCGCGCTGAGGTTTTCCAGCAAGCGCGCCTCGCTGCCGCGGGAAATGCGGGTCTGCTCGGTCAGCTCCAGCACGACGCGGGCGATATCCAGCCCATGGGACATGCTTGCGCGCACGAATCCCTGGACGAAGCCGGCCGCCGCCGCGGTCCTCGGGTTGACGTTCAGGGAGAACCGGCCTGTGTATTGCGGAAACCGCATGCGCACCCGGCCGCATGCGCCAAGGAAATGATCCAGCAGCAGTGTCTCCACGCCATGGCCGGTGATGCTGCCGACAAACTTGTCCGGGGCATGGTGCCGCCCCTTGTCGGACCAGCGCGCCAGCACCTCCAGCCCGACGATGCCGCCGTGCTGCGCGCTGATCTGCGGTTGGAACACCGGGTAGATATGCCCGAACTCGATCGCACCGATGAGGTCGCCCCGGGTGAGCGAGAGCAATTCCTCGTGATCCAGGCCGCGTTCGGTGGCATCCATGTCCTGCGGCCCGCCTGAAGGCCACGCCATCCTCTGGCGCAGCCCCGCCAGGCGCGCGGCTGCCGGATCGGCGAAGCCACCGTCGGTGCCGGCGCTGGCCCCGTCCGGATGCGGGACCCTGGTACCGGGAGACGCCGTGCCACTGAAAAACGCGTAATGCAATCTAAGCTCCTGGAAGGCATTTGGACGGCCGGGTGCGACATGCACACGCATCACGCAGGTTCCCCTCTGAAGGAGGACCACCTACCAAGGCAGGGTACTGACGTAATACAAGCCGTAAGACAATCCGTTCTAGCAAGACTGACCCCTTGCTGAACTGTTCAAGGGGTGTAGGAGCACCCTGCGCCTACACCTCCTTTTTTTTGCCCGGGTGTCCCGCACCTGGATCCAGGTGCAGCCCCCCGCCCAAGCTCGCATTGCCCCGATCCCTGTTTTGAAATTCCCGTTTTAAAATCCCTGCTTTAAAACCCCTGCCTTAAAACCCCGAAAAGCGAATACCGATCGAGCCATAGCCGTAGTAGCGATCGAGCTTGCCTGCGGTAGCGGCGTTATAGAGAAACGGGATCGTGCCAACGAAGTTGTACAGCGATGCCTGCCCACGCAGGAACACCTCGACATTTTTCACCACCGCATACGACAGCTCCATCCCCAGCGTGTGGTTTGACTTGATGGGGGAATAGCCGTAAGCACTCGCGCGGCTATCGACGTTGCTGCGCAACAGGTACTGGAACTGATAGCCCAGCCGCGCGCTGAAGTTCTCGTACTTCCAGCGCCAGGAGCCACCCAGGTTCAGGAAGCCGGCCGTGTAGTTGAAATCATCGTTGATGTTCAGGCCATACTGGCTGGCGTCCGTTGAAAACGACGCCGACTGCAGGTTGGTGTTGCCCACGCGGCAAGGCGCGGCCAGGTTGCCGCTGGCAATATTGTCCGAGCCGATGCTCACATTGAAATTACACCCGCCCTGCTGCAGCCGCGTATTGATGCTGCCGATTGTCACGCGGCTGACGCCAAGGCCAATAAACCCGGTGAGCTTGTTGCGCTCGGTAAGGTCGCCAGAAAAAATCACATCGGCCTGGCCCTGGATATCGTTGGCGTCGTTGACCGTGACGCTGTTGAACGTGGCATTCCTGACCTTGAGCGCGGATGAGCGGGTCAGGCTGCCGGCGCGGTCACCCCAAAGGGAGAAGCGCAGCATGATGCGGTCCCGCGCGCCAGGCTCGGCCAGCGGGTCATAGTGCAAGGCCAGCATCCAGCTATCGATCTGGTTGTTGTCCTGCCCGTAGTCGATGCCACGGCGCCAGTACGTGGCCGATCCCGACCACTTCGGCGAGAACTTGTAGCCCAGCATCAGCTTGCCGCCACGATAGTCGCCGGCATTGTCCGGCACGGCACCCTGGCCCTCTCGCAGGTTAAAGACGTCCACGGTCTTGTTGACCATGTCATAGCTGGCCTCCACGCGAAATGACGTGAACTCGCCCGTAGCGGGCTCGGCCTGCAAAAACACATCGTCGGGGGCCGCATGGGCAACGCCGACGCACGACAAACCCAGCATCAAGGCACCGGCATGGCGGAGCCGGCGCGTGCGATACAACAGCATAGGGAGACTCCGAGGCCGGGAGCGGACCTCATCCATGGCGTCAGCCAGTTCTTGGTCCGGCCGACTGCACACAAAAAGAAGCCGGCCACCCGTCACAAGCACCAGATGGCGCACATGACGGATGACCGGGCAGGCCCTCCCCTGACCATGGGAAGGGCTTCACTACGCACCGATCAGGGGTTCAGCGTGACCGAGGTCGTGATGCCGTTGCCGCTAACCGTGGAGGATTTGGTCTGCACCGTCCGCGCCAGCGTCTTCTGCGGGCTGCCGCTGACCAGCGTAGCGACGTTCACCGCCTTGCCGGCCAGGCCAGACACCGCGAACGTCACGGGGAAGGTGCTGGGCGACTTGGGCGTAATGGCATCGAGCTGCGCCGCGTTCAGCGTGCTTGCGCCCTTCAGCTTGGCCAGGAAGACCGAGAAAGGCAGGCTCAGTGTACCGCTGCCGGCGTACAGATTGTCCGCGACCGCGTTGGTCAGGGTCGTCTCGGCGGAAAGGCTCCCGCCCGTGGCGACGCGGAACGAGTATGTGGTGTTGGCAGGCACCTGCGCGGCCGTCAGCACACCGCTGCTAAACGTGAGCGCAACCTTTTCGATGATGACATCGACCTGGTTGCCGTTATACGTATAGCTCAAACCCGCACGGACTTCAGCTGCGCCATCGCCAAACGGCTTGCCGACTTGCGAGGTCGCGACCGTGATGCTGCTCAAGGCACCGCCGCCCGTGACGGTCACGGCATCAAAGTTCGTGAACAGCTGGCCGTTGATGGTCATGCTGGCCAACTGGATGAAGTCGGTCGGCTTGACGGCGTTGACCACGTCGGTGATGGCGCCGCTGTTGACGTTGCCGCCTAGGCTGCTTGCCGCGTTCTGGATTGCCGTGGCGTTGCCGGTAGACACGGCAGCGCCGAGCGCAGCCAGGCTGGTCGTCAGCGTCGGGTCAGCCAGCGCGGCCGGCGTTACCGCCGCCACCAGCGCATTGCTCGTCGTGGACTTGGCGCTGTCGGTCACCGCATTGACCGAGCCGCTTTGCTGCAAGGCAGCCAGCGTGGCAGCGGGGTCGGTGCCCAGCACGATCGTGCCCAGCGCGGTGTTCACGTTCGACACCTGGGTGGCCACAACCGGGCCAGCCAGCGCGGCGACGTTGGCCGCCACCGCGGCAATGTTGGCCTGGACGCTGGCCGGGAAACCTGCCTTGGCGTTCTGCACGGCCGAGTTGATCACCGACGTGACCAGCGTGCTGTTGGTCAGGTTAGCGGTACCGGTGGCGTTGTTCACCGCGCTAGCCACGGCACTGGCCGCCGCCGCTGCGGCAGCTTCCGCCGTCAATGTGCCGCCCGTGGCCTTCGACAAGCCTGCCAGCGTCTTCGCGACCTGGTCCACCAGTTGCTGCACCAGCACGGCTGCCTTGAGCACCGCAGCGTCCTGCATCGGGTCCAGCGTGGTGAGGTCCTTGCCTTGCAGGCCAAGCTTGGTCGCCAGCGCCGCGGCCTGGGTTGCGCCCAACTGCGCAACCAGCGTCGTCAGCGGCGTGATCACCGGGGTCTGGCCGGCCTTGTAGGCCACTGCCGGTGCCTGCAGCACGCCGGTGAACGGCAGGTTGGTACCAATGTCGGTACCGCCGGTCACCTTGAGTGCGCTGGTGGAGCAACCATCCGGGAACGTGAAGTCCCCGTTCGCCTTGGTCGTGGCGGTCTTGTTGCTGCAATCGAGGAACGTCACCGTAGCCTGTGACAGGTAGAAGTCGACGGCCTTGCCTTGCACGGTGACCGATGGCGTCGTCGGGGTCGGCGTCGAGTCCGAGCCGCCCCCGCAAGCCACAAGTGCCGCTGCCGCGGAAGCCATGATGCCGAGGGTAAAGATATTCCTGATATTGGTTTGCACTCTTCTCACTCCTGAATCGATACGTCGATTTGTCAATGCGTCAATGCTTTAATGCGTCGATACGTCGATAGGTCAATGGGTCACTAGGTTGTCTATGGATCCTGACCACGCCTTGGCTGCGCACCGCATGCGGTGCCTTACGCTGCCCTGGCTCGTCGCATCTCATGGATACCCTGGCTGGCTCTTGCGATCGGAATCGGCAGCACTACAACAAAACTGCGCTACTGCCTTTGCCAGCTTCACTAGATAAACAATCTCCACAACCGTGTCACCCCTACTAGGAGGGGGAAAGCGCAGGCTTGCATGTCAGCCCGTAACCCCCACCCTCGCGAGAGTCGCAACGGCATCGCTGCCGCGTGCCGTTCCTACGGTTATCAGGACGCGTAAAACGATGCCGGCTAACACGTAGCCTTGCATTGCCTCGCATCGCCTCGCATTACCTCGCGCCTAGTGCAGAACCGGAAAATCCTCCGGCACCAGCCAGCGCGCCACATATCGGCCCATGGCTTCGAGCAATACATCGGAAGTCAGCCCCGAAGCGCCCGCCAGCGCGGGGCACATGATCCAGGTGGTGCCATCGTGCTCCAGCACGCGCAGCGTCTTGGCCAGATCGGCCGGCTGCAAAATGAAATCCCCCACCCGGGCTTGCTCAAGCCCGAACGCCAAGACGAAATCCAAGAAATGCCGCTCGCCCAGGCACACCACCACCTTGGGCTTCCACTCCCTGCGAATGCCTTCGATAAAACGGAAGCGGTTGCCAGCCCGGCACAGATCCAGGTAGCGCTGCTTGGGCACCAGCGCCGGCTGCCCGCGAAATGCCTTGGACCATGGCGTCTGGCCAATCAGGTGCGCCGGCAACGGAAACAGGCTGAGCTTGAACTCCGCGCCCCCCGGCGCATAGAGATGCTGATCGAAGTAATGCTTCCAGTCGCACTCGCTCTGCGGGCGCGCAAAGGTCTGCGCACGCGCCGCCGCCATGATCCTTGCGATCTTCTGATGCGACTGCCAGCGTTCCATGCTCTCGCGATGGCGCTCGCGGTACGCGCGGTCCCAGGCGCCTGGTTGCATGCGCGGCTCCAGCGGCGCTACCAGCGACTCGACCCATGGATGCGGTGTGCTGTCGCAAAACCAGACTGCCGCCGCCGGATTTCCCCCTTCCATACCAACGTAAGACGCGAAGTACGCGTCCAGCTGCTCACGTGAGAATACTGTCTTCTGTTCTATTTCCATGCCCCTACCGCTTGGTGGAATTAAAGATGCCCACGCGCTGAGGCAGTACTTACCTATACGACGTGACGGGCCGTGAGACGCCTCGAATGCATCGGCAAATCTCTAATAGAACGATGGAGACAACCCGCTGACGGGGAATGCAGAGCTTCCCGCGCTTCCCGCGCTTTTCGCGCCTCCCACCTGCTTCGTCTCGGATGCCGGCCGGCATAAAACCAATGCCTGGCTCCAACGGATTTGACCTGCCTACAACCAATCTGGATCAGTGCTTTTCCCTTTGGGAAAGCGATTGCCGGAACGTATATCGTCAATCCCGCGACGCTCCGGCTACCGCCCCAAAAAGCCCGATCTCGTTTGCGCGAAACAATCACTTGGCGGTGCAAGATTCTGCGTGAGATTTGATCATGACGCGCCCCCCTTTGGAGGGATTCGCGGCAGTCTTCTTTCCCTTCTTACGCGGGGTAACGACACTTTGCGCGGCATCGCACAATCGGGCGGCGGTAAATGGCGAATGCACGGCATATGCACGGCGAATGCACGACATGTGCAGAGCGTGTTCACAGCATGTGCGTGGCAAGCACAGGCATGGAAGTGGGACAGCCACAACGCGTTGCCTGCAAGAACCTCGGTTTTTCGATAGAGTGGTGCCGATGCGCCGGCGTTTTGCCGGTTCTATGCAGCACCGGGTGCGCCCAACGCCCATGACCGAGCCTCCCATCGCACTTGCACCGACCCAATCGGAACCGCAGCCCGCGCCCCCGGACGCGCGCCTGCCGCATACCCATTTCCAGGTAGGCGGCGACGGGCCCCGTGCCACCAGCGTGGGACAAATCCTCGCCTGGCGCCAGCGCGTCGGGCATGTGATGGACGTCAACCTCACCCGGGACACCCTGGCAGCCCCGTTCCAGGCCTGCATCGACCGCTACCTGGTCGAGGACATGCTCTTCACCGACTGCCGCTGCGATGGGCTCACCCTGGAGCGCAACGTCGCGCGCATCTCCACGGACACCATGCGGCACTATGCGCTCCAGGTGTTCGTCGAAGGCAGCGCCGGCGTGGTCGAAGGTATGCGGCACAACCCCATGCCGCAACAGGGCGGCATCCTGCTCACGGACCATGGGCAGCCCATCCACATGCATCGGGGTGCCGTGCGCGCGCTCTCGGTCTTCGTGCCACGCACGATGATGGATTCCATCTTTCTCGGCGCCGAGGCCGCGCACGGGCGCATCGTGCAAACCAACACCCCGCTGACCCGGCTGGCCGCGGAGCACCTGACGGCGCTGAGCCGCGAGATCCCCGGCATGGCGCCGCAAGCGGCTGCCGAGGCCATGCACGCCAGCGTGCAACTGCTCACCGCCGCCTTTCGCAAGGGCGCGCGCCTTGAGGAAGGCGCCCGCGCCGCCGCGCGCAGCGCCATGCTGGCCCGGGCACGCCGGCTGATCGACGCCGACCCCGGCGCGGCGGAGCTGTCCCCCGACAAGCTGCTCGCCAGGATGGAAATCTCCCGCCCGACCTTATATCGATTGTTCGAGCAAGAAGGCGGCGTGCAGGCCTATATCCGCAAGAGCCGCCTGCGCGCCGCCGCCGCCGACCTCGTGAAGTTCCCCAGCTTGCCGGTCAGCAACATCGCCTACGGACTGGGCTTCAACAGTGCATCGGACTTTACCCGTGCGTTCCGCCGATCCCTGGGCATGTCGCCCAGCGACCTGCGCGCCTATGCCACCAGCCCCGAGAACACCGAATTCAGGCAAGCCGCGTTCGCAGTGCAAGGCGATGACTTCCGGCAGTGGCTGCATCGGCAACAGCGTTGAGCTGCGCGCCCGCGGCCACTGCATCGCCATCTCAGGCCGGGTAGTACTCCGCCTCGCAAAGCTCCGCCTCGTGCGGCCTTACCTGAAAATCGGCCATGGTCAGCCATTGGCTGATAAAACGCCCCATGGCGTTCAGCAGCACGTCAGAGGCTAATCCGGCCGCCCCGGCCACCGCGGGACAGATAATCAGGTTTGTCCCCTCGCTGACATAAACGCGCAACTCCCTCGCCTGATCGGCCGGCTGCAATGTGTGTGTGGTATATGGCACGCCCCGCATGCCAAAGGCCTGCAGGTAATCCGCCTCGAAGCGCTCGCCAAGGCAAACCACCACCTTGGGCCGCTCGCGCCGGCGCAATTGGGCGATAAAGCGGAACCGGGCACCATTGCGGCACAGCGCAAGGTACTTGGATTTGGGGTTCAGCTCCGGCTGGTTACCGTGCAGTTGCGTCCACGGCAACCCGTTCTCAGAACGGATGGCCAAGGGGAACAGGCTCAGCTTGAAATCCCATCCGCGCGGCCGGTAAAGATATTGCGCAAGGTAGCGCTGCCAATCGCCGCTATCGTCCCGGCCGAACAGCACCATCTCCCGGGCCGCCGCCATGATGCGCGCGATGCGCTGGTGCGTTTGCCATTTGGCCATCTCGCACAGATGGCGCAGCCTGAATTGCGCATCCCACGCCGGCACCTCAAGCACCGGGACAAGCTGCGCGGGCAGCCGCGTGCTATCCGAAGTCGGCATGGCGTCGCAGAACCAAACCGCGCTGGCCGGACTGCCCCCCTCCATACCCACGTAGGAAGCAAAGTAAGCATCGAGCTGCTCGCGGCTCAGGGCGCCCCCACCCTGCTCCGTCATTCCAGACATATCAGACAAACCAGACAAGCCAGACAAGCCAGTCAAACCAGATAAATCAGCCATCACCAACACCCCCATCATTCCCGTCGTACGCCTATTGACCCGCCAAGACACCGGATCGCTGCCGGCATTGCCCCGGTTGCGTCGATTCCCCCGGCTCTTCGAGTTCCGGGGCAGGGGTCGCCAAGCATCCCCCCTTTCGCGCACGCCTTATAGACAATGGTCTCTAGCGTCCAAGATTAAAGCCACACCCGCGCACCTCTTGACCGTGCGTCTCACTTTTTGGCAATTGGTGCGGTGATTGGCGCTCCAGTTGGCAGGTAAGCAACGCCAGCCGCCCGGCATGGTGACGCGTGAGCCTCGCCGGCAAGCCATCCGGCACCGCGCCATCCCGGGCCACGTCACCCCCCAACGCGCCTGGCAGAACACGTTCCGTTTCCGCCAGGGAGCCGTTTCGCCAAGTGCCGAAATCGCCATCCGATCCGCCGGTGCCGCGCGCCTCGATTTCAATCGAGCCCGAGGACTCGGATGGAAAGCGGACGGAGACAGGCAGATCCTCAACTGATGAGAGCATGCGGGCCAAGTCGTCGACGCGCTGTCGATCCGCGAACGGGTCGATAGCCCCTTCACGGGCGAAATCGCCGTCTACCCAGCGGACAACCCGGACTTCAGCAACTGCCGCACCGATGCCCGCGCTGGAACGCAGGCTCGCCTGGAGCTGGCTTCGCAATTAGCAGGTCGACAAAGTAGCGAGAGAGATCGAAAGCCCCTTGCTCAATATCAAAATCCATTCTGAAACCCCCACTTACGCGGGGATAGAAAAATCGAAAAAAAAGCGAAAACCTTTTAGATATATTCCATAGCGATAGCCAGGAACTAGCGATGCGTTAGTGGATCAGCGGTGCGCACCGCCTCCACCCTCGCGCCTTCGACTTCCCTCTCCAGCCCGAGCCCACAGCGCATTGCAGGACCTCGCCTGCAATGCCGCACCATGGCGCTAAAGATCCCCTCTCGTTCCCTTCTCACGCAGGGTACCGGTAGCTATCACCGCGCCGCACTATTCGCACCATTCGCAAGACGAAGGACGCCTCCCGCGACGCCAGCCACAACCGGCTCGCCCTCATCCGGCATTCCCTCGCCTCATCCTGCAGCACGCAAGGCAGTCATGATTTACCGCACCAATCTCTCTGGTGTCGGATTCGCAATGTGGTCTATGCATATGACATCCGCGCTTACTCAATGGCTACTCGCACTTCCGCGCCGTGGCAAAGTCGTTCTGATGGTGTCAGCCGACTTGATAATGCTGCCCCTGTGCTTCTCGCTCGCCCTGCTGTTAAGAAAAGGCGATGCCGATCTGCTCAATCAGTACGGCGCGTTGCCGCCATTGGCGATTGCGTTCCTCACCATCCCGGTGTTCTACCTGAGCGGGCTCTACCGCACAGTGTTGCGGTATATCGATCTCAAGGTGCTGTGGATGTCTGGCGTCAGCCTGGCCGCACTGATCGGCCTCACCTATCTTGCATCGGTGCTGCTGCAGGACGACTACCTGCCGCGCACGGGCGTGCTGATCTATTGGTTTATCGCCTTTGCGTACGTCGTCATCTCGCGCTTCCTGGCACGCGCGCTGCTGCGCACCTCACAATACCGCAAGAATCGCGGCAAGGTGGCCCGGCTTGCCATCTTTGGCGCTGGCGAAGCCGGCTACCAGCTGGCCCTTGCGATGCGTGCCAGCCCCGATCACCAGCCGCTCTGCTTCTTCGATCACGACATTACGCTGAACAACAAGATCGTGGCCGGCCTGCCTGTCTATGACGTGAGCCGCCTGGCCGACCAACTGAGCAAGCTGAGCATCGACGAAGTTGTGCTGGCCATTCCGTCAGCCTCACCGCAGCGGCGCCGCGAGGTGGTCGATAGCTTGCGCGCCCATGCGGTGGAAGTGCGCACCCTGCCAACCCTGCTGGAAATGGTGGACGGCAAGATCACCACGCAATCCATCCGCGAAATCCGTATCGAAGACCTGCTTGGCCGCGAACCGGTACCGCCCAACAGAAACCTGTTTGCAAGAAATACACGCAACAAGGTCGTGATGGTGACCGGTGCCGGCGGCTCGATCGGCAGCGAGCTCTGCCGGCAGATCGCCACACAGGAGCCGCGCAAACTGGTCCTGCTGGAACACTCCGAATTTGCGCTCTATACGATCGAGCAGGAACTGCGGCAGCTCTTTCCCGACCTGGACATTTCGGCACGCATCGGCTCGGTGTGCGACCCCGAGGTCGTTACGGCCGCGGTGCGCCAGAACCGGGTCGACACGATTTACCATGCCGCGGCATACAAGCACGTGCCCCTGGTCGAGTCGAACATGCCCGAAGGCATTCGAAACAACGTGCTGGGCTCGCTCACCGTAGCCGATGTCGCCCACATGTATGGCGTCGAGACCTGCGTGCTGGTCTCAACCGACAAGGCAGTGCGCCCGACCAACATCATGGGTGCGAGCAAGCGCATGGCGGAACTGGTCTTCCAGGCTGCCGCCGCGCGCCCTAGAACCCGAACCAACTTCTCGATGGTGCGCTTCGGCAATGTCCTCGGCTCCTCCGGCTCGGTGGTCCCGTTGTTCCGCCGGCAAATTGAAGGCGGCGGGCCCATCACGATCACCCACGCCGACGTCGTACGCTACTTCATGCTAATCCCCGAAGCCGCTCAGCTCGTGATCCAGGCAGGCGCGATGGCTAAGGGCGGCGAGGTCTTCGTCCTAGACATGGGCGACCCGGTACGCATCGTTGATCTGGCTCGTACCATGATTGACATGTCCGGCCTTGAGGAAAAAACCAGAGAAAACCCCGCCGGCGATATCGAGATCAAAGTGGTGGGCCTGCGCCCTGGCGAGAAACTCTATGAAGAACTGCTGATTGGCGACGACGTCATCCCTAGCTCGCACACCCGCATCATGTGTGCAAAAGAGCACTCCATGGAGGAGGCCACGCTGCACGATTTCCTGGCCGCACTGTTTGCCGCGTGCGACACGCGCGACACGCTCAAGATCCAGAGCCTGGTACAAGCCATCGTGCCGGAGTACGCGCCTTACAGTTCACTGGACGGCAGCAAGCCCCGCAAGCCCGCACGTTCGCGCGTGCTGGTGCCCTTCCCCTTCGGCGCGCGTGCGCGCGGAGCAGAAGAAGTACTGGCCGATTTTGCCGAACTCAACGCCAAGCGAGTCAATGCGAGCTGACTCCAGGTTCGTGAGCTAGCCGCACTGACAGTTAAAGCAACCCATTGCATTCGGCAGGACATTAACGCTCAGGCCGGCGGTACCGGCTACGGCGGGGATAGCGCCAGGGTTGTGTCCTGCCGGGTGCAGAACAGGGGGGCGATGCGTCTGCCAGCGCCACATATTCTCCCGATGCCGCTGGCTGTGAACCTCCCCGGCATTCAGGCATAGTCCAGGCAAGCGCTGGCCAGTTCTCCGAAATCGCTTGGCTCGAGCATGGCGCCAAGCAACTGCCCGAACGCATTGAGCTGCACGTCCGAAGTCAGCCCGGCGCTGCCAGCCAACACGGGGCAGATAATCCAGGTGGTGCCATCCCTCCTGAAGACACGCAATACCCTCGCCAGGTCAGCCGGCTGCAACAGCCGCTCCTCGCCCGCCGACCCGTCCAGCCCGAACGCCTGCATATAGTCATCGGCATGCCGATAACCCAGGCAGACGACCACCTTGGGCCGCCAGCGCGCGCACAGCTTGTTCAGCATGCGAAAACGCGCGCCACGCCGGCACAGCTCCAGGTAACGATCCTTGGGCACCAGTTCCGGCTGGCCCCGGAACACCTTGGACCACGGCGTCAACCCATCGAGTTGCGCAGGCAACGGAAACAGGTTCAGCTTGAACTCCGCGCCATCTGGCGCGTACAGCCGCTCCCAGAAATAAGGCTTCCAGGCCTCGTCACCCACCCGCTCGCCCAGCGCCTCGGCACGGGCCGCCGCCATGATGCGGGCAATACGCTGATGCTGGAGCCACCGCCCCATATCCTCCTGGTGCTTCGCCCGGAACGCCGCATCCCACGCGAGCGGATCCATGCGCGGCGTCAACGGCCGCAATATCGGCTCCAGCCACGGATGCGGGCTGCGGTCGCAGAACCAGACGGAAGCCTGAGGGTTACCCCCTTCCATCCCAACAAAAGATGCGAAGTAACTATCCAGTTCTTCGCTTGTAAATACCCCTAGCTGCTGCATGCTACCCCCTAACGCTTGGTGGGACCCCGCCTTACCCATGCCACAGCGTGCCGCCCGGGCGCCTTCTACGAGGGCTGGCGTGCCGCTGTGATCGTTCGCCGAACATCTGCACACCGGCGGCGCAAGGTGACGGGCTGAAGCCCGCTCGACGGACAACGTCCTCACGCGCAGCGTGCAGTCGGCTTGATATGTCTCGGCTCGACGCCATCGCATGGATGACTGTCGGGGGGGCGCCGGGAGTTTTTGCGTGTTACGTCATGGCCTGAGTGGCATCCATTGCTTGGGCGCCATCCCCGCTCTGCAGCGGATATAGCCGGAAGGCCAGCCGCGGCGTTGCCGTGGCTGGCCTCTTTTTCTATTCACTCATGGTTTTCTGAAGCAATCTCTCGAGATACCCACGATATTCCCCCCGGCAAACGCATATCGATATTGCATTGGAGAATGGAGCGGGAAGAGAAAAGAAACAAAGCCATTCTGACCGGCGATATCCAAGCCCATCGCGCATCGGTTCCGCGATGAAAGCATGTATATGAAAAGCATCAGAATAGACGAAGCGGACTTTAACGCATAACAGCCACAGTACAAATTATATTATTTTGAATTCAGAGATAAGATTTTTCGATTATCGACAATTTCGTGAAAATCTATTTTTCAGATCCCTCCTGATGGGGGATTCCTATTTTGTTGCGGCAATGGACCCTTCCTGGAAACGTGAGCTGTTGCGGCCTGTGTATACGCAAGGCTACTGAGGCTACAGTACGGCAACAATCGGGGGCCAAGAGGATTGCGGGGACGTGGTCAATCAGCGCCGAATTCTGCAACGCAAGATCCGCCACCAGAGAAAGCAGGCTTTCCTGAATGCCCGCAGCCATGCGGGCCAATTACTCAAGGCAGTTGCCATGTTTCATGAGCATTAGGGCGTGGCGTTGCCCGGCTCTGACGGCGGTGAGTTCCAAGGGATTTCGCGTTTGGTGCGGTCGTAAGCGCTGTATTGCGCCTCGACCGGCATGCGGTGACAGCATACGCCACCGGCAATGACACGCAGCAGTCAGCGGATACTGAACCCAACTGCACATAGCACCGCATTCCCGGGAGGCACAGGACAACGGTAGTGGACTACAAATAGCCGAGCGCCGGAACTACCGCCAGGGACGCCTCTCTCAGCCGTTCTATGTGCAGCATTGCCTGCATGCGGGTACGCACATTGAGCCGCCGCAGGATTTCGGAGACGTGTTCCTTTACGGTGTTCTCCGTCAACCCCAGGCGACGCGCGATGAGCTTGTTGGGCAGGCCCTCCCCAATCAGCATCCACACCGTGAACTGGCGTGGCGTGAGGCCCGGGAGCATTGCCGCATGCAACTCACCCTGCCCCGGGCCGCCGGCGCCATGCGCCCAGGCATCCGCAGCGCGCGCCGCACTCCCGCTCAAGCGCAGCGCTGCCTGCATGCGGGTGCTCACCCCTAGCCGCTGCAGGATGGCAGAGACATGCTCTTTCACCGTGTTCTCCGTTAGCCCCAGACGGCGAGCAATCAGCTTGTTGGACAGGCCTTCGCCAATCAGCGTCAGGACCGCATCCTGCCGTGCCGTCAGGCCCAGCTGAGCGACAGCTTCCGGTGGCATCGCCTGCCTCGCGTCAGGCCGGTTCGTCGAAGGCAGCCTCGCGGCATTGTCTTCCGGGGTCATCCAGGATTCGAGCTGAAGCGCCGGCGCGGGCCTGAGCCGATGCGAATCGGATTTCCCCCGCAGCGCATGAGACCAATCAAAACGCGGAGACATGAACACCCCATCCCTCTCCGCAACGTTCTTAATACAGCCCTCGAGCGGGGAACGGATGGGGGTTCCGGACTGATCCGTGTAACCCAGGCGAGAAAGCTTCTTGCCCCTGATACCGCAAAACGGATTCTCGATTTCCCGATAAAGGGTCCAGCTTAGCTGACCAGGAACGCGCGAACGCGCCCGCTGCATATTACTGCCGGGAGGCTGATTTACCGCTTGCACGGCATACGCGTTGGCACGCGTGGCCCGCTCGATCTCCACGGCCGCACGCAAGGCCTCCAGCCGAGCCGCGGGAAGCCGGGCCACCGCTGTCAGCAGTTGTTCAAACTCTGTCGCCGCATCGGGAGCGCATGACTGCAAAAGAAACGACGTCGGCATAAACGAAAGAACTCGCCATAGGATTTCGGGGATCTCGCCTACCCGAAGATAGCGAGGGCCACCGTTAGATCGAAGCAGCCGAACTTCTCTTTTTAGGCTGGCGGGATATACGGAGACAAATGAGATTAGTCCGACCACCATTGCGGACCGGGGCAATCTTAGATTAATCCTGCGCTGATTGCCAGACTCCTGGCCGAGTCCTCTTCGCCACGCAGCACTTAGGGGAACAGGCGTGCCATGAGGAAAATAGGCAACGGTAACAACAGGACTTACGCGAAGGAGAATACGGAAAATGCACGAACGCGCATCACAGGCGAGATACCCCATGTCTGCGCAAAGGGAGCCACCCGCGCGGCAACAACGCGCCCAATGGCTCAAGAAAGACTACGCAGCCGCACAGATACCCGCCGCGTGCCACTGACTGGATCCGTAGATATCTGCCGCGTATATTGCTCGGTAGCGCCGAACCAGATCGCCGCGCGTTGCCAAAGCGCCGCCTTGGTCGGATTGACCGTGCTGTGCATATCGACCAGCAGCACCACCGCAGCTGGCAACACGACGAGCAAGGACAGATGCGCCGGCCGCAAGTTCGGCTGCCAGCGCAGATACGTGCAGACCACCGCCGCACCGACCGCCATGCCAGCCAGCGTCTCAGACAGCGTGTGATAGTTGCCGGCCAACAACGTTACCGCCATGAACATCGACGCCGCCAGCCCCAGCAGGAATCCCCATCGCGCGGCTCGCGGCCCCAGCGCGGAAAAGAGCAGCATGAACAGAAGCGGATAGATTGCCGTGGTCTGCATGGCATGGCTGCTGATGCTGTAAAAGCCCAGCGCCGGCAGGCACCACCCACCAAGGTCAAACGCTAGCTTTCCCGCAACAATCACGGCAAGGCCGGCGCCGAAGCAAGCCATCCAACGCACAGCGCGTGCCCGATGCCCGCCCAGCAGCAGGGCGATGGCGATGGAAGCAGAAAGAGGCAACGTCCACGAGCTATCACCAAAAGGGATGACGAGAGGCCACAGCGTCATAGCCCGCCGCCTTCGCAATCAATCCCCCGATCCTTCCTGCAAGCAACAAGCACCATCCCCACCTTCACACGCTCTCCTTCGTCAAGCTCGCGTAGCCCGTTCCAACACCGCGCGAGCCGCGTGCGCGGTCCGCCCAATCTCCGCCTCAGTTAAGGTCGGATGCACAAGGAACAACAAGCTGGTTTCGCCCAGTTCTTTGGCCACCGGCAATCGCTCGGCCGGTCGCCATCCCGTATCGTCAAACGCCTTCTCCAGATACACCTCGGAGCAGGACCCCGAATAGCATGGAATCCCAGCGGCATTGATCTCTGCCATGATTCTGTCCCGATCCCAGCCCGCAGCCAACGCCTCGGGCCGCACGAACGCATAGAACTTGTACCAGGCATGCTCCACGCCAACCGGCGGCAAAGGCACCCGCAGCGCCTTGCACGGCTTAAGCGCCTCAACCAGCGCCATCGCATTCGTCGCGCGCCGTGCGGTCCAGTCCGCCATGCGCTTCAGTTGAATACGACCGATAGCCGCCTGCATCTCCAGCATGCGCCAGTTGGTGCCGAACGACTCGTGCAGCCAGCGGAAACCGGGCGGATGATCCCGCTCGTATACCGCCTCGTAACTCTTGCCATGATCCTTGTAGGCCCACATCCGCGCCCACAGATCACGGTCGTTGGTGGTAACCATCCCCCCCTCGCCGCCCGTGGTCATGATCTTGTCCTGGCAGAAAGACCAGGCCCCGATGTCACCAACGGAACCGACGGCCCGCCCTTTATAGACAGCCCCGTGCGCTTGGGCACAATCCTCGATCACCGCAAGGCCATGCTCTTTGGCCAGTGCCATAATCGGATCCATATCGCAGGGCCAGCCGGCCAGATGCACGCAGATGATGGCCTTGGTGCGGGGAGTCAGCACCGCGCGCACGGTCTCGGCGGTAATGTTCTGATCCTCTCGATCGACGTCCGCAAAGACTGGCGTCGCGCCGGCCAGTACGATACTAGAGACTGAAGCCAGGAAGGTGCGAGAGGTAACAATCACTTCGTGGCCGGCGCCGATGTCCAGGGCCTTTAAGGCAACATCGAGAGCAAGCGTGCCATTTGCCAATGCCACGGCGTGATCCACGCCAACCCACGCGGCGAATTCGCGTTCGAACTCGCGGCCTTCAGTGCCGGTCCAATAGTTGACTTTGTTGGAGGCCAGCACGTTCTGCACGCTTGCCATCTCTTCGGGCGTAAAGCTCGGCCAGGGAGAAAATCCAGTGTTTAGCATCTTGGCTCCTCTTACTTGACAAACGGGCGCGCTGGATTGCCCACCACCGTCACGCCAGCAGGCACATCCCGCGTCACTACCGCCCCCATCCCAACAACGGCGCCACGGCCAATGACAAGCGGCGCTCCGGGTTTACCCTGCTTGAGTACTGCGCCAGTGCCGATATACGCATGGTCCTCGACATGCACATTGCCATTGCACTTGACCCCGGGAGCAAACGTCACGTAGTCCCCGACCACGCAATCGTGCGCAACGTACGAATAGATATTGGCGTGGAACTGCCTGCCGATCCGGATATTGCTTGTCAACGTGACGAACGGACAAAGCACCGCCCCGGGGCCGATGGTGACGTCATCCAAGACCACCGCGTTGAATGCACGGATGTCTACGCATTCAACACCATCCCGTTCCGCACGCAGCGCTAGTCTCTCGCGCACTTGGCTGGCCGCGATAGCGAAGCTCATTTGCTTATCGCCAGCCGGCTCTTCCAGGAACTGCGAATACGACAGGACCCGATGACCATTGCTTATTGGTGCGTTGTCACCATCGTCCACAAACACCAACTCAAACGGACTGCCTCCAGCGGCCGTCAGCTGGGCCCGCGCCAGCGGCATAACTTCACGCCCAAATCCACTGGCGCCATAGATTCCAACTAGCTTCATCGCTTACTCCTTCTGTTCGTTGACCGTGACGCCAGTGAATCGTGCCATCGTGGCCTCACCTGCTGCGTTGACCCCATCACGCACCAGCACCTTCTTGACAGTCAAAGCCAGGATCTTCAGATCCAGCCAAATCGTACGATGCTCTACGTACCAAACATCCAACGCGAACTTCTCTTCCCAAGACAGCGCATTGCGGCCGTTGATTTGCGCCCAACCCGTGATACCGGGGCGAACCTCATGGCGGCGGGCCTGCGCCGTGGTGTACAGGGGCAAGTAGTCCATCAATAGAGGGCGCGGGCCCACCAGACTCATATCGCCCTTGAGTACGTTCCACAGTTCGGGGAGTTCGTCCAGGCTGGTGGAACGAAGGAAGCGGCCGAAGGGGGTCAGGCGCTCCGCGTCCGAAAGCAACTCGCCATCCGGGCCGCGTGCGTCGGTCATGGTGCGGAACTTAATCATCTGGAATGGCTTCCCGTGCAGGCCTGGCCGCACCTGTTGAAAAAAAACAGGGCTGCCGAGCTTCTTCCGCACCTGCCTTATCAGGATCAGAAGCGGAATGCCCAGAACGAGCAAGGCTATGACAGCGAATAGGATGTCGATAACACGTTTCATCTTGATTGATTATTTGACGCCAACCGCCGGAAAATAGCCCCGAAGCTGGCGACACCTACGGCCAGTGCGAGGTGATTCTGGTAAAAACGCCTCGCCCCTTCCCCCATCCGTTGCAAGTCCTCAGGCGATAGGGAGGCCAGCAATTCCGCAGCAGTCGAAAGGGCTTCAGGGTTCTCGGATTCGGTAGCCACCCCCCCCCCCGATCGCATGACCAGATCGCCAGCATCCCCATCCACCGCCATTAAAAGCGGCTTCCCCACTGTCATGTAAGCCTGCGTCTTCGACGGGATCGTTATCCGGAATAGTGGGTCCTTCCGAAGGTGTACGAGCAAGGCGTCGGCAGCGTTGAGCACAGTTCCCACCTCGGCCATTGGTACCGGCGGCAAGAACATGACATTCCGCAATTGCCGCTCAGTAGCCAGAGCCTTCAGCCTGTCTACCTCGACTCCACCACCCAGCATGACAAAATACACGCGCGATTCCCGTGCCTGCAACAAAGCGGCGGCATCCAGCACTGAATCAAGCGCTTGCGCCTTACCCATGTTGCCAGCGAAGAGGATGCGGAACCGTTCTCCGCCGGGAAATCCATCCGGCAGCCTGCCAGCTGGCGCGGCCAACGCGGCCTCGTCGGCCCAGTTGTAGATCACATCAACCTTCGCGGCAGGCACGCCACGCTGCACGAGAAGTTGCTTGAAGCCGGGCGACAACACTACGATATGATCCACTCGTCGATACACCCACTCGCAAACGCGAGCCACGATGTTCAACGCCCTCTCGTTCCTGACCATGCCAGTAGCTCGCAGCGTATCCGGCCACATATCCTGAATGTCATATACAACCGGAATGCGGCGAAACAGCCGAATCAGGCTAGCGGCGATCCCCACTGTCAAAGGCGGATGATAGGCATAGATGACGTCGGCTCTTTTAGCCATGAATAGCCCGTAGAGGAGAGACGACGCCGCAAAACTGACATAGTTCAACACGCGCTTGACAGCCGATTGATCGTGATTGGGATACAGAGGGACCCGTGTCACCTGAACGCCGTCGATCATCTCACGCTGCAGCGGCTTAATTCGATAGCCGGGGTACATCTTTCCGCTCGGATAGTTTGGAAATCCCGTGAGCACCTCAACATTAAAGCCCTGACGGACCAATTCCCGGGCAAACACCATGCCTTTGAAAGTCGGCTCAGGGTCAAACCACTGCGTCAGCAATAAGATCCGAGTGGCCATGCGTCAGTACTTCTTCCACACCACGCGGTTCACGTAGTCGGTGTAGCTGTGAAGGATGCGCAGCACTTTGTCGGAAACGTTTGGCATACTGTAGTCAGCGACCTGGCGCAGAAGCCGACTCTCACCGCGAGGCTGGTCCGCCAGAATCTCAATGCCCTGCAGAACCCGCTCTGCCTCTAGACCGACCATCATCACGGCAGCTTCCTCCATACCCTCCGGGCGCTCATGTGCCTCGCGCAGGTTCAACGCTGGGAAATTCAAGATGGAGGACTCTTCGTTGATGGTGCCGCTATCGGATAGCACCACCTTCGCGGCAACCTGCAGCTTGTTGTAGTCCGTGAAGCCAAGCGGCTTTAGCAGTTGCACGTTCGGATGAAACTTCGCGCCGATGACATCCACTCGCTTTTGCGTCCGAGGATGCGTCGAAACAATCACCGGAAGGTCGTAGCGCTCCGCTACAGCGTTGAGCACATTCACCAATTTGCCAAAATTCGCATCGGAATCGATGTTCTCCTCTCGATGCGTGCTCACCACAAAGAACTGCCCTTCCATCACCTCCAGGCGGCCCAGTACGTCTGACGAATCAATCCGCGACCGATAGTGCTCCAGCACTTCGGCCATGGGGCTACCAGTCTTGATCACCATCTCGGGCGGCAAGCCCTCGCGAAGCAAATACTCGCGCGCGATCGAACTGTAAGTGAGGTTGATATCAGCAGTGTGGTCAACAATTCGCCGGTTGATCTCCTCAGGCACCCGCTGATCGAAGCAGCGATTTCCTGCCTCCATGTGGAATACGGGGATCTTGCGTCGCTTTGCCGGTAGCACCGCCATGCAGCTATTCGTATCGCCAAGAACCAACATGGCATCCGGCTCCTCGGCTGCCAGCACACTATCCACAGCAATGATGATTCTGCCAATCGTCTCTGCTGCGCTGCCGCCCGCAGCATTCAGAAAATGGTCAGGCTTTCGAATACCCAAATCATCAAAAAATATCTGGTTGAGTTCGTAGTCGTAGTTTTGCCCAGTATGCACCAATATATGATCGCAATACTCATCAAGTCGCGCCAGGACGCGCGAGAGGCGAATGATCTCCGGCCGTGTGCCGACCACGGTCATAACTTTGAGCTTATTCATAGCGTTCCTGCTTACAGCTGACAAGCAAAGGTGTCTGGCCGAGCACGATCAAATACTTCGTTGGCCCAGAGCATGACAATCATCTCTTCGGTCCCAATATTAGTGATGTCGTGCGTCCAACCAGGCACAGTCTCTACAATCTCTGGTTTCTCGCCTGAGGTAATCAGCTCATGAGCTTGACCAGTCTGCATATGGCGGAACTTGAACCGCGCCTGACCTTTGATTACAAGGAACTTCTCCGTCTTGGTGTGATGATAATGCCCACCGCGCGTGATCCCGGGATGCGCTGTAAAGTAGGAAAACTGCCCGGAGTCCGGAGTCTTGAGCATTTCCACAAAGACACCTCTGGCATCCGCGTACTGGGGCACAGAGTATGCAATGGACTCTACTGGCAAGTAGCTAACATAAGTGGAGTAAAGCGCACGAAGCAGTCCCTCACCGACGCGCTCTGTCAGCAAAGTCGCGCGGCTATCCCTAAAGGATTGAATTTTCCTAGCGAGCTCTCCCACTGAAATTGTGTACTGCGGCGCAATTATCTCAAGACCTTCAACGAGGTGGGGCGAGTCCGCGCAATCCATCAATCGAACAAATTTCTCAATAACGTCATCTACATAGACCAGCGTAATAACCGCTGCAGGATCTCTAATTTCGATGGGCAAATCGCGTGCTATGTTGTGGCAGAACGTTGCCACGGCTGAATTGTAGTTAGGCCTACACCATTTCCCAAACACATTGGGTAACCGGAAGATGTGCACGGGGACTTGATGACTGTTTGCGAGATGTCGCAAGACCACCTCTGCCGCCCGTTTGCTATCACCGTAGGGATTATCTTGATCCGCTTGAACAGACGAGCTATAGATGACCGGGATCGCCCTTCCGGTCCTCCCTGCAACAGCGGCCACCGAACTGCAAAGTGCAACGGTGAGATCCACATTCCCCGCAAGGAAGTCTCGCGGATCCTCTGGTCGATTCACACCTGCTAGGTGAAACACAAAATCCGAATTCTCGACCAACTCAGGGAGGCTCTCCAAACTATCCGCACGCGTGAACGAAACGACATGCAAATCGCTGCGTTCCGCGAGCTTCAAAAGCAAGTTCTTTCCGAGAAAGCCGCCTGCTCCGGTGATCAGGACCCGCATGATATCAATCCTCCGCCACTGCGTGTTCTCCACGCGAGATACGCTGCATGAAGTCGAGTTTCAGCAACAGTGCTTTCATCTCCTCAACGTCCAGGCGAGTTGTGTTATGCGAGTTGTAGTCCTCGCCATGGGTGCTCTTTGTAATCCGTCTCTCGCCTTCCTCCACGAATTTCGCGTAATTCAGATCACGGCCATCGGGCGGAACTCTAAAATACTCACCGCGGTCTTCCGCGCAGGCCATCTCCTCCCGACTAAGAAGCGCCTCGTAAAGCTTCTCCCCATGACGTGTTCCGATCTCACGAATCTTATGATCGGGCTTTCCCATAAGATCAAGAATGGCCTGCGCTAGAACCTGTACAGTAGCCGCAGGCGCCTTTTGCACGAAGATGTCACCATTATTTCCATGTGCGAACGCATATAGAACGAGTTCCACCGCGTCGCTAAGCGTCATCATGAAGCGAGTCATGCCAGGATCGGTCACGGTAATAGGCTTACCTGCCAAGACCTGCTCAACGAAGAGAGGAATGACTGACCCTCGAGATGCCATCACGTTGCCATAACGCGTGCCACAGATAACAGTGCCTGTACCTTCAAGATTGCGACTGGCGGCGACCATTACTTTTTCCATCATCGCCTTGCTAATCCCCATCGCATTGATAGGGTATACCGCTTTATCGGTACTAAGACAGACGACCCGCTTAACACCAGCATTTACGGCCGCCTCGATGACGTTCTCAGTTCCTATCACATTGGTACCAAGCGCTTGCATTGGGTGAAATTCACAAGACGGTACCTGCTTTAACGCTGCAGCATGAAAGACATAATCGACTCCGCGCATAGCGGCAGTCACACTGCGCATATCGCGCACATCACCTAGATAAAATTTAATCTTTGGATGATTATATCTTTTTCTCATATCATCCTGCTTCTTCTCATCACGACTTAGTATTCTTATCTCACCCAAATTTGAATCGATAAATCGTCTTAACACTGCATTTCCGAAAGATCCCGTTCCGCCCGTTATCAGAAGTGTCTTTTCATCGAACATTTTAATGAGTTCCAATCAATAATTCAAAACAAATAATTTCGATCAATACTTAGCAACAAAAATCGGCTCTCTGACACGGATAAGATCTCTCGGCACCACACTGCCTGGCCCGAACCCGCATGAAATCCATGCCTCATTCAAATCACCCAGGCATCTGACCCAATAGCGTTTTTGAATAATTTAATATTTGCATTCCGCACATCAGAATTGGAAGCAATCCTTTCCGCATAACTCTTTGCACGAGCTTGCGCTAGCTCGAACATCTCGGAATTCCAGCGGCTTATGTCCTCAATTGCCCGAACAAACGAATCTCCGTCGGAAAGCGGAAAAGACCATCCAACACCGTGTTCTTCAAGCCCACACCAAGGTGTTTCATTACTGATTAGAACGGAAGTTCCAGCACGTAGCGCTTCGTATATAACGTGCCCGAAGTTCTCCCCTCTAGTTGGCAAGAAAAACAAGTCGTACTGAGCCAAGACCTGCACCACGTCCTTGTGCTCCACACTGCCGCACACGGCGACCTTTATGTTTTGTGGTAGAAGAGCAATTAGTCTCTGACATTCGGTCCAGTACGCCGCATCCTCTTGCGGGCCATAGATATCGAACCGAACTGGCACTCCCACTTTCGACAGGACCGTCAGCGCATAATCCAAGTTCTTCATAGGCACTATTCGAGAGAGAAAGCATATCCGCAATCCGCTCCTCTCATTTTCCCTCCGGTCAGATGGGAACTTCGGTGCAAAAGGCAGCGACTCTAGGCTCGTCACACTACTTTCATCGAAACTTGCTGGCCCCATGGCAAAATCAGATGCGACAAGCACCCGTCGCGGTTCGAATTTCTCACTTCCACCAAGCACTCTAAAAATGTCACGTGCCTCACTGTCGCTGGATGCTTGCCAATATCCATTTCCAAATATACGCAATTTCTTCAAAACCGCAATGTAAGGCGCTTTCTTCCATCTCTTTATGACCAAGGCCCCTCGGGAGAACTCCCCACGAGGCGCGACGATCAACGGCTTTGAAGGCGAGATACGAATATATCTAGCAATTAAAGGCTTTAATGTAAAAACTGGATCAAAAAAACTATTAAGATACAGAACATCATGAGGTGTATCCCTAATTATCTTAGCGATACCAGACAACGAACATGATGCTGGGCTTAAATAAATTACATCAGCATTTCCGACCCGACTCCATTCGTCTACCTTGATACTCTCGAATGGCACGACATCACCCAAATCTCGATCAGTGGCAACTATTTTAAAAATGAAATCCTCATGAAGCTGTTCAACCAGGTTTGCAATTGTTCGAATAGGCCCACCAGCCCTGAAACCTGGCAGATAGTAATGTATAAAAATAAGTATCACCGGTTTCATTCGACGCCTCAAATTACCCGATTAAAACGAAAACACACACGAGAATGATAATATTCAGGATCACATCAGATCACGAACCTCATGTATTTATTCCTTCCCACAAATAGCCGACGTAATTACCGACCTCAAATCCTCTGTCAATTTTTCGAATTCATATTTCTCAACCTTTGGGTATCGCGACACAGCCATCGGAAATATCTTCCTCTCGTTCTCCAGCAGCCAAAATCCCGTTCTATCCAAGAAATCCCGATGAAAGGAATATGTGCCTTCAAATTCTTTGAGAAGATCTGTTGTCGATCCAGATTCCCCAAAATAAGCAATGGGTCGATCTGAGCCTAAGTACGCATATGCCTTCAAAGGAACAGTGCCTGAAGGCTCTCGCTCTCCTGGAGGCATTAGGAGCACAAGGAGATCCGCATTTAGCATTAACTTGGCTGCATCCTCTTGGCTCAACAGTCCGTGATGCACCCAGTTGCCGAAAGCGGATGCACGATCCCAATTCCCAGGGCCGGCGGTGTGAATCTCCCAACGATCGGCGAGCCCGGCCTCTTTAATCGAGGTCGCTATTCTGGAAATAGCATCCACCGCAAAGCCGTCATATGCCGATCCAGAATAGATCAACTGCTTCACAGTTTTCTCGCCAGCCACCAGACTTTCATCGTCGAGCCGTCTCTGAATATCACTTAAATCAAATCCATTCGTTATACACGATATTTTTTTTGCATAAATCGAATGTCTAGCCGAAAATCTTTTTCCCACAATATCTGTGTTGACTACAACCGCCGCAGCATCCCTCAAAACCAATCGCTCAATAGAATACGCACTCTTTTTATGAATCGGCGTTCGCCACTTTATTCTGTGATTTGTAACACAGTCATCTCTGAAATCGGCAACAAAAGGAATCTTAAACTTCGACGTGATGTAAGGACCCGCCATCTGGAGGCCATGAGGCGGACTACTCAGATAGACTATTTCAGATTCTGAGATAGCCTTTACTACTCGATTTTGCCGTAGAGCTCGACGAGCCCATCTCGCCCCGATATCAGGAATGGCCACGGCCCGGACAAATATTTTCCCCATAAAGCCGCGCATTTCATGATCCACGTCGGGCACCACGATGACGTCGACCCCCTGGGCAGCGCAATAGTCTCTGAACTTTTCATCGACAAATGCGCAAATCACTTTAATGTGATCCAATCCCGCAGAAAGATACCTAACGAACTTTCTAGTCCGATAAGATCCAGCCAACGATTTTTCGCGCAAATCATATGCAAAAATTGTGATATTCATATCAAATCAAAATTCAAATATCTATATATTCGATGCGGAAATTTTTCATGGAAGATCCGCGACGGGCAACTGCGACCGTAGTACCCCTCACCCGTGTCCGGAATATGGTTCTCTTCTTCGAAGGAATACCTTCCCTCCGAAGAAAAGCAAAAAAACGATTACCATATACTGATTACCTGGCATCGTCCCCAAACGAAAATAGAATACGCCGGATGTCATGAACTGAAAATAGAACGACAATGCGAGCAAAAACGTTAATGGATGATATTTTCTTCTGTTCGAAAAAACCACACAGAAGACAATCGCTGTTAATAAAGATAGAGCAACCAGCGATGTCCATCCATACATTGCATAATAATCTTTCAAGAAGGTACCAAACGACCATTCATAAGGGACATATCTGACCACGTCTGCTGCCCCGCCGAGAAGAACGCTCGAAATCAATGGCAACCGCAAATCCAAACCATAAAACGTTGCTTGTGATGCTATTGTCTCCGCAAAAACATAGGGCTGTTGTCCGATATATCCCAGGGTCCCAGACACCAGATTTGATACGTCACCAGATTCAAAGAATCTCTGATAAGAAAAGACACACAAAAAAACAATTGCTACGGCACCGAATACAGTTATCACTCTAAACACTCTCTTTTTTGATTTCTTTTCCATCAAATTTCGGAATAAAAGAAATCCAAAAAGCATCGTGAGCGCAAAGAATATCGCCCCATCTCTGGCTGAGAAACAAATACTAGAGACAAAATACAGTGCCCCGCCAACTAACATCGACGATTTGTAATAAAATCCCATTTTTTTGACAATAGCCATGTAAAACATGACTATGAATATCACGTAAAAACTAGATATTCCAACCGCGAGCGTGGTCAAATAACTGACCGGCAAAACACTGACACTTTCAACGTTGAGGCCATCTCTAACAGTTTTAGCGCCCATCGACATTGCCAGCACTGCATACGGTATTTGATAGGCAAGAGAAAACCAAATCCCCACACTCGCAATGATGTATGTAATTTTCAACGGGCGCGTCGCCCTATCTGAAATATCGTCAAGCTTGTACCCTCTCAGAAAATACACTGGTAAGAGGACCAAAATCGAAAAAAAAGTGTATGCAAAATAATAATAATCTTTGTGCGCCTGAAAATCGAATGTTGGCATTATCTCCTCACCGACGAAGTAAGAAGACAATCCACTAACAATGTATATAAGTACCACCAGCATCAGTGGATTTTCGACACGTTTATAGCGCAATCCACCGAGAGATTTGTGGTGCACCACAAATGCAAAGACAAGTAGCGCTATTATGTGAATATGCAGCATATAACTCATCGCCTTGAAAAAGTGGAAACGCACAACAACATTGCCGCACCCGATTCCCGTATTTCAGCGTCCCTCTTCCCGTACATCAACGCAATTGAGCCTCTTAATAATTTCAGCAGGCACTCCGCCTATGATTACATTACCTTCTGGGAAACTCTTGCTTACCACAGCTCCGGCACCAACAATGGTATTTTCGCCAAGTACGACACCAGGCAAGATGACTGAATTCATCCCCACCCAACAAGCGGCACCAATTTTCACATCACGACCCTGCATATGCTCATCAAGAGCATCCATACGGTGATTAGCAGTAATAATTCCGACATTGGGTGCAATGTAGCAACCCTTTCCTATATAAATATTCCCTGAGAAATTTTGAAAATATGTTCCCGGAGACTGAAAAATATTAAGGTCATCCGGGTCAAAATGAATATTATCCGGATTAGAGATGCGACAGCCCAGTATCGTAGGCCAAGGCATTCCCACCCCAAGCCTCAATACATTATTGAACCAAATTGATTTAATTGCCCAGTAATACCCTATATAGCCCTTGTCAAAATGACGGCCAACCAAATATTTTCTGGAAAAAAACACAGAAAAAATTGATTTTGCTACAGGCCTGCTTATATATCCCAGTTTTTTAATAAAAATGACAATCATGCAGCCACCCGTATAAGAAGTAGCAGACAAGCTACGCCTAGTACTCCCCAAATTACAGTTGTTTTGAGCAGCACCCTAAGCACCCTTAAATGTGCATTAGCTTCCAATGCCGCCGCTTTAGTGAAAATCAAATAGCAAAAAGTATAAAAAACTGCGCCTGAAATGGCATATGCCTCGGAGGCGAATCTGGAGGCAAACTTCAGAGTCAAGATGACAAATCCCACCCTGAGAAGCAGGCCACATGTAGTGAGGAGAAGCATCTCCCGCTGTTTTTCCTTCACATGCATCGCCATGGAAATGGGAGACGCAATAAGTTGAGCAATAAACCACGGCGTCATCCATGCAATAAGAGAACCCGCGCGTTGCCAGCCATCTCCAAACAATATTGGGAAGACTTTATCTGATATGATTCCCGCAAATACAATGGGGCCAACACCGACCTTGATCAGTCCTATTATTATTTTCTCAGTGAAAGTGTTAAGCCTTCCTACTCTATCCTCCGCAACCGCATTCGCAAGATAAACTTGTGAAACTGCTCCTCCAATTAGGCTGACGGGGATTTGCATTGTTTTCATGCTTAACAGCAAATACCCCACCTCACTGCTGACGACGGCACCACCAATGAGGATGATCGGAAGCTGTATTGCGGCTGTGTTTGCCAAGACTTCAAATGAAGAGAATTTCGGATAGCTACTGTATCGCTTCAGGACAGCGATCATCTTTGCTGCGTCCACTTTCCTAAAACTTGAACGATCAAATTTCCATAACTGAAGTCCAACGCTTGTTGTCCCCGTCCCGCTCGAGACGGTCTGCCCTAGTATTAATCCGAATGGCGTACCCGTTATTAGACCGAAAATCAACTGGATAGAAGCGCCAGAGGTAGATTGGATTAGCCTAGTCTTCGCAATTACATGAAACCATTTTTTTCTGACCGCCCAAAACTGTACGATGCTGTACAAACCTGTAGCAAAGACACCGATTGGCAGTATCCAGAGATAGGGAATCAGTTGATTATTCTTCAGTAAACCAAAAAAACTTTTATCGACTAAGATAATAAAACCGGCCGTTAGCAGCGATACAAGCAGCAGCACAATGACAGACAATGCAACCAGGCTCGCCGCATCTTCGTCACGCTCTGCGAGGGGGATCGCAGCCTCCAAACGTAAACATGCAGCGACCGATATTATTCCCAGTAATGCGCTATACACCGCCAAGGCACTGAAATCACTTGGCGTATATATCCTGGTTAGCAACGGCAACGAAAGTACCGTAATTGCCTGCGCGAGGCTCGTTCCTCCCGCCAATACGGTAATTGATCTAACAGTTCTGTTTGATCTTATTTTATTGAACTTCTCTAAGATTGTGCGACTGACGTCCATCGACAGGGATTCCACTAGCTCTTACGCAGGGTGCGGTCACCGCGGTGCGGGTACAAATCGTACTAATTCACCTATAGCCTGGCGTCGACTTCACTCTTCCCAAGTATTCCCTTTACGTCGTAGATTACGCCACGATCGTTTAGAAGATTTCGAAGTGCCTTTGCCCCCAATGTCTTGAACTCGTCGTGGCCTACCGCCACGACCAGAGCATCATATTCTTCCGATTCTTGCATTGTTGACTGAAGCTCGATTCCATATTCTCTTCGCGCTTCTGTCAAATCTGCCCAAGGGTCATAGATCTCGACACGTGCGCCGAATGCGGATAATTCTGCTACTAGATCGATGACACGTGTGTTGCGTAGATCAGGGCAATTTTCCTTAAATGTAAATCCAAGAACGAGTACTCTGGAACCGGAAATCGCATGGCCTTTTTTTATCATGAGCTTTATCACTTCCGAAGCGATGTGCTGGCCCATGGCATCATTGATTCTGCGGCAAGCCAGAAGAATATCCGGATAGTATCCAACTGACTGGGCCTTCTGGATTAGGTAGTAGGGGTCAACTCCGATGCAATGCCCGCCGACCAATCCGGCACGGAATGGCAAGAAATTCCATTTTGTACCTGCGGCCTCAAGGACTTCGGTTGTATCGATACCCAAGCGATGGAAGATCAAAGAAAATTCGTTAATTAACGCAATATTTGCATCACGCTGCGTATTTTCGATGACTTTTGACGCCTCTGCTACTTTAATGCTGCTGGCTTTGTGAGTGCCGGCTTTAATAATCTCTCCGTACAGCTTGTCGACTGTTTCGGCGACCTCTGGTGTGCTGCCGCTAGTCACCTTCTTTATGTCGGCCAGCCGACGCCCCTTGTCACCTGGATTAATTCTCTCCGGGCTATATCCGCAGAAGAAATCCTCATTAAACTTCTTTCCACTGAAATTTTCTAAAACAGGAACGCATACTTCTTCGGTTGCGCCAGGATAGACGGTTGATTCGTAAATAACTATTGCACCGCTCGGTAGAATTCGGCCGACCGCTTCACTGGCTTTGATCAGCGGGGTTAAATCAGGACGCTTCGTATCGTCGACCGGCGTCGGTACCGTGACGATGAAGATCGTGCATTCCTTTATTTCATCCAGATCACTGGTAAAGCTCAGATTTTCCGCCTCCATTAACTCATCAGCGGTTACTTCAAGGGTTCTATCCTGACCAGACTTAAGTTCCTTGATTCTCGATGTATTAATATCATACCCAACCACACGCCTCCTTTTCCCAAACTCAACAGCTAGCGGAAGGCCAACGTAACCAAGGCCGATAACGGCAATTTTATGGTTTATTGATATCATATTTAACCTATTTGAGCTTAGCATCAGTAGACAATAATTTTTGGCTGCAACCCACTCCATCGCAGCTTCCGCTCACTATCTTTTATTGTTACGTGTCTCTATTACCGTTTAGCTTCCTCACCGCTTGCGTATCCGTAATATGCGTAACGATATCTTCCGTATTTTGATCCGTATCCATAGCGATAAGCGCTTGCATCTAGTCCATTAAAGACAACACCATTTACTTCCGCATTGGATTGACGGAGCTGCTTCGCCGACTCCGATACTTCGCCTATGGTTGTTTTTTCAAAGCGAGTGACGAGAAACACTGTGCCGCATCGAGCTGCCAGAATTGCGGTGTCCGATACAGCGAGAACAGGCGGGGTATCGATCAGAATAAGGTCGTAGTGATCACTTACCTCATGTAGCAGCTTCACCATCCGCTCATTGAGTAGCAATTCCGCCGGATTCGGTGGCAACACTCCCGTGCTCAGGAAGTCGAGATTCTCGAAGACACCGCGGTGCACGGCTTCCTCAAAGCTCACTTGCCCTACCAGTACATCAGAGAGCCCGCGCTGCCGCTCTTCGCCAAAATACTGGTTGAGATAGCCCTTACGCATATCCGCGTCCACAAGCAATACGCGCTTTCCGCCCGTGGCCATGACCAGCGCCAGGTTTGCGGAGACGAAGGATTTGCCGACGCCTGGTGTAGGACCAGTCAGCAAAACGCGGTTATTGTCGGCGTCCAGCATGGCGAACTGCAGCGCGGTACGCAGGCTGCGCAGGCTTTCGATAGAGGGATCGTTGGGGTAGCGGTCTGCCAGAAGGAACCGGCCGCGCTTGCGCTGGCGGATCTCCTCACTGAGCACGCCTTGCTGCAACGAGAGTGGCACCGTCGCGTAGACGTTGAGGCCGCTGTGCTGCTCGATATCCTGGGAGTCGGTGATACCGCCATAGAGTGCGTTGCGTACAAAGGCTGCTACCACGCCCAACAGCACGCCAAGGATCGCGGCGAGGGCGATCGTCATACCCTTCTTGGGCTTGATGGGCTCCTCCGGTACGGGGGCATTGTCCAACAGGCGAACGTTGCCGACCTTACCGGCCTTGACCAGTTTGAGTTGCTGCATATTGTTGAGCAGTCCTACGTAGAGGTCATTGTTAACCTGTACGTCGCGCATCAGGCGCAGGGTGTCCTGCTCAACATTGGGGAACGTCTTTAACTTGGAGGCCATGCCACCCACCTTTGTGCCTAGCGTGGCGATCTGCTGGTCGAGGGCTTGGATGCTGGGGTGCGTGGCGGTGAACCGGGTCAGCAGTTCGGTGCGTTTTTGCTTCAGCTCAAGCAGGCTTGTTTCCGCAGTGACGCTTTCCTGCAGAAAGGCCTTGCCTTCTTCGCTCAGGTTGAAGGTATTGCGCTTGTTGCGCATGTCGTTGTACTTGACTTCGGCACGCTCAAGTTCGGCCTTTAGCTGGGGCAGCAGATCGCCGAGGAATACCAGGGATTTCTCAGCTTCGGCTGCCTTGCGCTTAATGTTCTGAGCGACATATTCGTCGCCGATATCGTTGAGGATGCTAGCCGTGAGCTTGGGATCGGTACCGTCAAGCGAGGCACCGATAATGCCGCTCTGCTTGCCTTTCTCGGCAATCTTGAGCTGGTCTTGCAGCTTCTCCAGCGTCTGCAAACGTGAGTTGCGGACCAAGTTGAAAACAATCCCAGGCTTAGCTTTGAGATCCGTCACCAGCAGGCTAAAACTCCCCGCGCTCTGATCAACTTGCAGCAACTCCCCTACGCGGCCTTCCAACGGCTTGTCCAGGCTGTCCTGCTCGACGCGGTAGCGGCCCTCGCCCAGCGCAAACAGCTTGAACTTCACCCCTTCCAGGGACTCTGGCACATCGAATTGATCGACGTTGATGGATTCCCTGGCCCATGCGAATCCGCCGAAGCCCATCAGACCCGGCTCGGAGAGGCCCTTTGCCCGGCTGGCAATCCATGCACCGAAGAACGGCAGGTAATTCGGCTTGGCGGTGATGTACAGATGCAGGTTATCAACAGCCTTGCCCACTACCATGCGCGAACGAAGGATCTCGATCTCAGCAGTCGCCTCCGCTTTTACGTCGAACAAACTAGACACGTCCCCCAGCAGGCTCTTGGCGCTGTTAGGGTTATCTTCCACCTGCACCAGGATGTCTGCCTGATACACAGGTCGAGCGAGGAATGCGTAGGCAACGCCGAGTGCCAGCACCACTGCGGCGACCGTCGCGATAAGCAGACGGCTCGAGAGCAGCACGTCCAGGTATCGGACGAGATCGATCTCGTCATCCGGCGGTCCGGCCACTGCAACTGGAGGAGGATTCTGGTTCATAAGCTCTACTGCGAATTCTGTTAACGGAGGGCCTGGATACGCGGCACCCAAGCTTCCACGCCGCGCTGGATCAACTCCAGCGCGCTATCAAAGGCAGGACGCCCCTCGCGATAGGGATCAGGTACGTCGAACTTGGCGAGTTCGCCAAGCCGGAAGACCCGGCCAGTTGTCGCCGGATGCAGTCGTTGTATCTCCTGCCTTTGCGAGTTGTCCATGACCAGGATCAGGTCGGCCTGCGTGGCGATCGCGCGGTTGAGCTGCCGGGCGCGGTGGCCGGTGATATCCAGATCCAGGTCTTTCATCAGGTCGACTGCATGGGCGTCCGCCGGTTGACCGACCAGTGCGCCGAGCCCTGCCGACACGACGTTGGCCTCAGGCAGGGCTTGCTTTAGCAACGCTTCCGCCATCGGGCTGCGGCAGATATTGCCGATGCACACCACGAGTACGGTCTTGATCATTTCAGTGTGGTGGCGGTGGAGTTGATCAATGAGCCGCTCGGGATCAATTGATTGATCACGCGGCTCCAGCGAACTACACCGGCTGCGTCGACATACACGACGTCTTTCGGCTTCAACTCGAACGATTCCGCCAGCGCCAAAGACACCGGCGACTTTCCGTCCAGGTGGAATATCTGGGCGTCGCCGTCATCGCTTTTGCGAATGACGTAAAGCTCCTTGGCATCGGCTGAGGTCGGATTTACACCGCCGGCTTCGCCGATGGCTTCATTTAGTGTCAGGCGACCATTGCGCGGGAGAACGACGGCGGGGCGCACAACTTCGCCAGTGACAAACACCTTGCTGTCTTCACGTTGTTCTACGCGCACGATGTCGCCGTTTCGCAGCATCACGCGGGTTGGATCAATACCTTGTTGCAACAACGCTGGCAGATTGACGAAGTAGTTCTTCCCGGCACGCGAAATGCGGATGCGGCTGTTGTCACCGGTCAACACATTGACGCCGCCTGCACGGTTGAGCGCTTCAACCAGTGTCATTGGTACATCGTCAATGTTCTGCGGGCCGGGAGTCTTGACTTCGCCATCCAGGTAGACGCGCTTGCTGCGGAAGGCGAGCACGCGCACGGTGACCTGGGGCATGTTGACGACGCTCTTGAGCTTGGTGCTCAGTTCGCCGCGGATCTGGTCCGGCGTTTTGCCGAGAACATTGAGCACGCCCGCATACGGAAACTGGATGGTGCCGGCGGGACTGACTACATAGCCAGGTACGTTGGCCGCGCCGCTGTAGTTGGGGATTTCGTATGCGGAGCCAATCGAGTAGGTCTGCGTAGGAAACACCAGCTCCGGGTGATCCCACACCACGATAGAAAGGATGTCGCCAACGCCAACCGTATAGGCCTCTGGCTCACCAAACAACTCGCTCACTGATGCATTAGTCGGCGTGGCAGCAGCCTTCATAGCCCGCACCAACGCCGGCGTAATCTGCGTGACCTTAGGCACAGACTCAGGATCTTCCGGATCAAGCGGACGCTGCGGATCAAAGCGCATGCCCGGCGCTAGCGCGCAGGATGCCAGCACCGGAATCGTCCCCAGCAACAGCAACGCTCTACGGAAAGACAGAAGGCTTGAAAGCTTGAACACGTCTTGATAGTTCCCTTGATACCCGAAAGTCCGCGCTCCTGGCCGTCTCCTGGCTTGGGATTGCTGCGACGAATCCGCTTGTCCAACATGGCACACGTCGGTGCCTTTCCGCTGCGGTGACCTGCAGCGCGGAGATGAACGTTGCGGCGGTGGCTTCTTGATGCCTGCACGCTTTGCTCTTGCAGTGCATCACTGCGCGAAGACCGGCGAAGTGTATGGCTCTTGGGGGTAGATCTTCAAGGCGAAGCGGCCGTTTTTGCCGTGTTTTCTATCCCTACTGAAGAGTGGACCCGACAAAAGGAGGGATGCCCCTAAAAGGGGTAATGCAGAAGAATTTGGTTTGTGTTCATGATGGAGTTTGCTGGCTCTGTTTGTCTGTTTTCACCCGATTGGGCTACGCGATTTTGCGCGGTTTTTCCGGGGTTTTTTGCGGTTTTCCGCTATCGCGTGCGAGAGTGGCTTGTGGATGGAACGCGCGCTCTCATCGCCTGATTTCGCCGGTCATGTGTTGACCATGCGTGGATCGTTCTGGCCTTTCATTTCCCCACCAAGGTGGGGATCGAATAACTTCGGGGGGACTTCCCCGGCAATGCGAATTTGTGCTTGCTCGGAGATGGATAGAGGGCTTTTCAGCAAGATTCAAAACATCATGTTGTGATGTATTATTGCTGCGGCCTGTTGAGCATTGCCGATTGCCATGCCCTTAAAAATGGACCTCTGACTTTTGTGTGGGTACTGCATGCGGCTGCGTGTTGCCGGAAGCAAAGCGCTGGTTTGCTCCCCCCTCTCCCGCCCTGCGGAAGCGGGGAGCTACGGCAGCGCTGGAATTAGCCCGGCGATGCATCGACCCACACAAAAATCGGATGAACCTAAAAATCAGATGAACCCAAAAAAAAGGGTGTAGGCGCGGGGAGTGCCTACACCCTATCGGGAATTAGCAAGGGGTCACGCTTGCTGGTGCTGATTATTGGTGCACATGTCTATTACAGTTACCCCGCTAAGGTAGGTGCCACGCTTAGGTGGGGATAGGAATGTGCTGTCGCCGTCGATATGGCATTGGCGGCCGGGCGGGGCATGCCTTTGTCCAGACATTCTTACCCTGCGCCGGGGTGGGTCCTACCAAGGCAGGGTACCGACGCTGCGTTTGCCTAACGAGAATGGTTCGCTGTTGCACTGGTTGTCACCTTGAAGGGCAGAAGCAGATGCTGGATTCAATCGAAAAAAACCTGGCGGCCGATGCGGCGGTGTTTGCATCGGGCGAGGCGTGGATCGAGGCGCATCTGACGCCGTCGGGCTGGGTATATGGCAGCTACAAGGAGGAGGATGCGCACCCCGTCTTGATTCCGGCGCCTGGCGAGTCGGTGCTGACGGTGCGGCGGCACTATATAGTGAGTGGCGCGACCGCACCCCGGCGGCTTAGCGAGATCCGCACGACGCGCGCGGATTCTGCCCGGGAGATCATTCGCTTGCTGGAGGCCTACGGCGAGCCGCATTTCAATATCAAGACGCGCCAGGTGCCGAGAGTCCCCGGCGTAACGTTCTGACTGGCATTGTCTTGTTGCCTTGCCTCCCCGCCTGATCACGGCGCCTGCTGGCGCCGTGCATTCCCGGCCTTCGCTCGGACCTGAGCCCCGACCTTAAGCGACCTTAAGCGCCAGAACCTAGCCCGAAAGGATGACGGGCTAGGGCAAACGGTGAATTGACGGCCTATGCTCGGGCGCTACCATCGAATTAATCTGGCTCGATCTCTGGCTACGGCCTGTCCAGCTGGGCACTGCGCGGAAAGCGCCTCTGGCTGCATGCGTATACACTGCCGGTTCTCCGCGGGTGACAGGGTCCTGCGAGTGCCGCGCCGGGAGCGCGATTTTGCGGCGTAGTCTAGCCTGCGCGGCCGTAACAACGAGACAAGACAATAAAATCATGAAAGTTTCGACCACCAACGTCCTCAATATCCTGGAGCAGGGCGAAATCACTGCTGTCCGGGATCTGGCGCGCTACATCTCGCATCCTCGCGGATTTGTTCTGCTTCGCACTGCCTTTATCGCAATGGCCGCGGTGGCCGTGCTGTGCTTTGCGGCGAGTAGCTTCCATCTCGATGGTTTTGAGAACGTGGGGATTGGCGCGGCTGTGGTGGCCGCGCTGCTGCTGCTTGGGGAGCGCCGCTGGTTCGGTAACCGCGACGAGGTGGTGGTGCCGGCTGAGCTGCTTGCGGTGCTGCGCGGGCAGCTTCGCCAGGAGATGTTTGGCAAGCTGGAGGAGGTGGCGAGCCGCCTGACCCATGATGGCCCCGGGGATGGGGTGATCCGGGTTCGCACCTTGTGGCAGTTCCTGTCGGAATCCGTGGCCAGCGATACGCTCAAGCGCCGGGATGCGCGCCGGCCGGCCAAGGAATCTCAAGCGGGCTGAGTTCCGGCACGCACAGCCCGGGTGGCCTGGCATTCGTATATCCGCATTGAGCACGCGGCCTGGCAGCGGCGAGCCACGCAGGCAGTACGGCGAGGATTTCCGTAGGGTGGAGGTTCCTTATCCTTCCCAAGCCGCGACCTTCTCTGTCGACCGGGCCGAAGAATTCTTCCGCGGGAAAGCGCCGATCTGGCGTGCTGCATCGCCTCCGCCCCTTCCTCCTGATACGTCGCCAGAGTACCCGCGTGCGAGTGGATTCGCGCTACATGCGTCGCCTGAAGCACACCGTAAGTTTCAGTATAAACTGGGCATATTGCTGTTTTACACTGAAACCATATGGATCCCTGGATCGAGTTGGATGAAGATGCGTTGCGCCAGTACATCGACGCCAAGGCGGTGTTCGAAGCGTGGGAATCTGCGCGTTCCAAGGCTGCAGAGGTCCGCGGCGGCATGCTCTGGCGAACCACGAAGGGCCGCGAATACCTCATTCGGACCGGCGTGGACAACAAACAGAAAAGCCTCGGGGTACGCTCCGAAAAAACCGAGGACATGTACTCGCGGTTCATCACGCGTAAGGAAGCCGCTGAAGCCCGGCTGAAGACACTCACAGACGAGCTTGACCGACATCGGCGCCTGAACCGCGCGGTCCGCGTTGGCCGGGCGCCGGACATCCTCGTGGCCATCCTTCACGTGATGAATCGGCTCAATATCGCCGAGCATTTCATCGTCATCGGGACACACGCCCTGTATGCATATGAAGCCGCGGCCGGAGTTCGCCTGCAAGAACGCGCACTCGCAACTCGCGACATCGACCTACTTTGGGATACGCGCAAACGCCTCCAGTTCGCCAGCCGAATGAAGAATCTGGACCTCTCGATGCTGGATGTTCTACGCAAGGTAGATAGCACGTTCGAAATTCGGGATGATCAACTATTTACGGCCGTGAACGCAAAGGGCTTCGAGGTGGATATCCTGCGCCGCGAGGCCGCCGATCTTGACCCCCACCCGCTTCAACTGACCGACGATGAAGACGACCTCTGGGCAGTGCAGGCACGACGCGCAAATGTCCTGCTGGGATCGCCCCCATTCTCGGCGCCCATCGTTTCCGTGACCGGACGGATGGCTCGAATGACCACGATCAGCCCAAACGCGTTTGTCGACTTCAAGCGCTGGATGGCATCGACCGCGGAGCGCGATCCGCTCAAGGTTTCCCGCGATAGATTGCAGGCATCGATCGTCGAAGAACTCGCCGACCGCTTCCAACTCGGTGTTTAGCGAAGCGGCCCGTTCGCTCGACGGCCCCACCACGAAACCCATAGAAATTTCAACATTTATTGTTAACGGCTGGCATCGGCGAGCAGATTCTCGGCATCGTCGGTCTCATAGGGATAAGGCGGGGAGAAAATCCCCCGCCTGTGAACTCCCCCGAAGCTACTCCGAATATGCCTGGAACTGGACGGAAGCAGCGGACGACCAACCCGCCGCTACGCGTCGCCGCGCCCGTCCTCCCCATGCTCCGCCGCGAGTTCGCTCAGCACCAGTATTTCTTGCGCCAGTCCGGTCGCCAGTGAGAGCAGAGGGCCCTGGATGTCTGCGACCAGATCGCCGAATGTTCCGGCGGCGGCGCTGTCGCGGGTCATGAAGAGTAGCGCGTAGAGTTGTGCTGCTTTTTCGCCGGCGAGGCTCCGCGGGCTTTCGCATGGGGTATGGGCGGTCACGAACATGTCCGCGCCGGAATGTTCGGCAGTGACGCCGTAGCGGCTGTGCCTAAACATGGGCAGCCTCCGTCGCGGTGGCGTTCCGGTGTGCGTGGGCGAGTGGACTAAGGCGGGTCAAGCGTTGCCCGGAATGGGCGAGTGAAGATTGGGGCATGAGAGTGCCTCCTACGGTAGCGAATCGAACTCCGCTCCCCGCTGCTATTCGGGGTGGGCGGGCGCAAGGCCGGGTAGCAGACCGGAACGTAGGTGCCGGCGAGCCCGAAGGCTCCCCAACCCAGGCCCGCCCATAGGGGCGTGCGAAGGCACCGGACGTGAGAATCCCGCCTAGCGGCGGCCGTCCGTCTACGTACTTCGGGCTGCTATTCCCGATCGCTGTTGTTGCAGCGACCCGGAGAGTATACCCCGACCAGAACCCGGAGAGAAACGTCACGCTGGGTCACCCCAGCCCCCTGAGCGGCAGCGCTTGACTTCCCGCCTCTCGTTCTGTAATTTCTGTGTAGACAGAAATTACAGAACGAACAGGTGACGCGATGAAGATCTTGGTGACCGGGGCGAGCGGGCTGGTGGGATCGGCGCTGGTGGCCAGTTTGTTGGCCGAGGGGCATCACGTGGTGGCGCTGGCGCGCCGGCTCGATGCGCTGCCCCGTCATCCACGGCTTCACCGCGTTGCGGCGGACTTGTCCACCTGGACCACGCCGGCGCATTGGCTGGCGGCCTTGCGCGGCGCGGATGCTGTCGTCAACACGGTGGGCATCTTTCGGGAAACCGCGCTGCAGCATTTCCAGGCATTGCACGTGGATATGCCGCTTGCCCTGATGCGGGCCTGCGAGCGGGCTGGCGTGCGGCGCGTGGTCCAGCTATCCGCGCTGGGCGCGGCGGCGGATGGGGCTACCGCCTACTGGCGCAGCAAGGGCATGGCGGACGATGCCTTGCGCGCTAGCGCGCTGGACTGGGTGATCGTGCAGCCGTCGCTGGTGTATGCGCCGTCTGGCCGCAGTGCCACATTGTTCCGGCGCTGGGCGGCGTTGCCCTTGCTGCCGGTGCCGGCAGATGCCGGGCATGTGCAGCCGATCCATATCGACGACCTGGTTGCGCTGCTGCTGCGGGTAGTGCGCACTGACTGCGCGGGCCGGCGCACGGTGGCGGCGGTTGGGCCGGTCCGGCTGCGGTTTGGCGACTGGCTTGGCGCCCTCAGGGGCGGCATGGGGCTGCGCACAGCGCGGGTGCTGCGTGTGCCGGGCTGGATGGCCGGCCTTGGGGCGCAATGCCTGGCGAGGCTGCCGGGCAGCCTGGCCGATGGCGACAGCCTGGCCATGCTGCGCACCGACAACAGCGCCAGCCCGCGCGCCGCGGCCACCTTGGCCGCGCGGCGCTTGCGCGCGCCGGCCGCCTTTGCCACCGCTGCCGAGCGGCTGCCTGCCTTGCTGTTCTGGACCCTGCTGGCTGCCCGGCTGGCCATTGCCGCGGTCTGGCTGGCCACCGCCTTGATCTGTTTCGCGGACCCGGCCGCGGGCACGGCCTTGCTGCGCGAGGCGGGGCTGCCGCCGGCCTGGCGCGCGCCGCTGGTGTGGCTGGGCGCGGGGCTGGACCTGGCGCTCGGGGTGCTGGTGCTGTGGCGCCCCACCCGCGCGTTGTGGGCCATGCAAATGGCGCTGGTGCTTGGCTATACCGCGCTGATCACCTGGCTGGTGCCGGCGTGGTGGGCGCATCCCTTCGGGCCGGTGCTGAAGAACCTGCCGATGCTGGCGTGGTTCGCCCTCTTCCTGCAACTCGATGCCGATGCCCACGCCGGGATCGACACCAACATCGGCATCGACACCAACGTCGGCCGGCAAGCCACCGCATATGGATCAACCGAGGAGCAAGCATGACCTACCTGACCGTCAAGTGGCTGCATATCTTGTCCGCCACCTTCATGTTTGGCACGGGCTTTGGCACCGCCTTCTATCTGTTCTTCGTGAACCGCAGCAAGAACCTGCAGGCCATGGCGGTGGTGACCCGCTGGGTGGTGCGCGCCGACACCTGGATCACCGCGCCGGCCGTGGTCTTTCAGCCGCTGAGCGGGCTTTACATGATGCATGCAGCGGGGTATCCGCCTTCGGCGTCCTGGCTGTGGATCTCGCTGTCGCTCTATGCGCTGGCCGGGGCTTGCTGGCTGCCGGTGCTGTGGCTGCAATGGCGGATGCGCGATATGGCCGGGCAGGCTGCGCAGGCATGGCAGGCATCAGGCGGCGCAACCGATGCCGCCGATGCCGCCGGGCTTGCGCCGCGCTACTGGCTGTATGAGCGCATCTGGGTGGCGCTGGGGTTTCCGGCGTTCGGCGGCTTGCTGGTGGTGTACTGGCTGATGGTGAGCAAGCCGGCCTGACCCACCCGGAAGCGGGCGGGCAACCTTAGCCGGTCCGTCTTTGGTAGGATGGCCAATCGCCACGGATTGAGATGCGTGCTGACAATGCCCCAGATCGACCTGAGAACGACAGTCTTGCTGTCAGCGGTGATGTCGGCCCTGATGTCGGTCGTGCTGTTGTCGGCGTATTACAGTTTCCCGCGGTCGATCAAGGGAATTGGGCGTTGGGTCAGCGGCTCGCTGCTGCTGATCGTTGCGCCGTTGCTGTTCTGGTTGCGCGATATCGCCCCGGACTGGCTCTCCATCGTGGTGGCCAACTGCCTGGTGATGGCTGCCATGGCCCTGTGGATGCTCGCCGTGCAAGCGTTCTACGGGCGGCCGCAAACATGGCGGTCCGCCGCCGCGCTGACGGTGCTGGGCACGCTGCTGCTGGCCTGGTATGCGCTTGGGCAGCCGAACTATGTGGCCCGGGTGACCATCGTGACCTTTGTCGCCGGGATCTTCTACGTCGCGCAATGCGTGCTGATCGTGCGCTATGGCGAACGCCATTTCAGCACCTACTTCTTTGGCACCCTGATGATCGTCCAGGCGCTGGTGGTGGAGCTGCGTTTCGTCACCAGCCTGTTCGCCGGGATGACCAGGCAGTCCTTTTTTGCCCCCGGGGACGTCATCCAGATCATCTACCTGAGTTCCAACACCCTCATGGACCTGGCCTTGTCGGTCGCCTTCATGCTGGTGATCACGCGGCGCCTGCACGTGGAACTCGACATGCTCTCCAGGACCGACCCGCTGACGCTGCTGCTGAATCGGCGCGCCTTGAATGCGGCCGGCCAGGAGGCGCTGGAGCGCATGGCCGAGGACGGTGGCGAGATGGCGTTGCTGTTGATCGACCTTGACCACTTCAAGCGCGTCAACGACAGCATGGGGCATGCCGAGGGCGACCGGGTGCTGATGGAGTTCTCGTCCATGCTCAAGCGCGAGCTGCCGCCCGGCGCCTGCCCGGGGCGCTTCGGGGGCGAGGAATTCCTGGTGTTGCTGCCGCATACCGGCATGGCGGGCGCGCTGGCGCTGGCGGAGCGCCTGCGGGCTACGTCGTCCCGGTTTTTTGGCGAGCGCGTCACGCATCTCACCATCAGTATCGGCGTGGCCTGCGTGGAAAAATCGGAGACGCGCCTGGACGACGCCATCGGCCGCGCCGATCTTGCCCTGTACCGCGCCAAGAGCGCGGGCAGGAACCGGGTCGAGGCGGTGATGCAAGCGGCCTGAGGGGCCTGAGGGGAGACTACGGGGCGGCCATCAGGCGAGCAGCCGGCCGAGTGTGGCTACCGCGATGGTGAGTGCGCCAAGCGCCAGGTTCAGGCCGACGGCCTGCCGGATGCGGCCCAGCGCGGCGCCGGCGGCCTTCCAGTCCTGCGCATCGACGCCGCGCCGCAGCGCGCCGTAGGGGCCGAAGAACACATAGGCAAAGATCCCGATCATGATCAGGCCAAGGCCGAACATGATGTGCCAGTGGACAGGCGCGGCGGCAAACCCGAGCGCGCCGAGCATGGACAGGCCGCTGATGGCGATCAGCGCGACGGCGCCCCAGACCCAGGCCAGGAACCGTGCGAACACGGCACGCCACAAGCGCAGCCGCTGTGGCGGCTCCAGCAGGGTGGCCGCCGCCGGGCGCAGGCAAACATAGGCGAAAAACATCCCGCCCACCCAGAGCGTGACGCCAGCGATGTGCAGGAAGCGGAGGACGGGATCGAGGGTCATGGGTTTTTGGATTCTTCGGATTTTTCGGATGACGGGGATGGGCAGGCTCCAGCCGGCGAACCGCGGTGGGGACTGTTGGGGGAATGCCGCATTCTAGCCCCCGAACGCCACTTGTGCCGGCCAAAGCAACGAATAAGACACACATGCCAGAGCAATGGCGTCGGCATAAGCGGAGCGCTCCCCCGCTTCTGCTAACCTACCAACCGGGTCAGTCGCCCACGATGGAACATGGGCAGCCAGGACGGATAGGCCAGTGGTCAGGCTGGTCCGCAAACCAAGAATAAGATACTCATGCGGCACTCTTTAAAGTATCGGGTCGCCTTAGCCACGGCGCTCGTGGTGACATTCATCATCCTGGCGCGCGCGCTGTTTACCCAGTACTACGCGTTCCAGACCCTGGCTGCGCTGCGCCAGGCCCAGCAGGAAACGCTGGTCAAGCTGGTTGCCGAACAACTCGACGAGAAATTCGAGACCCGGGCGATCGCCCTGCGCCGCCTGGGGCGCCAGCTGGCGCCCATGCTCGGGCAGCCGCCCGCCGACCTGCGGCGCTTTGCGTCGCAGGCCGTGTCCATGCCGCAGTTTTTCAATGCGGTGTTCCTGGCCTTGCCTGACGGCGACATGGTGTTCAGTACCGCCGTACCCATCGGGCAACGCATCCACCTGTCGGACCGCGACTACTTCCGCGCAATCCTCAACGGTTCCGAGTTTGCCGTGTCGGACCTGCTGCGGGGCCGGATGAGCGATTCGCCCGGCGTGGTGCTTGCCGTGCCCTTGCGCGGCCCGGACGGGAAGCTGCTGGCCGTGGTTGGCGGCGTGTTGAATTTCTCCGAGAGCAACTTCCTTGGCCAGCTGGCGCACAGCCGGGTTGGCCTGACCGGCGGCTATTGCCTGGTTTCCTCCGGCACGAATCCGCGCTACGCCATGCACTCCGATCCTTCGAAGGTGATGACGCCGGCCAAGGCGCATGGCGAAACCTGCGGCGTTGGCGCGCCGCCCTCCGGGTGGGAGATCCTCAACCCGACACAGCCCGTGGTGGCGCGTTACCTGCTTGAGTCCAATGGCTGGGAGGTGGTGTCGGTCCTCCCCGCCGACGAAGCGTACGCCCCGCTGTTCGCGGCCCGCCACAAGACGTTCATGATCGCCGGCATGTCGCTGTTGCTGGCCGCGCTGCTGATGTGGCTGGTGATACGCCGCATGCTGGCGCCGCTGGAGCTGCTGCATCGGGTGGTCAGCCAGGTGCCCAAGAATCCTGCCGCACTGGCTGCGCTGCCAACCGGGCGCAATGACGAGATTGGTGAGCTGGCGACCACCTTTGGCGCGGTCATGCACCAGCTCTCCGAGCGGGAAGCCGCGCTGAGCGCCGCCAAGGATCGCGCCGCCGAGAGCGAGAAGCGCATCGAGGCCATTGCCAACCATGTGCCCGACTTTGTCTCGTTCATCGACATGAGCGAGCGCTATGTCTTTGTCAACGAGGCCTACGCGCAGCGGTTCAACCTGCCGGTGCAGCAGATTGTCGGGCTGACGATGCGCGAGCTTTGGGGCACCTCCGTCTACGTGGCATCGAAGCCTTACCTGGAACAGGCCTACCTGGGCGCGTCGGTCACCTTCAGCCTGGAAGGCAAGGATGATGCCGAGTGCATGGAGGTTACCTACCAGCCCGCCTGGAATGACGGCAAGGACACGGTCCAGGGCTTGTACATGTTCGCGCGCAACGTAACCAGCGAGCGCCAGAAGATGCGCAGCCTGGAAGCGCAGACGCTCACGGACCACCTCACGGGCCTGCTTAACCGCAAGGGGTTCGACCGGCGCATGGCCGATGCCATGGCCCGGGCTGGCGCGAACCACGCCAGCGCCGCCCTGTTGCTGGTGGACGTCGACGATTTCAAGACCATCAACGATACGTTTGGGCACGCCGTTGGCGACCAGCTGCTGGCTTCCTTCGCCGAGCGCCTCTCCGCCTGCGTGCGCACTGGCGACGCCGTGGCCCGGATCGGCGGCGACGAGTTCGGCATCGTGCTGGACGACGCACTCAACATCGCAACGCTGGAGCGCATCGCCCAGGCCATCGTGCACGCAGCCCGGCGAGCGCATTTCATCGAAGGCCATACCATCGTGGCGACGGCCAGCGTGGGCATGGCCATCCATTACCCGGACGACGGCCAGACCGCGAACGAACTCTTCATGCGTGCGGACATGGCGCTCTACGAAGCCAAGCGCAGCGGCAAGGCGCGCTACACGCCGCCGCCTGCCTCGAGCAACCGAGCCTAGCGTCAATACGCGTCAATGCGCGACAATACAACAACGCAACAACGCAACAACACAGCAGCACACTCCCCCCTGAGGATGACCCCGTGACCGACCCGATCCTGATCCGCCCCGCCGAGCCAAGCGATTTTGAAGCGTGGAAAGTGCTATGGGATGGCTACAACGCCTTCTATGGACGCAAGGCAGAGACCGCGCTGCCGATCGAAATCACCCGCATGACGTGGTCGCGCTTCTTCGACGCTTACGAGCCCATGCACGCGCTGGTGGCGGAGCGCTCCGGCGAATTGCTGGGCCTGGTGCATTACCTGTTTCATCGCAGCACCATCCAGATCGGCCCGAGCTGCTACCTGCAGGATCTCTTTACATCCGAGGCGGCACGCGGCACGGGCGTTGGCCGCGCGTTGATCGAGGCGGTCTACCAGCGCGCCGAAGCCGCCGGCGCCAAGCGGGTCTACTGGCAAACGCACGAGACCAACACGACAGCGATGAAGCTCTACGACAAGGTCGCGGAGAACTCGGGGTTCGTGGTTTATCGCAAGCCGGTTTAGCGCCTGGATGCATCGGACCTCAGCGATGGGGTGATGCATCGCTGAGCTAAATCCAGCGCTGCCGTAGCTGCGCTCTCCTACGCGGCGCAAGTGCTGTTGTGGGAGAGGGCAGGCCTGCGCAAGAGCGGGACGTATCACCTTGGGCAAGCGCCCGCCCTCTCCCCCGCCCCTCTCCCATTTCATGGGAGAGGGGAGCAAACCACGT
>NZ_JBXAHA010000007.1:253714-374808 GCF_058794615.1 Cupriavidus sp. GW823-FHT07A04
GTCATACATCGGACTTCAGCGATGGGGCAACGCATCGCTGAGCTAAATCCAGCGCTGCCGTAGAGCAAACCAGCGTTGTGCATCTGTCCCGGCATGCATCGGACTTCAGCGAAGGGGCAAGGCATCGCTGATGCTAAATCCAGCGCTGCCGTAGCTCCCCTCTCCCGCCGTGCGGGAGAGGGGTTGGGGGAGAGGGCGGGCGTGCGCAAGAGCGAGGCGTTTCACGTTGCGCGAGCGCCCGCCCTTCACTCCGGCTCGATCCCCGCCGCCTTGATCACCTTCGCCCACTTCTGCGTTTCGCTGCGCACGAAGGCGGCGAGCTCTTCCGGGGTGGACGGCGCGGGCTCGCCGCCGGTGCGGCTGAAGTACTCGGCGGCCCTGGCGTCGGTCAGGCCCTTGCGCACCATCTGGTTCATGCGCTCCACCACGGGCCTGGGGGTCGCGGCGGGAAAGAATGCTGCGGACCAGGCCACCATCTCGTAGCCGGGCAAACCGCTTTGCGCCATGGTTGGCACGTCTTTCAGCACGGGATGGCGCTGCGCCGTGGTGACGGCGATGGCCCGCAGCTTGCCGCCCTGGATCAGGGGCATGGCGGGCGATATGTCCGAGATCATGAAGTCGACCTGATGGCCCATCAGGTCGGTGAGCGCGACTGGCACGCCTTTGTAGGGCACGTGGAGCGCTTGCACGCCGGCCATCATCTTGTAGAGCTCGCTGGCGATGCGGGTGGAGGAGCTGCCGCTGGCGAAGGTGAGCTTGCCGGGCGTGGCCTTGGCCAGCGCGGTCAGCTCGGCCACGGTGTGCACGGGGCTGTCGGGCGGCACCACCAGTACCAGCCCGCTCTTGGCGATCAGCGAGACCGGCGCGAAATCCTTGACCGGGTCATAGGGCAGCTTCTTGAACAGCGATGCATTGGCGGCGTGCGTGGTGTTGGTGGTCACCAGCATGGTGTAGCCATCGGCTGGCGCGGTGGCAACCGCCTGCGCTGCGATAAAGCCATTGGCGCCGGGCCGGTTGTCCACCACGACGGATTTGCTGGTCTGGCCGGTGACGGCTTCGGCGACGAAGCGCGCGCTGCTGTCGGTGCCGCTGCCGGCCGGGAACGGCACGACCACGCGTACCGGCTTGGCGGGGTAGTCGCCCGTATCGGAGGCGCGCGCCAGGCTGGCAGGCATGGCTGCCAGCGCCAGGACGGGCAGCAGCAACCCGGCGATCGCGCGCCGGGTGAGCCGGGTGTGCCGGGTGATGGGGTGCGTCATGTTGTCTCCTCGTTTACCACTTTTACGTTTTTTTATTACGCTTTTTTACAGCTTGTGCCTTTGCGGCATCTGCTGGGTTTCTTTCGGGGTAACGCTCAGCTGCGGCTGTCGGGTACCGCGAGCGCCGGGTAGCGATCGGCCAGGTGGGCGGGCAATTCCACGTCGAGGATGAAGCGGTCCCCGCGATACCAGAAACACCCCGCCGTGAGCACCTTGCCGTCGATATCCAGCGTGGTGCGCACGATCTTGGCGATGGGCGCGGCAAAGCCGTAGGCCAGCGCGCGCGCCATCGCATAGTCGGCGGGTTCCACCGTCATGGTCTGATGCATGATGCCAAGGCGCTCTCCCACGGCCTCGCGCAGCAGGCGGGCGATCTTGCGGTGCTTTTCACTGCCGCGCGGGAACTGGCTGAAGACGGACTCGGCCACGTACAGCTCGATCAGGCAGAACGGCTCGCCATCATGCACGTGCAGCTTGTGCAGCAGCACGTAGCGGCCCAGCGGCTCGCCGCGCGTGGGCAAGCCCGGCGGCAGGCTGACATCCCTGCGTTTGTCCAGGATGCGGATTTCCAGCTCGGTGCCGCCGACCAGCTCGTTGTTGATCGCGGATCGCATGCCTTCGCTCGGCCCGGGCGGCTGGCCGGTGACGTGCGTGCCGCGCCCGCGCTGGCTGCTGACCAGGCCCTCCTCGGCCAACACGGCAAAGGCTTGCCTGACGGTGACGCGGGCGATGCCGTAGGTCTGCGCAAGGCGCTCCACCGTGGGCAACTGGTGCCCAAGCGGCCATTCGCCAGAGATGATCCGGTGGCGCAGCACGCTGGCTAGCTGCCGGTAGCGCGCCACGCCGCCCGTGCCATCGTCTGGCAGCGCATGCGCCTCGCCGTCGGGGGCCGCCGCAGAGTCGGCCTTTGCCTTCATGCTCGTTGCCTCACGCTAAGCCTTTGCCTTTGCATTTTCCGATCCGCGCGTGGTGCCCGCGGCCATCATGCGGTCGATGGCGGTGTCGTCATAGCCCACCTCGCGCAGCACCTCGCGGCTGTGCTCCCCCAGCGCGGGGGCGTGGCGCTGGCTGGTGGGCGGCGTGCCCGACCATTCGCTGGGGACCGCCATCTCGCGGATGCGGCCCACGCCCGGGTGATCGGTCTCGCGGAAGAAGCCGATGTCGCGCAGATGCGGATCATCGAGCAGCGTTTCGAACGTGTGCATGGGGAACACCGGGATATCGGCCTCCTTGAGCAGCGCGCGCCATTCGTCCGTGGTGCGCTTGGCCATTTCGTCGCTGACCATCGCGTAAAGCTCCGTGATGTGGGCGGTGCGCGTGGTGATGCTGGCGAAGCGGGGATCGGTGTCGAACAAGCCGGCCTTGCCGATGGCCTTGAGGAAGGTGCGCCAGTGATGGTCGTGATAGATCAGGCAGCACACATGGCCGTCGCGCGTCTGGTAGGGCCGGCGCTCAGGCGACAGCAGGCGCGGATAGCCAAAGCCGCCGCGCGGCGGCACGAAGGTCTCGCCGTAAAGGTGGTCGCCCAGCACATAGGGCACCATGGTCTCGAACATCGGCACGTCCACGCGCTGGCCCTTGCCGGTGCGCGCTTGCGCGTACAGCGCGGCGCAGATCACGCCAAAGGCGTAGAGCCCCACCGAGCGGTCGGCAATGGTGATCGGGAGATAGCGCGGGATATCGCCGCTGCCCTTGGCCACCGCCTGGGGCAGGCCGCAGGCCGCCTGGATCAGGTCGTCGAACGCGGCCTGCGGCGCGTAGCGGCCGCGCTGCGAAAAACCGAACATGCCGACATAGACCAGGCGCGGGTTCAGCGCGGACAGCGTTTCGTAGTCCAGCCCCAGGCGCTGCATGGCTTGCGGCCTGACGTTGTAGGCCAGCACGTCGGCGTCTTGCACCAGCCGCAGCAACGCTTCGCGCCCGTCTTCCGATTTGAGGTCCAGCACGACGCTGCGCTTGTTGCGGTTCAGGCCAAGGTAGAGCGGCCCCATCTTCTCGTCGCCGCACGGCCCGATGCCGCGCGTGACATCGCCCTCGGGCGACTCCACCTTGATCACGTCGGCGCCGAGGTCGCCAAGCATCTGCGTGGCCGAGGGCCCCATGAATACCGCCGTGATGTCCACCACCTTGACCCCGGACAGGGCGCCAGCCGTCATCTCCATCGTCTCCCCCCAACGTACGTTCGAATAGTTCTATGAATGGGACTATAGGAAAATAAAACCGATGGGACAAGGAAGGATCCGAACGCCGCCGGGCGCGGGGAACCTGGTCGAACAGCCCCCGCCGCCAGCCATTCGAGCAAACCCTCTAACCGCTTGACAATTTATGGCGCCCCATGAACAAAGCCCGTTTTTATGGGTCGTGTTATCCACAAATACTGTGGATAACAGGCACCTTGCTTCCCGCCAACCGGCTTGCAGCCGCCAATCCGGTCGGACTGCCTATTGTTTCAGCAACTTGAAGATTTTGTGGCACATTCATGGCAGGGATGCCGTATCGAAGCCACGGGCGTCGATCGCCACCCTTTGCCGGGGTATCGCGCAAGGCCGCGATAATGTGCGGATTACGTCTCACCGGCTGCTGCTTGCTGCTTGCCGCTACTGCAGGAAATCTCCGTAGCGAGCGCGGATCTCTTCGAGATTGGCGAGCGTGCCGGAAAGATGCCGGCGCAGGCTGGCCTGGGCGGCGTCGGGGTCGCCGCTGGCGATCGCATCGACGATGGCAGTGTGATCCGCCACAACCGCGTTGGCCTTGCCGGCGATCGGCAGGTGCAGGCGGCGCAGGCGGTCCAGGTGGCCGCTCTGGCGGCGCACCAGCATCCACAGGTCCGGCACGCGGGCGGCTTCGTACATCTGGCGGTGGAAGGCCTGGTCGAACAGGGAGAACTCCGCGAAGTCCTGGGCGGCCAGCATGGCCTGCTGCCGCGCCACGCTCAGGCGCAGCCGCTCCACCAGCGCGGGGTCGGGTTGCTCGGCCAGCGTGCGCACGATTTCCAATTCCACGGAGCGCCGCAGGAAATGCGCCTGCTGGGCCAGCGCGATGCTGATGGGGCTGACCACGGTGGCGTGCTGCGGGAAGATATCGACCAGCCCTTCCTCGGCAAGGCGCATCAGGGCATCGCGCACCGGCGTCTGGCTGATGCCGTACTGCGCGGCGAGATCCGTGCGCGACAGCACCGTGCCGGGCGGCAGCGTCATGGAGATGATCATGTCCCGCATATGCTCGAACACCTGCGGCGCGGCATGCCGGGTGCGGTCGAACTGGAATTGAATCTGCGGGGCGGACAAGGTGGCTTCAGTGGCTTCAGTGGCTTCCATCGGGCGGTCTGGTTTCACTGCACGGGCGTGGCTTATCACGCACAAAGACGCTGCATTGCGTCTCATGGCAGCAGTTTAATGGAAAGCTTTACGGTTTGACACACTAATATATTAGTGCTTTAATCCATCCGACGATATCAGATGTCGTATCTCTACCGCCCAGTTCTGGCACCGGAGGTCCGGCCCAATGACAACATCCGTGGAAGAGACAACATGACGTCACGCAAGAAGACGCCCGAGACCCTGCGCAGCGCGCGCTGGTTTGCCCCCGACGACCTGCGCTCCTCCGGGCACCGCTCGCGCATCATGCAGATGGGCTACTCGCCCGACGAATGGCTGGACCGCCCGATCATCGCGATCATCAACACGTGGTCCGACATCAATCCCTGCCACTCCCACTTCAAGCAGCGTGTCGACGACGTCAAGCGCGGCATCCTGCAAGCCGGCGGCTTCCCGATCGAGCTCCCCGCCATCTCGCTGTCGGAAAGCGCGGTCAAGCCAACCACCATGCTGTACCGGAACATGCTGGCGATGGAAGCGGAGGAACTGATCCGCTCCCACCCCATCGACGGCGCGGTGCTGATGGGCGGCTGCGACAAGACCACGCCTGGCTTGCTGATGGGCGCGTCGAGCGCGGGCGTGCCGGCCATCTACGTGCCGGCCGGCCCGATGCTGCGCGGCAACTGGAAGGGCAATGTGCTGGGTTCCGGCTCCGACGCCTGGAAGTTCTGGGACGAGCGCCGCGCCGGCAATATCAGCAAGACCGAGTGGATCGGCATCGAGGGCGGCATCGCCCGCAGCCACGGCACCTGCATGACGATGGGCACGGCCAGCACCATGACGGCGATTGCCGAGGCCATCGGCATGACGCTGCCGGGCGCCTCGTCGATCCCCGCTGCCGATGCCAACCATATCCGCATGTGCTCCGAGGCCGGACGGCGCATCGTGGACATGGTGTGGGAAGACCTGACCCCGCAACGGATCCAGACGCGTGCCTCGTTTGAAAACGCCATCGCCGTGGCCATGGCGATGGGCTGCTCCACCAACGCCATCATCCACGTGATCGCCATGGCGCGCCGCGCCGGGCATGACATCGGGCTGGAGGATTTCGACAAGACCAGCCGCCACGTGCCGGTGATCGCCAATATCCGGCCCAGCGGCGACAAATACCTGATGGAGGATTTCTTCTACGCTGGCGGCCTGCCCGCGCTGATGAACCGCATCAGCGACAAGCTGCACCTGGATGCGCTGACCGTCACCGGCCGCACGCTGGGCGAGAACATCGCGGGTGCCGAGGTCTATAACGACGACGTGATCCGCACCAAGGAAAACGCGCTGTACCAGGAGGGCGCGCTGGCCGTGCTCAAGGGCAATATCGCGCCGGACGGCTGCGTGATCAAGCCCAGCGCCTGCGAGAAACGATTCTTCAAGCACACCGGCCCGGCGCTGGTGTTCGACGACTACCCGTCGATGAAGGAAGCGGTGGAGCGCGACGATCTCGACGTCACCGCCGACCACATCCTGATCCTGCGCAACGCCGGCCCGCAAGGCGGCCCGGGCATGCCGGAATGGGGCATGCTGCCCATCCCCAAGAAGCTGGTCCAACAAGGCGTGCGGGACATGCTGCGCATGTCGGACGCGCGCATGAGCGGCACCAGCTACGGCGCCTGCATCCTGCACGTGTCGCCGGAATCGTATATCGGCGGCCCGTTCGCGCTGGTGCGCACCGGCGACATGATCTCGGTCGACATCGACCGCCGCAGCATCCACCTGGAGGTGTCCGACGAAGAGCTGGCGCGCCGCAAGGCCGCGTGGACGCCGCCGCCGCCGCGCTTCGGGCGCGGCTATGGCTGGATGTTCTCCAAGCATATCCGGCAAGCCAACGACGGCTGCGACTTCGACTTCCTGCAAACCGATTTTGGCGCGCCCACGGGCGAACCCAGCATCTACTGATAGCGGACCCATCATGACCGATACCACGACCGATACCACGACCACGACCCAGGCCGGCAAGCTCAGCCAGCAGACCATCGAGCAGTTCAAGACCGTCAGCACCGCGACGTTGTGCACGGCGCTGTTCAAGCGCGGCTTGCGCAACCAGTTCATCCAGGACGTGCACCCGCTCAATCCCGAGCGCGGCAACATGGTTGGCGAGGCCTTCACGCTGCGCTACATCCCGGCGCGCGAAGACCTGAACCCGATCTCGGTGTTCCTGGATCCGAACCATCCGCAACGCCAGGCGGTTGAGCAGTGCCCATCCGGCGCGGTGCTGGTGATCGACAGCCGCAAGGACGCGCGCGCGGCCTCCGCCGGCTCGATCCTGATCACGCGCCTGATGCAGCGCGGCGCGGCCGGCGTCGTCACCGATGGCGGCTTTCGCGATTCGCCGGAGATTGCGCGGCTGGCCATGCCGGCCTATCACCATCGCCCCTCCGCGCCGACCAACCTGACGCTGCACCAGGCCATCGAGATCAACGGCCCCATCGGCTGCGGCGACGTGGCGGTGTTCCCGGGCGACGTGGTGGTGGGCGATGCCGAAGGCGTGATCATCGTGCCGCGCCACCTGGCCGAGGAAATCGCGGCGGAAGCGGTGGAGATGACCGCGTTCGAAGACTTCGTCACGGAGGAAGTGATGAAGGGCCGCTCGATCATCGGCCTGTATCCGCCGACCCAGGAGCAAAGCAGGCTGGACTTTGCCGCCTGGCGCGAAACCAAGGGCCGCTGAGCATCGCCGCCTGCCAGACGGGACAAGCCTCGGCAAGCTACGAACAAGCCAAAACAAGCCAAAACAAGCCACAAACAAGCCACAAACAAGCACATGAGCCAGCCGGCTCCCGACGCGAGGGGCAAGGCGGCCACGGATGGAGACAAGATGCATCACAACAAGCGAGGCGCGCTGCGCCGCCTTGGCGCCCTCGGCATGCTGGCCGCGGCCAGCGCCCTGTTCCTGTTCAGTACCGGCGCGCAGGCCGAGGACAAATGGCCGTCGCGCCCGATCACCTGGGTGGTGCCGTTCGCGGCGGGCGGCTCCACCGATATCGTCGCCCGTACCATCGGGCAGGAAGTCTCGAAGGCGCTGGGCCAGCCGGTGGTGGTCGAGAACCGGCCCGGTGCGGCCGGTGCGGTGGGCGCGGGCTACGTGGCGCGCGCCAAGCCGGATGGCTACACGCTGTTTGGCGGCACCATCAGCACGCATGCCATCAACGCGAGCCTGTACAAGAATCTCTCATACGACCCGGTCAAGGATTTCGAGCCGGTCTGCCTGATCGCCTACGTGCCCAATGTGCTGATGGTCGACGCCAAGCTGCCGATCCACAACGTGAAGGAGCTGATCGCCTATGCGAAAAGCCATCCGGGCCTGAGCTTCGCGTCGTCGGGCGCGGGCACTTCGACGCATCTGGCAGGTGAGCTGTTCGCCGACATGATCAAGGTGCCGATGACCCACGTGCCTTACAAGGGCAGCCCGCAGGCGATCCAGGACGTGGCCGCTGGCCTCGTTCCCTTTCTCTTTGACCAGCTGACCGCGGGCGACGCCATGATCAAGGCCGGCAAGCTGCGCGCGCTGGCCGTGACCTCGCCCAAGCGCTCCGCGCTGGCGCCCAACGTGCCGACCATGGCCGAGGCCGGTGTGCCGGGCTTCGAGATGGTGTCGTGGCAGGCGCTATACGCGCCGCACGGCACGCCGAAGGACGTGGTGCAGCGCCTGAACGCCGAAGTGGTGCGCGCGCTGAAGCAGCCCGCCGTGCAGCAACGGATGACGCAGCAACTGGGCATGGAAGTGGTAGGCAGCAGCCCCGCCGAACTCGCGGCGTTCATGGGCAAGGAGATCCCGCGCTGGGCCGAACTGGTGAAGAAATCGGGGGCGACGGCCAATTGATGGCTCGTCCGGCGTTGCCACGGTTTGCTCCCCTCTCCCACGAAGTGGGAGAGGGGAGCCGCGCAGTTGCGAAATGATGCGTTGGCGCTCTCGCTGCGCGTTGGATGGAAAGCATTAAGCCGAAACAAAAACGCACAGGAGACTACATGCACTTCTACACCAAGCCCATTGCCGCAGCACTAGCGGGCATCGCGGCCGCACTCGCCTTGGCCGCCCCCGCCACCCATGCCGCCGAAGGCAGCTACCCCACCAAGACCATCACCATCATCGTCCCCGCCTCCCCCGGCGGCGCCATCGACCTGGTAGCGCGGCTGGTGGGCCAGAAGATGACCGAAGCCTGGGGCCAGTCCGTGGTGGTGGACAACCGCCCCGGCGCCACCGGCATCATCGGCACCGACCTCGTGGCCAAGAGCCCGCCGGACGGCTACATGCTGGCGCTGGTGGCCAGCAGCCACGCCATCAATCCCAGCATGGTGAAGAAGCTGCCCTTCGACACCGTCAAGAGCTTTGAGCCGGTGGCGCTGACCCACGTGGTGCCGCTGATGCTGGTGGTGTCCCCTTCCCTGCCTGTGACATCCGTCAAGGAACTGATCGCCTACGGCAAGGCCAACCCGGGCAAGCTGTCGTTCGCGTCCAGCGGTTCGGGCGGCGCGCCGCATTTCTCGGGCGAGCTGTTCAAGAGCATGACGGGCATCGACATGGTCCACATCCCGTACAAGGGCAGCACGCTGGCGCATCCGGACCTGACCAGCGGCCGCGTGTCGCTGATGTTCGACACCGTTGCCGCCATCGGGCCGCAGGTCAAGGGCGGCAAGGTGCGCCCGCTGGCGGTGACGACCGCCAAGCGCTCATCGGCCGCCCCGCAGGTGCCGACCATGGCGCAGGCCGGGCTGCCCGGCTATGAGACCAGCACCTGGGGCGGCGTGCTGGCCCCGGCCGGCACCCCCAAGGCGGTGGTGGACAAGCTCAACGCCGAGATCAACAAGGCGCTGGCTTCGCCCGACGTGCGCGAGCGCCTGCAGAACGCCGGCATCGAGCCCGCAGGCGGCACGCCCGCGCAATTCGCCAGCTTCCTGCAAGTGGAAATGGGCAAGTGGGCCAAGGTGGCCAAGGATGCGGGCATCCAGCCCGAGTGAGTTGCCGCCGGGCAACCACCAACCCATGCGTGCCGGCGCCAAGGCGCCCGGCCAGCAAGCCGTACTTTCGGAGACAAGACATGCGCTCGCTCTACACCCCCACACTTGGCCGCCGCGCGGCCCTGATCGCCCTGGCCATCGGCGCCTGGCTGCCCGCCGCGCAGGCCCAGCCCGGCGTTGCCTGGCCGACCAAGCCGGTGACCATCATCCTGCCGTTCGCCCCCGGCGGCGGCACCGACGTGGGCACCCGCCTGGTGGCGCTGCGGCTCTCGCAACTCTGGGGCCAGCCGGTACTGGTGGACAACCGCCCCGGCGCGGCCGGCAATGTCGGGCTGGACATCGTGTCCCGCGCCAAGCCGGATGGCTACACGCTGGTGGCCGGCAATGTCGGCACGCAATCGATCAATCCCTCGCTTTACAAGAAACTCAACTATGACCCGGCCGCCTTCGTGCCGGTCAGCCTGATGGCGGAGTTGCCCTTTGCCCTGGTGGTAACGCCCAAACTGCCGGCCAGGAACCCGAAGGAACTGGTGGCGCTGGCCAAGGCGCAGCCCGGCAAGCTGACCTATGCCAGCTCGGGCAGCGGCGGCTCGCCGCATCTGTCGGCCGAGATCTTCAAGGCAGCTACCGGTACCGACCTGCTGCATGTGCCCTACAAGGGCGGCGGCGCGGCCATGACCGACCTGATGGCAGGCAATGTCGACATGCTGTTCGCCTCGATCCTGGAAACCGCCGGCCATGTGAAATCCGGCAAGCTGCGCGCGCTGGCCGTGACCAGCAAGGTCCGCTCGCCCGCGCTGCCGGACGTGCCGACGCTGGCAGAGGCGGGCATCGCCGGCGCCGAGTCGGGATCTTGGGTCGGCCTGCTGGCGCCGGCCGGCACGCCCAAGGACATCGTCGACAAGATCGCCGCCGGCGTGAAGGAAGTGGTGGCGATGCCCGCGGTGAAGGAGCAACTGATCGCGCAAGGCGCCATTCCCGTGGGCAGCACGCCCACGCAGTTCGCCGACCTGATTGCCACGGATCGCAAGCGCTACGCCAAGATCATCCAGGACAACAAGCTCAGCGCGGACTGAATCAAGCACCGCCGGACCACCATCACCATTTTCACCATTTGGATCTCTTCTCATGAAACCACGCCTTGCCCAGCACGGACGCCTGCCCGCCGCGCTTGAAGCCAGCCTCGCCGAGCACTACGACGTCCACCCGCTGTGGGCCGAGACCGATCCCGCCGCCTTCCTCGCCAGCCACGGCGGCGAGTTCGCCGCACTGACCACGCGCGCCGCGATCGGCGTCGACGCCGCGATGATCGCGGCCTTGCCAAAGCTGAAGGTTATCTCCAGCTTTGGCGTGGGCCTCGACAAGATCGATCTGGACGCCGCACGCGCGCGCGGCATCGCCGTTGGCTATACGCCCGACGTGCTCAATGATTGCGTGGCCGATACGGCCTTCGGCCTGCTGATGGACGTGGCGCGCGGCTTCAGCGCGGCCGACCGTTTCGTGCGGCGCGGCGAGTGGCCAAAGGCGCAGTTCCCGCTCGCCACCCGCGTCAGCGGCAAGCGCATGGGCATCGTCGGCATGGGTCGCATCGGACGCGTCATTGCCCGGCGCGGCGCGGGCTTTGACATGGAAGTGCGCTACCACAGCCGCCGCCCCGCGCAGGATGCGCCCTACCGCCATGAGCCCTCCCTGAGCGAGCTGGCCAGGTGGGCGGACTTCCTGGTCATCGCCACCGCGGGCGGCCCCGAGACCCGGCACCTGGTGTCGGCCGAGGTACTCGACGCGCTAGGCCCGAAAGGCTTCCTGATCAATATCGCGCGCGGCACCGTGGTCGACGAAGCCGCGCTGGTGGATGCGCTGGTGCAGGGGCGCATTGCAGGCGCCGGGCTGGATGTGTTCGAGAACGAGCCGCAGGTGCCGCAGGCGCTGTTCGCGCTGGACAACGTCGTGCTGCTGCCGCATATCGCCAGCGCCACGCACGAGACGCGCAATGCGATGGCGGATCTGGTGTTTGAAAACCTGCAGGCTTTCTTTGCCAATGGGGCGGTGAAAGCCTCGGCGGTGTAGAGCGGTTAGATCGACGTTAACTGGGGGGCGACGCGGGCCAACGCCGCGCGCCACCCCCGCGCTCAGAAGGGCTTTGACAACGCCACGTAGAAGCTGCGCCGCGGCGCATACTGCGGCGCGCCCACCCCGATGCCGGTCCCGTCGCGCAACTGGTAGTTGCGATCGAACAGGTTGATCACCGTCAGCCGGACTTTGAATTTGCCGATGACCGGCGCATCGAAGGCGTGTCCGGCGCCCACGTTGACCTGGAAGTAGGCGCCCAGGTGATTGGTGTTGGCGAAGCCGTTGCGCAAGCCGCTGCCGAACAGCGCATCCGCGCTCAGCAGCGTGCCGTGCCACGTGTACGAGGTACCGAACGAGCCCGCCACCGTCTGGTCGTGGTCGAGGTGGACCCAGTTGCTGGCGATATACGCCAGCTCATCCGCGCCGAAATGGAACTGCCCGGTCTCGACCCCCTTGGCCAAGGCGCGCGAAACGCCCAGGTTGGCGTAAGCGGCAAAGCTCCCCTGCCGGTAGTTGGCCGTGCCCTCCAGCCCGTAGATCTTGCCTTGGTCGTAGTTGAACGAGGAGAAGATCAGCGCGTTGCCGAACTGCCCTTCGTCTTGCAGGTGGCGCACCTTGCGGTAGTAGGCATCCAGGCCCAGCGTGAGGTTGCGCGTGGCCTGGTGCGACACGCCAAGGTCGAAGTAATCCGAGCGCTCCGAGCGCACGGCCGTGTTGGCGTCCGACGGCAAGGCGTTGGTGGTGCCGGCGAAGCTGGCCACCGAGGTGGTGTCGATCTTCTCGGTCGCCGGTGGCGTGAAGTAACGCGCGTAGCCGGCATGCAGGCGTGTGACGTTGGTGAGATCGTAGGTCAGCCCCAGGCGCGGGCTGATCTGCTGCTCGCTGACAACCGTGTTGACGTGGTCATAGCGCGCGCCGTAGTTGACCGTCAGCTTGTCGGTGGCCTTCCACTCGTCTTGCAGGTAAAAGCCCAGCGTGGTGCCCGTATTGCTGGTGTTGTCCACGATGGTGAATGGCACCCCGCTGGTCTGGTTGCCGTTGGCGTCGGCGGGAAGCACGCTGGAGGTGTTGTCCACGCCGTAATGCTCGCGCTGCACGAACACGCCGGTGCGCAGCGTGTGGCTGGGGTTGAGCACGTAGCTGCCGTCGGCCTGCACGCCGTAGGCTTCGTTGCTGCGCGTGATGTTGGCGGCAACGCCGGTGTAGGCCAGGTCGCCGATCGGGTCCGGGTTGTAGTCGACGCGGCTGGTGCGATGGAACAGCGACACCTGGAAATCGAGCGCGGACGATACCTTGTTCTGGTACGAGAGGATCTGGAAATCGGTCTTCTCGCGCTGGTTGGCGTTGAGCTGGTCGGAGGGCGGCGTGGCCACGCCGTCGATGGTAAACGATGGCGACAGGCCCGGCCGGTTCGGAATCTGGAAGCGGTTGTCGGCGCTGCCAAACATGAAGCTCACCCGGCTGTCCGGATTGATCAGGTAGGACAGCATGCCGAATGCCTTGCCCTGGTCGGTGTGATCGTGAATGGCATTGCGCCCGGCGGCGGGGTTCTCGATGCCGAGGTTGTTCTCGACAAAGGAGCCGCTCAGGAAATAGCTCCACGGCCCTTTTGCGCCCTGCACATAGCCGTTGAGCTCATGATCGGCGTGGCTGCCGAAGACCGTGCCGATCTCGCCGCCGAAAGCCTTGGGCTGCCCCTCCTCGTCGGCGGCCGCACCCTTGGTGCGGATGTCCACGATGCCCGCCGTGCGAAAACCGTACTGCGCCGGCAGCGCCCCGGTGATCAGCTTGATCTCGTCCGCGAAACGCGTATCCAGCATTTGCCCGAAGCCGCTGATCGGCTCGGGAATGATGACGCCGTTGATGCGGTATTGCAGGTTGGCGTGGTCGCCGCGCACGTGCAACTGGCCAAAGGAGTCCTGCACCACGCCGGGGGCTTGCAGCAGGACCTGGTTCAGCGGCGTGTTTTCTCCCTGGGGCAGCGCGTTGATGTCCTCGCTGTCGAAACGATAGACCGAGCTGCCGGTCTCGGGCGACAAGGCGTTGCGCGCCTCGTCGAGCCGCTTGGCGGTGACCACGACGGCATTCAGGGCCTTGGCGCTGGCTGCCGGCGCGGGTGCCGGGGCGGGAACCGATGGCGAGAATGGTGAGGAAGAAGACGGGTCGGCCGGCGATGACTGCGCGTGGGCGGACAGGGCGAGCGCCGACGCGGCGCCGGCCGCGATGGCTCGAAGCGGAAAACGGGACATGGGGTGCCTCTGACGGAATGGGAATGTTGCGCACGGCCCTCAGGCCCGCGCGCATGCACTAAGCGAACAATCCGCCAGTCAGAGGGGGGCCACGGCTGCGGGGCCGTGGCGAGGCGATGGGCGCGATGTGCCGCTCGGCGAGCAGCGGGTAGTGCCAGCGGCGGAAGCTGACGAGCAGCAGCCAGCAAGCCATCGACGGCATGCCCACGGCGGCGGCCGCGAAGGCCAGGCATTGCAGGCAGGCGTCGTGGCCGGGCCCGCACTGTTCAATGTCGGCCGGTGCCGCGCATGGATTGCTCTGCTGGGACGCGTGGAGATGGGAAAGCGCGTGGACGACCGCACCCGCCTGCCCGAAGAGCAGGAACACGCAGAGCAGGAGCACTAACGGGCGTCGCCACATGGGATGGCTGGGAGGGCGAGGGCGCGGGGCCATGAGCGGCCCGGCCTTCTATTTTTGCAACAGTGTTGCAAGTGTGCCATCAGGACCCATCAGGACACAAGCGAACTCAACACCCATGTACCTGGCTGCCTGTGCGGCCAACCACGTTGTGATTCGGGCCACACCCCCCTCCGTCGAGTGGTAGCGAGCCAGGTGTGCTTTTGCGCATACTCGCGGCTAGCAAAAAAATAGCGCGAACGTGCATAGAGGGGTCGGAGATGGAAGCAACCATTACGTTTGCGGGGTACCTGCTGGCGTTTCTGCTGGCGCTGGTCCTCGGGGCGAGAAGCGTGAACCGGCACCATCCGGCGCTGCGCCAGGAATTACCGGTTGCCGCGGAGCCGCAGCAGCCATAAACGTGGTCCTTGCGGCCCCCGCCAGCACTTAGCACTTAGCACTTAGGGTTCAGCAACCACCGCGACGTCGTCGCTTTCCCCCTGCGCCAGCGCCCTGAGCCGCGCCATCGAATTGCGGATATGCAGGCGGGCCAGATGTTCCGCCTCATCGGCATCCGCGCCTTCGATCGCCGCCACGATCTGCTCGTGCTCCTCGATGGCCGCCAGTGCCCGGTCGCGGGCAAACAGGACCCTTGGCGCAAACACCTGCGATGTCATATGCACAATGGGCACCTGCCGCGCCAGGTACTCGTTCGCTGCCAGCCCGATGATGGCCGTGTGAAACTCGACATTGGCCGCTGTATAGACCTCGGGCCGCCAGGGATCGAGGCTCCCCCGCTGCGCCTCGATGATGGCGCGCAAGGGCGCCCCGGCCAGCTCGCTGGCGCGTGATGCCGCCAGCCGGGCCGCCAGGCCGTCGATCACCTCCCGCAACTCGTAGGCGTCCATCAGCTGCCGGAAATCCGCGCTGACCACGGTCACGCCGCGTGCCGTCTCGGCGCTGACCAGGCCCTCGCGCTCCAGGATGCGCAGCGCTTCGCGCAGCGGCGTGCGGCTGATCTTCAGGTCCTCGGAAATCTCCACCTGGCGCAGTGGCTTGCCCGGCGGGTAGATGCCGCGATAGATGCGCTGGCGCAGGACCTGGGCGACTTCCTCGACCAGCCGCACCCGGCCTTGCCATTCGAATGTTTCTGCCATTTGCCCCCAATTTTATGAAACTTCGCGCAATTTTTCGCATCCCGGCGCCGTTTGGGCACGGGGTGATTCAGCTTGGGTGGCGCAGTTTACAAGGGCTGCCCACGGGTCTACTATAGCCGCAAACAGTGGATTCTGGATCCAAAAACCAAAGCCTCGCAAAGCGCGGCATCCAGCCCCCCGAGACACTTTCTGGAGACGCCCGCCGATGAGCGATGCGCTTTGCTTTCTGTCCGCCGCCGAGCTTCAAGGCCGCATCGCCCGCAAGGAAATCTCACCCGTCGAGCTCACGCAGGCCGTGCTCGACCGCGCCGCCCGGCTGCAGCCTGAGCTGAACTGCTTCATCACGCTGTGCGCCGACCAAGCCATCGCCGCCGCCCGCGAGGCGGAGCAAGCCGTCATGGCGGGCAAGCCACTTGGGCTGCTGCACGGCATTCCCTTCACCGCGAAAGACCTCGTCAATACGAAGGGCGTGCGCACCACATTTGGCGTGGCGCCGTACCGGGACAACGTGCCCGACCACGATGCGGTGGCCATCGCCCGCCTGCGCGAGCACGGCGCCATCCTGATCGGCAAGACCACCACGCCCGAGTTCGGCTCCAAATGCCTGACCGATTCGCCGCTGTTTGGCCGCACGCGCAATGCCTGGAGCCGCGAGCGCACCAGCGGCGGATCGAGCGGCGGCGCGGCGGTCGCCGTGGCTAGCGGCATCGCGCCGCTGGCGGTCGCAACCGATGGCGGTGGCTCCACTCGGATTCCGGCCGCTTGCAACGGCGTGGTCGGCATCAAGCAGAGCAACGGCGTGATTCCGCACAGCCAGGCGCAGGACCTGTTCGGCAACCAGACCTATGTCACGCCGACCACGCGCACGGTCGCGGATACCGGCCTGATGCTGCAGGCGATGGCCGGCGAGCATGCCTGCGACCCCTGGTCCATCGGCGTGCCCAAGCCGGACTATGTCAGCGCGGCGCGAGCGCAAGGCGATCTGCGCGGGCGCCGCATCCTTTACTGCCTGACGCCGCCAGGACGCCCGGCATCAGCGGAGGTGGCGCGGGCCTTCGAGGCGAGCCTGTCCAAGCTGGCCGACCTTGGCGCGGAGTTGGAACCTTTCTCCGGCGAAGGCTTCGACGTGGAGCCGATCTGGCGCGCCATCAACCATACGGTCTGGCGCGCGCGCTTTGCCGCTATTGCCGAGGAGCACGGCGACCAGCTCAGCGCCACGTTCCTGCGGCAGGTGGCCTCCGCCGCGCAGGTCAGCGGCGTGGAGTACCAGCAAGCCATGTTCGACCGCACGAAGCTGTTCCAGCGCGTGCAGGCGCTGCTGCAGCGCGCAGACCTCCTCGCCATGCCTACGCTGACGCGCACGGCGCTGCCCATCGGGCAGGACCTGTTCGGCACCATCGACATCGACGGCGAGGCTTTCGAAAACGTGCGCGCGCACTGGTTCCCGTGGACCATGCCGTTCAACATGACCGGCCACCCCGCCATCAGCCTGCCCTGCGGCTTCGGCAGCGACGGGCTGCCGATCGGCTTGCAGCTGGTGGGCCAGTTCCGCGGCGACGCTGAACTGCTGCGTGTGTCGGCGCTGTTCGAGGCGTCGCACGGGCTGCTTGGCCAGTGGCCGCAACCGTAATCCGCTGCAACCGCCTCCCCCTTCATCACCGATAGACTTCGCCACCGCATCCGCCATGACCCAAGCTTTACGCCGCAACCTCGTGATCCACACCCTGGCGCTGTCGGCCTGCGCCGTTGCTGTCCTCGCCCTGCCCCGGCCAGCCAGCGCGGCGGACAACCCGGATGCCGCGATGCACATCATCGTCGGCTACGCCCCCGGCGGCGCGGCCGACAGCCTCGCCCGGATCTATGCCGAGCAACTGCGCCAGGATGGGCATGGCACCGTCATCGTGGAGAACAAACCCGGCGCATCGGCCCGCCTGGCGCTCGACTACGTGAAGCGCGCCAAGCCGGATGGCAAGACCATCTTCATCGGGCCGTCGCCGCTGTTCACCATCTTCCCGCTGACCTACAAAAAGCTGGGTTACGACGCGGACAAGGACCTGGTGCCCGCAGCCGTGCTGACCGACGTGCCAACCGTGATCGCGGCGGGCGTGCAGCAGCCGTACAAGAACATGAAGGAGTTCGTGGAGTGGGCCAGGCGCAATCCCAATAGCGCCAGCCTGGGCCTGGCGACCATCGGCAGCGCCGGCCACCTGGGCACGGTAGCGCTGGGCAAGGCCGCCGGCATCGCCATCACGCCGGCCGCTTACCGCGGCGCGTCCCCGATGCTGGTCGACGTGATCAGCGGCACGGTGTCGATCGGCTGGGATGCCGTGGCCAGCATGATGCCGCTGTACAAGGGCGGCAAGCTGCAGTTCCTGGGCGTGAGCGGCACGCGGCGCGCCAAGGCGCTACCGGATGTGCCGACCTTGAAGGAGCAAGGCTTCAGCCAGTATGACTACGCCACCAGCTGGTACGGCGCGTTCCTGCCGGCCGGCACCCAGCCGGATGTCGTTGCCAAGGTCGAGAAGATGTTCATCGTCGCCTCCGGCAACGCCGCGACCGCCGGCAAGCTGGAGGCCCTTGGGCTGGAAGTGGCAGCCAAGCCTGGCCAGGAGGCGCGGCATCGCATCCAGCTGGAGCGCGCCGCCTGGAAGCCGATTGTGGAGGCTACCGGTTTCGTCGCGGAGGACTGATCAGGATCAGAGGAAGGGGCGGATGACTCCGCCCCTTCCTCCCGCTCTAATGCGCCGCGCCTTCCCTGAGCGCCTCGCGCACAGCCATCAGCGCAAATCCGAGCAGGTTGGGCCCGCGCCACTGATCGGGATTGGCCGCGCGCGGATCGTCAGCGGCCAGGCCAATGCCCCATATGCGGTCCACCGGGCTGGCCTCCACCAGCACGCGCCGCCCGGTGCCGAGCAGGTAGCCAGCGAGGTCCGGATTCTGGCGGAATTTTTCAATATTGCCCTGCGTCACCAGCGCCTGGCACGCGGCATTCCAGCGCCCTTCGTCAAAGCCGCGCACCTCGCGGCCAAGCCGCTTGGCCGCGGCGGGCGAAGGCGCCGCCAGGATACGCGCCAGGGCGGGCTCGTCGCCGAACAGGCGCGCCTTGCCAGCCATCATGAAATGCTCGGCGCTGGCGAACACCTGGCCATCCACGCTGAACCGCGCGGGCCACCACTGCGACAGGCACTCCTTGCCCACCGCGGCTCCCGGCCTGGCGCTGTGGCCCCAGAAAAACAGGTAGGCGGGCCGGTGGCCGCGCCGGAAGGCACTGATCAGGGAGGCGTGGTCATGGATATCGGGCTGGGTCATCGTAAGTCGGTATGGTCTGGCATGGATGGAGCCTGGGCGCCCCCAAAGCTCTCTAGTATTGTTCGCGGCAAAGGTGTGCGTCAAATGGCACAAGGCGCGTGTTCATGAGTAAGGCGTTTTGAGCGCCGGGGCACCGGATCCTCGCCAGCGCAAGCCTGTGGTATCATCTGCGCCGTCTTAGGGGAGTAGCTAGCCTCCAGTCCCCCTGGAGGAGCCTGCGTCAACATACTTGGTACAAAAAACCATGGCGCCGGCAGCCTGATTGGCTCAGCGAGACCTTTGACTTTTCTGTCCACCAGCTGGGGCTGGCACTGGGCAGCGAAGTCATTGGTTCGTTTGTTGCCGGCCCCCTTTGGATGTCACATGGAAGCACTCATTGCTTCGTTCGGTATGGTCGCCCTGGCTGAAATGGGCGACAAGACTCAGCTCCTTTCCTTTCTCCTGGCCTCCCGGTTTCCCGGCAAGCAATGGAGCATCATTGCGGGCATTTTCGTCGCAACGATCTTCAACCACCTCTTTGCCGCCGCCTTGGGCGACTGGGCTGCATCGCACGTCAGCCCGGATGTGACACGCTGGGTGCTGGGCATCGCCTTCCTGGCCTTTGCCGCCTGGGCGCTGATCCCCGACAAGCTGGACGACGAAGGGAACAACGGCAAGCGCGCCGGCGCCTTCGCCACCACCGTCGTCGCCTTCTTCCTCGCCGAGATGGGCGACAAGACGCAGTTCGCCACCATTGCGCTAGGCGCGCAGTATGCCAACCTGAGCATGGTCGTGGTCGGCACCACCCTCGGCATGATGGCGGCCAACGTGCCCGCGGTCCTGCTGGGCGAACGCCTGACCCGCATCATCCCGCTGTCCAAGATGCGCTTCGTCGCTGCGGCGCTGTTCGCCATCTTCGGCATCCTGATCCTGTTCAAGGTGAACTTTGGCCTGAACCTGGGGACCTGAGCCAGCCGCATGGCATGGTCAACTCGCATGGCCAACTCGTGTGCCTTCGCCAGCTTGCGCTTGCGCGCTGGCGTGGCAGGCGATTGGCCGCGATCGACGCTGGCCGAGCCATGAACAGCAACGCGCCGCCGCTGCACGCGCGGCGCGTACCACCGCAGGTGTCTATGGCGCCACTGCCCGGAGGCCAGTATCCTCCTACAGTTGCCCCGCCCCGAGCCCAATTCATCAGCCCAATGAGAACAAGAGCCGAAGTCGTCGTGCTGGCAGCCGATCTTGCCGGCACCACCGTGTTTGCCGTGGAGGGCGCCATCGTCGCCATGCGGCATGGGCTGGACTTTCTCGGCGTGCTGGTGGTCTCGCTGGTCACCGCGGTCGGCGGCGGCATCATCCGCGACCTGCTGATCGGCGCGGCCCCGCCCAATGCAATCCGGGACTGGCGCTATCCCGCCCTTGCCTGTCTTGCCGGCACCGCGGCGTTCGTATTCCACTCGGCGGCGCAGGGGTTTACCGGCCCGCTGATCATCGCGCTGGATGCTGCGGGCCTGGCGCTGTTTGCCGTAGCGGGCGTGCAAAAGGCGACTAACTACGGCGTACGCCCGCTTGTGGCGACGCTGATGGGCACGCTCACCGGCGTGGGCGGCGGCGTGGTGCGCGACATGCTGCTGGCGCAGGTGCCGACCGTGCTGAGCGCCGACATCTACGCCACGGCGGCCTGGCTGGGATCCGCGGTACTGGTCAGTGCCCGGGCCCTGCGCCTGCCGCCGAGCGTCGCGGCGCTGGCCGGCGGCGCCAGCTGCTTTGCGCTGCGGCTGCTTGCCGTGCAACATGACTGGCACCTGCCGAAGGTGCCGGTCTGGTGATCATGCCGTTGAAAGACACCCACCCCCCAAAGGACTGGGTTCTGCGCGCGCCGCAAGCAGGCCGCATGGAACGCATCGAGGCGTTCTTTTCCGGGCATGGCTACGATCCGCATCGCCACGATACCTATGCCATCGGACGGACGCTGTCGGGCGTGCAGCGCTTTCAATATCGTGGTGCAGAGTGCAACAGCGTGCCTGGCGGGACCATCGTGCTGCATCCCGATGAAGTCCATGACGGCGAGGCCGGCACCGAGGCTGGCTTCCAGTACCGGATGTTGTATATCGAGCCAGCGTTGATCCAGCAGGTGCTGGGCGGTAAGCCGCTGCCCTTTATCAAGAACGGCCTGTCCTCGGATGCGCGGCTGTGCGAAGCGACCGGCGTCTTGCTGCAAAGCATGGAGAGCCCGCTCGATCCGCTGGAGGAGGACGATGCGCTGTTCGATCTCGCGCATGCCCTGAGCGCCGCTGCCGGCGCCCGCGCCAGGCACCAGGGCTATGACTACCGGGCCGCAGAGATCGCGCGGGGATTTATGCACGGCGCGCTACACCGCACGGTCACCTTGAGTGAGCTGGAAGCGTGCAGCGGGCGCGATCGCTGGAGCCTGTCGCGCGACTTCCGCTTGCTGTTCGGCACCAGCCCTTACCGCTACCTGACCATGCGCCGGCTTGACCTGGTCCGCTCGCTGCTGATGCGGGGCCAGTCGCTGGCCGATGCCGCGCTGGCCGCGGGCTTCACCGATCAGAGCCACATGACGCGTCACTTCGGCAAGGCCTATGGCATGTCGCCGGCACGCTGGGTGAAGATGCAGCAAAGGCTGCGCTGAGGGCGCCGGCTGACAGCTTGCACGATCGTACAAGATTTCGCGCGCCGGCCTTGCTAACGTGTGCGTTCATGACAAGGCAAGGAGATACACACCATGCAACACGATCTGGCAAGCGCCCCACACAAAGAGCCCGGTGAATACAAGAGCCTGAACTTCGCGCAGAAGCTCGGCCTGATCCATGAGCGCTGGACGCCGAAAGTCATCGCCGAGATGAACGACTACCAGTTCAAGCTGGTCAAGATCGAAGGCGATTTTCTCTGGCACCACCATGCCGAGACCGATGAGGCGTTCATCGTGCTGGAGGGCGCGCTGCGCATCGATTTTCGCGACGGGCACGTGTGGCTATCGGCCGGCGAGATGTTCGTGGTGCCCAAGGGCGTGGAGCACAAACCTTTTGCCGAGACGGAGGTGAAGCTGCTGTTGATCGAGCCCCGGGGCGTGCTCAATACCGGCGGCGAAGGGGGCGAGCGGACGGCGGTCAACGACGTCTGGATCTGATCGCCCCGCCCGCCCTGCCCGCCCCGCCCCGCCCGATCGTCCCGGCGCTCAGGCCTTGCGATAGCGTGCGATGCCGTCCGGGCCCACCTCCATCACGGCCTCTTCCCGATGCACGAGATAGTTCAGGTGGGCAATGCTCTCGCCGGTTGCCATGCCGAGCAGCCCGGGCTCGGCGCCGATGGGGCGGGAGAATAGCTCGCCGAAGACATCCACCGCCCGCCTGGGCTCGGCCAGCGCGGCGCGCAGCCGGTCCAGCGCGTGGTGCTGGCTGCGCTCCAGATAGTCGATACGCGCGTGCAAGCCACGGAAGGGCTCGTTGTGTGCCGGCAGCACCAGTACGTCGTCCGGGACTTCCCGGCGCAGCTTGGCAAGCGAGGCCAGCCAGTCGCCCATCGGATCGGCATCGGGCTCGGTCGGGAAGACCGACACGTTGGAAGAGATGCGCGGCAGGATCTGGTCGCCGCTGATCAGGATCTTCAACGCCTCGCTATAGAGGCAGGCGTGTTCAGGCGAGTGGCCGTTGCCAACCACGACCCGCCACTGGTGCTCGCCAATCGTCAGGTTCTCGCCGTCGCGCAAGCGCCGGTAGCTGTCGGGCAAGGCATGGACGTACTTGCCGAAGCCGCCAAAGCGCACGCGGTAGGCCTCGATGGCATTGTCGCCCCAGCCTGCGCGGCGATAAAAGCGCACGCCGTCTTCCGGTGCCTCGCGCCCGGTGTCCGCCGCGAGCACGCGGCAGTTCAGGTACTCCAGCCGGGTCATCCACAGGCGGCAGGCAAACTTGCGGGTCAGCCAGCCGGCCATGCCGATATGGTCGGGATGCATGTGCGTGACGAAGAGCCGGGTGAGCCCGTCCGCCAGCGCCCCACCCTGCGCGAAAAGCTCGCTCCAGGCGGCGGCGGTTTCGCTGGTTTGCAAACCGGCGTCAACCCCCGCCCAGCCTGCGCCGTCGCGCACCGCCCACAGGTTGATATGGCTCAGCGCGAATGGCATTGGCATGCGGATCCACAGCACGCCCGGTACGATTTCAATCGCGCTGCCAGGCGCCGGCGCTTCTCCGCAGGGGTAGTCGAGAACAGGCTTGCTCTCGGTCCCGGGTGAGGGGGTCAGACTCTCGTCGCTCATGTTGTTGTTTTCCTTGGGTCCGTGCGGACATGCCAGTTGCGCCACGTGGCGCTCCGGATACTGCACCGGCATGGGGCAAGGCTGCGCATCCTTGCGTGCGACGCCGTGAGCGATTCTACCGAGGTCCGGCCGTTCGCGCAGCAGCACGTACCCGGCTCAGCTGGCGCGCGCGGGCGGCGCGTGATCGCCCGGACCCGCCGGGTCGGCCATCAGCGGCGCAGTCGCCACGCCCTTGGCGCCGCGGCGGCGCCAGCCTGCCGGCGGCATGCCGAACTCCGCCGGCAGCGCATCGATGCAACGGCGCACCGCCTCCACAAAGAGCAGTTCGGACAACCTGGCAAGGACGATCTCGGTACCGGCCCGCCATTGCCCCGCCTCGGCCGTTGCGAACTGCAGCAAGGCATCAAGCCAGGCCGAACGGGGATCGTTGCGCAAAACCATGTTCGGCGAGACCGCCCGGGCGATCCACACGGCCACCTGCGAGTTCACCTTCCGCTACCGCTCGCCGGCGCACTGGATCGAAGTGTTCCGCACCTGCTATGGCCCGATGCACAAGGCGTTCGGCGCGCTGGACGCCGGGAAGCAGGCGGCCTTCTCCGAGGAAGTGATGGCGCTGATGGTGAGTCGCAACCGCTCGGGCGATGGCACGCTGGTTTTGCCCAGCGAATATCTCGAAGTGGTGATCGAACGCCACCGCTAATGCGCAGCGCGAAGCGTGCCCTGAAAAACTGACAACCCTGGTGGAAAAAGAACTTCAGGCATTCGATCGCAACCGGCGCCAGCTCCCTACTCTGCTGGCTGGTATCCACCCCCTTTCAGCAGGGTACTGAAATTGCTGTACTGCAGCACACTTACCAACGGCAACTCGATTGACCCTGTTGTTGCCATTCCTTGAGGGTGTAGGCGATCTCCCCGGCCTACACCCCTTTTTCCCCTTCCTCTCTCCATTTGAAGGGCCAGGACGCGTCAATCCAGGGGCGTTTTCACAAAACCAATCCCCCCATCAGAGGGGATGAAAATAATAGATGCGGCGTAACTCCTGGCATTCCATCGTTTTTATGTCAGACATTAAAATATTGCAATGCGTATCACAAATAATCTCGGATATAGTGCGTCGCAACAATTGAATATTTAGCATTTTATTTATTTCATATCGATTTACTGCGGGAAGTAACTCAGAATATGAACGGTTCAGACCGACAGGCATGAACTGGCTATTTCAGTTTCCAGCACCGTGCAAGACAAATACAACGAGCGAGGCCGCAGCCGGCGCGGGAGGGGGGAACCTCCGCATCGTGCAGCCGACCCGCCGGACACATCAAACAACCACGCGGCACGCGCGGCGCTGCAAGCGCCGGGCGGCACGTTGTGGAATCGGTGAAAACGGGGTCCCACCAAAAGGTAGGGGGGCAAAAGTGCAGCACACAGGGGTATTCACGCGTCAGGAACTAGACAACTACTTTGCCTCGTACGTAGGGATGGAAGGCGGAAACCCCAGGGCCAGTCTCTGGATCTGCGACAGAAGCCCGCATCCCTGGTACGAGCGCCTGGCGGGGCCATTGCGGTCGCGCACGGAGCCACCGGCATGGGATGCGGAGTTTCGCGCGAAGCATCGGGAAGACATGGGCAAATGGCTGAACCACCAGCGCATTGCCCGCATCATGGCCGCAGCGCGCGCGCAAGCGCTCGGTATCCGGCTGGATGACAATGACTGGAAGGCGTACTACCGGGACGAGCTCTACGCACCCGACGGCGCGCAATTCAAGCTGAACCTGTTTCCGCTGCCCGTCATGCTCGATGGCCTGACACCCTGGTCCAAAGTGTTCCGCGGCCAGTCCGAACTCGTGCCCAAGGATCGCTACCTGGACCTGTGCCGGCATGGCGGGCGATTCCGCTTCCTGCGCACGCTCTGCGCGCACTGGCGGCCCAAGGTGGTCGTCTGCATCGGCTATCGCCAGGCCGACGACTTCGTACGCGCATTTGGGCTCGAGCAGGTCGCATGTGAAGAGCGGCAATTGCAGCCGGCAGACCAGGTAAGAATCCTGCACATCTACAAGAGGGATGGCACCACATGGATCGTCTGCCCTGCACTCGCAGGCAGCGCGGGGCTGACCTCCGACGTGCAGCTCAACGCGTTCGGCAAGCTGCTCGGCGCCAGCCTGGCGCCGAGCGACTTCGACCACCCTCCCGCGGCGGCATGCGGTCCGGGCAGATTGCCGGAGAGCCTGAATGCGCTGTTGGCCGGCAATGCATCTGGTGGACTGCCAAGCGGCGGATATCCTGCCCAACGGCATCACCACCCTGACCCAAGGGACGCGCGGCAACACAGATCCGATTTCGTGCCCCAGGCCATGTAGCCGCCAGGGCCATGCGCCGGGCCTACGGATTACGCCTATATTCAAAGACCGAACCAAGCGCACGGACAGGGAGCAGCCATGGATCCTGAAGCCTTTGCCGCTCTCCTCGCTCGCGAGGGGTTCCAGGAAGTCGTCACCGTCACCCGTGAGGCTAACGGATCTCTTGACGTCCATGCGCATCCCTTCGCAGCCAGGGCGCTGATTCTCGAAGGCATGCTCTACCTGGCCACCGAAGGCGAGGAACAAGCCTTCCGGGCCGGGGATGAATTCCACTTGCGCGCCAACGAAGCGCACTCGGAGCGCTACGGGCCACAGGGCGTGAAGTACATGGTCGGCAGGAAATAGCGCGCCGCGGCTGCCGGCCGCCCGGCGGGATTTGCACCAGTTGGCCAACTCATGCGAACATCCTTCGTTTTTTGGGAGCCCTGCCCATGAAACGCTCGACCTTGCTCGCATCGCTTGCCCTGCTCACGCTGGCCGTGGGGCAGCCCGCGCTCGCGGACACGCTGAAGAAACCCGGCCTCGACGCACTAGCCGCCGCCGCGCAGGCCAGCCCGCCAGCCGATTTCAACGCATTCCTGAGTGCGGCAGCCAAGGCCGATCCCTCGCTGGCAGGCAGTGTCACCGCCTATCAAAAGCACGCCCCGCTGCACGGCGACGACCTGACCAATATCGGGCGCCTGCTGGGCCTCTATAACCGGATTCACAACCACCAGGCGGTGATCGGCGCCATCGAGCGCATGGTGGCCTTGCGCACCGTGCGCGACGACAAGATCCCGCAGCATGAGAACCCCGCCATCATCGCCTTCGGCAACCTGGTGGAAGGCATGGCCAAGGACTTCGGCCTCACCTTCCGCAATGTCGACAACCGCGTGTTCGAAGTCACGCTGCCGGGCACGGGCAAGGAAGAATTCGGCTTGCTTACCCACGCCGACGTCGTCCCTGCCGTGGCGGACGAATGGGTGCTGGACGACGGCACCAAACTCGATCCGTTCAAGGTCACGCGCGTGGGTGATTATCTGTACGGCCGCGGCACCATCGACGACAAGGGCTCGATTGCCACCGTGCTGTATGCAATGAAGACCGTGAAGGAAAGCGGGCTGAAGCTCAACCGAACCATCCGGCTGATGATCGAGACCACCGAGGAAACGGGCGGCGACGGCATGAAATATTACCGGCAGCACACGAAGCTGCCCGAGTACAACATCGTGCTCGACAGCAAATACCCGGCCGTGGTGGCCGAGAAAGGCTCGGGCAGCCTGAAGGTGTTCTTCCCCGTGCAGGCCACCGACGGCAACGCTACCGCCATCGTCGGCATGAGCGGCGCGGCCGCCGCCAACGCCGTGCCGCAAACCGCGAGCGCGCAACTCAAGGGCGGCGACCTGAACGCGACCCGCGCCCGGCTTGAAGCAGCACGCGCCGCCTTTATCGAGAAGTACGCGCCGCAGGGCAAGTTCGCCATCGATATCACCCAGCGCGCCGACAGCCTGGAGGTCAAGGTCACCGGCAGTTCCGCCCACGGCTCCCGGCCTGAGGAAGGCGTGAATCCCCTGCCGCGCCTGACGCTGTTCCTGCGGGAATCCGGCATCGCGCTGGCCGACAACCACTACGCCCGCGCAGCGAAGTACCTCGACGACCTGTACGGCACGGGCTACTTCGGCGAAAAGATGGGCGTGGCCTACAAAGACGACTTCATGGGCCCGCTCACCCTGTCGCCCAACCTCGTCCAGGAAAAAAATGGCCAGCTGGAAGTCACCACCAACGTGCGCATGCCGCGCGGCAACACGCCGCAAGCCCTGTCCAAGGCCGTGGCCGACAAGATCAACGCCTGGGCTGGCGCCAACCACGCAACGGTGACCATCAGCCACGACCAGGGCGACTGGATGGCACGCGACCCTAAAGGCGCGTGGCTGTCCACGCTGCTCAACATCTTCGGCGACACCACGGGGCTGGAAGCCAAGCCCGTGCCCACCGCCGGCAGCACCACCGCCAAGCTGATGCCGAATGCCATCAACTTCGGCCCCGCCATGCCCGGCAAGAAGTACACCGCGCACAACGCCAAGGAGTACAAGGAAGTCACCGACCTGGACCTGGACATGCAGATGTTCACCGAGATGCTGATCCGCATCGGGGATCTGAAGACGATGCAGTGAGGACCTGGCGGCTGCTCAGTTCGTCATGCTATGCACCGCCAAGGAAATGGGGGGCTGTTCGCTTCATCGAGAAGACGATTCCCTTCGCCAAAGACGTGACTGAGAACACTTACGGCGATCTCAACCAGGGCGAGCGCATCGCCCTCCTGTTTCTGCTTCGCAAGATGATGAGTATGCAAGCGAATCGAGCGCGGATGGATCCGCGTCGCCAATCGCGCAGGGCCAAGTTGAATCCATGATCGATCCACACTCTCTTTACATGGCCACACATCGCTTGTTAACAGCGAGGCGCTCATCAGACGCATCGGCAAAGTAAGTTCGACCTTTAGTTGCAACCGCCAGAGCAACATGGACCGTGAAGGCAACAGCAAAGCCGATGTACGCCGACAGGCCTGCAAGGATTGGGTCCTTTGCGAAGAACCAGAGCCATGAGGCGACAATCGTGCCCGACAACAGCGCAATGACACCGACCGGATTGCATGCGCGGATGTGGCCGGTACGATATTCAATCGGGCCAGTCACGATTTTCAATGCACCGCGGACTACGACAATGTCCGATACGACACAGGCGACCCAAGAGAGCAAAAAGATGCCAGTCCATTCCAGATAGACGGTAAGGTTACCCAGCACGTTGAACCACATCAGGGCGATCGACGCAACAGTTACCATCAGGAGCCAGAATCGGCGGTGGAGCTTGCGTGCCCCGACGGCTTCGGCCCCGGACGCAAACGCTACGGAACTCACATGGAGATTCGTCAGGTTCACGCGGATTTGCGACACCCATGCCAGCGCAACACCGGGAAGCAATCCAATCAATCCGATGAAGTAGATCGATGGGTCCACGCTCCCGGTCACAAGCGTGAAATACATACCCAGGGGGATGGCCCCAAAGAAAAGCAGCGCATACGGCAGAACAACGCTGATGAGCGCCTTACGCTTGAACTCTTCGGCCCGGATGAAGCGATTGTAGTCCGCGGCCTCGAATGGATTGATACCCACCGTCCCCGCCAGCGCCGCAACAATCGCGATGGTGCCGGCGACACCCCCAACCGCGCCCGCGGGCATGGCCGTGAACATGCCGGAAGGCATTCCGGGATTCTTGTTCCACGCAGCCACAATCGCGGCCCCAAGGAGAATGACGTAGACCGGCACGGTCCATGCAAGAATCTTCGTCATGGTGTTAATGCCATTCCAGGCCATCGGCAGAAAGATCAGGGAGACCACCACGTACCAGATCTGCTCGGGGATATGAAAGATCTGGTTAATGGAGTGAGCCAGGATCTGCCCCTCAGTCCCGGCATAGATGACAAAGGTGCTTGCATAGATAGCGGAAGGGAGAATCGAACCCACTGCGCCAAAGCCAGTTCCCCGGGTCAGCAGTTCGGCGGTCAAGCCTTCTTGCGATGCGGTCCGGCAGACGATGAGCGTGAGGACGACCAAAATCACGAACGAAATGACGAGGCCGGACCACGTCGCGGCGGCGCCGCTCTTGGCCAGGAACAGCCCCCCGACGAGTACAAAGAAGAAGGCTGTGACGAAGCCAACCAGTACGGTGAGAATCGAGCCTGCTCCACGCTTAGCGTGATCAGGCACTCTCGAACGGGCATAGTCGTCATGCTCGCCGGAAGCGGCATCGGCTCCTGATGCATGCGGAACTACCCCGCTGCCAGGTGTAATTTCAGAGGTATTGGACATTTCGCTCTTTCGCCTGACTTCAGGCCCGATTGATTTGGTTGGTCGTACAGTCCAGCACATGGGCAGGTAGCTGGGGCCTTGTGGGCCGACCTGTCAGGCCTGTGCTGGCAAGCTTGCAATCCGCCAATAAAGCGCATGAGCGCGGGGCGAAAAGGCGGTCATTCCGCCGCGCGAACCTTCCTCATGCGCCGCGCTGTCGTGCCTCTTATGGCACCTCTGCATGCGTCGAGCGCGTATTCGATTCATTTGGGGTGGCGTGTCTACACGACTACTTGGCGATGCTCGGCAGGACGTTCGCTGTCATCGAACGATGAGGTGGGGTCCCAAGCTTCTCCGTCAGTTCGTCCGCAAGCATCAGGTCGACGAAGGTGGGATACAGGTTATTCAGCGTGGCGTTGTGTTCCTCGTCACTTAGCGTCGCGTTAGCGTCTGCAACGAACACGACGTCATAGTTCAACTGGTGGGCATCGCGCGCCGTGGACTCGGAACAGCAGTTGGTGAGTGTGCCGGTAATGATCACTGTTTCGATGCCGCGCTCCATCAGCCGTTCGTGCAGTGAACAGGTTCCGGGCGTAAATGCACTAAAGCGTGTTTTTTCGACGATCCAATCACCCTCTCGAACATCAAGTTCGGGCCAGAGCTGATGCTCTCGCGCACCACGGCGGAAAGCTGCGCGGGATAGAGCGGCGACTTCCGGGCCACAGAACCTTTCGTACCATCGCGTCCACGGGGTTCGCTCATGCGGATCGTAGGTATATCGCAGGAACACATTGACCCCGCCGCCCTCTCGCACTGCAGTACATATCCGGTTGACGTTCGGAACGATTTCACGCGCAACAGGCACTTCTACGGGAGCACCAACTTCCAGAAATCCCACCTGGAGATCGATGACAAGGTGTGCGGTGCGCGTTACATCAATCGGCCTTGGTGTCAGGTGTCCGCCACGCTGACGTTGGGCGCGCTCCACAATGTGGGGCGAGAGCTTGATTTGATGCATTTATCCCCTCTTGCTGTGCGAGACGGTTGAAACGAGTTCATCCGCCACTTTTGCTCATATCGAGTGTCTACACTCTATTTCATAAGAAGAAACAGGGAATATAGGTAGATACCATGAGCGTAGTCACTGTATTTAAGAGCGATCCCCCGCAAGTATCGCGCTAGGGAAGCCCTCCGATTGCAAGCTGCCAGATTGGTTGAAAATCAACGATGCTGCCAACAGGCCGATGGACTGAATATCTGGACGTACGAGGTGACGGGGCCCCGCAAGTCGAGGCGGCTTCACGGCTACCTTCTTGCAGACCCGAAGCGTTTCCTTGTCTCTCCCATCGGATGCGCAACAGGCCTCTTGTGCGCATCGTCGCCGGCCTCGGCGTGCTTCTCGCTTTCGATGGGCTCGACTTTGCCGTGGCTACCATCCTGATGCCGATAGTCCGGAGGCAGGTCACCACCGAGGCCATCGTCGCCTATGGGGTGGTGGCGTTCCATGATTTTCGAAGCGCAGGCCAAGGCAGTCGCACTCCCTAATGCGCCATCGACTGCATCCGGGATGCCAAGGGATCACTGATGCGCGCACAGCGGCTGTTTCAATTGCTGGGGGTACTTTCTATTGTGCATTGGACGCAGAAGTATGTACCCATCAAATCGCCACATGCCGCAGCGTGTGCGCGTCCTGATCCATTTCCTGCTACGCCGGCTGGGCCTATCTGCTTAGCAATCACGCTTGGCACGACGATGGACGCGCTCACCATCCTGAATCATGGCCGCCACAGGCAACCGCCCCGTTGAACACGGCCCGGCCCCCTCATGTGAGACAGAACGTCGGTTTTTGTGAGACACAGCGTCAAGTGACTAAACGATAACTCTGCAAAAATTGGCGCCGGTTCGTGGTACGCGCCACCCATCTAGCAAGAGCGCGGCCCGGGCCTGAGTGGCACGCGACCTTCGATGGCAAGCACGACTCGCTTGCCGCCACCTGGCCGCGCACGACCAGGCCACCCCAAAGGCTCTCGATAGCAGCCCGGCAGCGCAGCTTGTGCGCGGCGCAGCGCGCCGCGGCTTGCCGGCACCATGCAGTTCCTGCGGGATGCGCCCGGCACGAGCCATAGCGTACTGAAAACACAATATTGAAGGCGGGAAATCTCATGTTGAAAAGTAGGACGACATTCATATCGCTGACACTTCTGGCCGCCGCCGCGCTCTCGGCATGCGGAGGTGACAATCCAGAGAACGCGGCCGCGAACGCTCAGACGCCCGCCGCGCCCACGCCCACGCCGGTGCCCCCGGCGTCCACCTGCGCCGAAACCGGCGTGGATGCGAAGTTCGCCTGCCAGACCGGGGCCACGGAGCCGCTCTACATCTACCAATGGGCGCTCAAGCAGGCCACCAGCTACTTCAAGTCTTTCTCCGGGATCGCGGATGGCGTCACCGATCTCAACGTGGAAGACGTGCACGCCGCGGGCATCAAAGGCCAGGGCGTCAATGTCCTGGTGCTCGATGACGGCGTCGATATCGGCAATGAGGACCTGGCCGCCAATGTGAACAAGTCGATGACTTACAACTTTGACGACGGCACCAACAACCCCACGCCCGCCGATATCCCCAATAACGTTTCGGAGGCCCATGGCACCCATGTCGCCGGCATCATCAGCGCGGCGCAGAATGGGAAAGGCGTGATTGGCATCGCGCCCCGCGCCACCCTGGGCGGCGCGCGTTTCATCGGCACCGCGAATGCCAGTATCTTGCAGGCCTACGGCGGTGCCGACTGGTCCAGGAACGCCCACATCATCAATGCATCATACGGAGGCAATCCCGTAGTGCCGGACGAGTACGACACCGAATCCGGGAGCAGCTCCGTCATCAGGGCCTTTCCAAACCTGAGAAGCGGCAAGGGCCTGGTCATGGTGAAGGCCTCAGGCAATGAGTACAACAACACCGGCGGCGACAACCCCAGGTTTTGCCCGGATGTCGGTGGGATACGCGGCGTCATCAGTTGCGAGAATCCCGCGAACGACACAGAGGCGCTGGAGCCAGGTGTCATCCTGGTCGGCGCGGCCAACGCCAAGGGCATCAAGTCAAGCTACTCCAACGCCGGGGCGGTCAACTGGATCACCGGGCTTGGCGGTGAATTCGGAGAAGCGGGGCAATACGGCGAGCTCGGCTCCGGTCCGATGATCTTCTCGACCGACCTGAGCTCTTGCGCGAGAGGCTATAGCCGCAACTTCCTGGAACTCACCAACGCATTCAGCATTGGCGGCAGCGCAACCAACAAGAAAGATAATCCGAACTGCGACTATGCCAGCATGAATGGCACCTCGGCCGCCACCCCGACCGTTTCGGGGGTGGTTTCACTGATGCTGGCGGCAAATCCAAACCTGACGTGGCGAGACGTGCGCGAGATTCTGCGCGCAACCGCCAGGAGAATCGATCCGGACTATGGCTCGCGCGACAACCGGAATCTCCGGCTTGACCTGAAGCAGGGGACATTTACCGGCAGCGAAGATGCCGGCCTCGTCGATGGCAGCCAAACGGCACGGCTGGATCTGGGCTGGCAAAAGAATGCCGCGGGCAACTACTACTCGAACTGGTACGGCTTCGGCCTGGCGGATGCCGCGGCCGCTGTCAGGCTGGCGAAGGCGTACAGTGCCTACAAGCCGGCAACCCTGGCCATTGGCGACTTCACCAAGGCGTTCGCCGATAGCGCCCAGCTCAAGTACGGCTCGGTCCAGAAACTGGGGCAGTTCACGGTCGGCGGCAATGACAAGGTGGATGCCCTGCAGCTGAGACTGAGCGGCTCCATCTGCGTCGGCAGCGTTGGCGTCTTTGTCAAATCGCCCTCCGGGACCATTTCCGCACTCGCTGTTCCATACAACAGCTACTACAGCACGGGCGTTCCGGAAGTGAAAAGCTACGGGCTGGGCAGCTATGCATTCCATGGCGAGAGCGCCGCCGGGAATTGGGAGGTGTATGCGGTCAGCGTGATGCCGGCCACCGCTGCGCCCGGCACGTGCAGCAGTTTCCAGCCGGAAGCCGACGGCGTCAGCGTCAAGCTCAGCAAGCCCTTGGCTGTTGAATACCGTGTGATTGCCGCGAAATAACGGGGCGAGGAGAATGATGATGAAAATGAATTTGTCCTTCAAGGGCTTGCTGTGCGGCGTCGCAGCGCTGGCCACCACGCTGTGCTACGCAGGCGCGTCGACTTATGTGGCTGGGCAACAGCTGTCGCCCGCGCAATTGAAGAGCCTTGCGGGCGCAACGGTCGTTCGCCTTGGCAGCCAGTCGCTCCAGACGCTGCCGGCCTCGGCCACGGCGAAGAACGCGGGAGCCGTGGGCAGTGCGGTGACGCTGGTCGTCAACGATCGGGGCGTTGTGGGCGAAAGCCGCAACGAGGTGGTTGTTTCGCAAGTATCGACCCAGGAAGTCCAGCAGACGATCGGCAAGCTAAGCCACGCCGCAATCGGGGTCCAGTACTTTGACCACATGCGCATCAGCCAGTTGACGTTCGCTACGTTCCAGGACGCGGTCAGCGCCAGGGAACAGCTCAAGACACTGCTTGCACCGGGGGCGGCGGTCGATGTCCCGATCCGGTATGGCAAGCCCAAGGTGCGCTGAGCCGGCTTTCGCGGCCGGAGTCACGCCTTCCTGCCGCGCTTGAAGACCCCGGCCGCCCGGGGCGTTGCCAATGCGACGGTGCTTGCCTGGCGTGCTACACGCAGTGCGGCGGGCAAGCGATCGACATCGAGGATGGAGGCCTTGCAGTCAGGCGCCGGCACCGATGGCAGTGAATTCGCTCCGGAGGCTCTCCAGCCATTCGTTGATGGTGGCAGCTTCGCTGCCGTTGGCCGACGCCGCTGGCCAGTTGTTGCGGGGACGCTCCGCGAGCGCGCGCACCTCCCGCGGACTCAGGCTGAAGCGCCGGCGAAAGGCGCGGCTGAACGTGCTCTCGTTGGAATAGCCGTAACGATATGCCAGCTCGGCGATACTGAGCCCGCTGCCCTTGGATCGGGCCAGTTCATCGAAACAGCGATCCAGCCGCCTGCCCTGGATGTAGGCGTTGACACCGCCGTCGCTCTCGAACAGCCGATAGAGGCTGGCTCGCGACAGGCGGAAGACGCTGGCAACTTGCTCCGGCGAGAGCGCTTCCGTGGCCAGATGTTGTTCGATATAGCGCCGTACCAGCTTGCGCATGCTGCGGCGTGCCGCCGTTTGCACTTCGGGCTCGCTATCGCGCAGCTTGGCGCCGCTGCCCTCCAGCATGATCAGCGCCGCGGTGACCGATGCGGCCGTCTCCTGCGCTGTCAGGCTGGCGCCGGCCAGCATGAGTTGCGACAGGTGAGACGCCAGCAAGCGTGTGGAACCCTGGCCGGCATCCAGCACGGTGCCGTGCAGGTTGCAACTCCTCAGCGAGGCGGGAAGGCGGTCGCGCGGCACGGTGAGGGTGATGTTCGAGAACGCCGGCGTCCGGCTATCCAACGTCCGCCCCAGGTCGAGCAGGCTGATCGATCCCTCGCTCGCATGGAACGGCCGGTTGCCGTACTCGCCCTGAACGCCGCCCGTGACGTAAAGCTGGATCAGGATGTGGTCGATATTGCTGCGCCGGATCTCGACGCTGCCCCGCTTGAAGCGATGCGCCACGGAGCCCCCGACACGGGCGATCAGGCTGTCGCCCAGATGGACGCCCTTCAGCTCGGCCGAGAAAGCGTCAGATGCGGCACCAATCTCGACGTCAAAGAGCGGCGATAGCGCTGCGCGCCAGAGTTCGCCGGCGTCGGGAAGCGCCCGCCCATCAAGCCGGACATGCACTTGCGGCGGCGGCGGCGCCGCGCCGTCTGCCTGCGCGCCGGTTTCGGGTTCTGCCGCCATCTGTGCTGATGCTGGGCCTGCCACGCGGTTCTTTCCTTTTTGATTCATCCGACTTTCGTGTGGGTTGATGCATCGCTGGGCCAAATCCAGCGCTGCCGTAGCTCCCCTCTCCCGCATGGCGGGAGAGGGGTTGGGGGAGAGGGCGGGCCTGCGCAAGAGCGAGGCGCATCACGTTGAGCGAACGCCCACCCTCTCCCCCGGCCCCTCTCCCATTTCATGGGAGAGGGGAGCAAACCAGCGTTTTGCTTCCCGCCACTTATCCACGCGAAAGTCTGAATAACCTCTTTTTTGGGGGGCCGGTAAAAGGCTTCGGCGCGCTCCGCATCGGTACCCCGTCCACCCCACCCGGGTGTGATGCCATGCCGTAGCGTGCGCGCTGGTGCCGCTGCAGGGCACATGATATCGAATGGATGAAGCCATGCGTTAGCGCGGCGGCTTGCCCCAAATAAAAACGCCCCACCGGGACCGCGTGGGGCGTTGCCTGACTGTGCGATGTCTCTGCGCGTTACACCGGCACGTCCTTCATCGGGTCCGGTTTCCGGTTATCGAACCAGCGATACAACGTCGGCACCATCACCAGTGTCAGCAGGGTCGATGTGATCAGCCCGCCGATCACCACCACCGCCAGCGGGCGCTGCACTTCGGAGCCCGGGCCGGTGGAGAACAGGAAAGGCACCAGCCCCAGCATGGCGATGGTGGCGGTCATCATCACCGGGCGGAAGCGCTGGGTCGCGCCCTGGATCACGGCCTGGTCCAGCGACAAGCCGGAGTCACGCAGCGTGCGGATGTACGACACCAGCACCACGCCGTTGAGCACCGCCATGCCCCACAGGGCGATAAAGCCCACCGAGGCCGGCACCGACAGGTACTCGCCGGTAACGAACAGGCCGATGATGCCGCCGATGGAGGCAAACGGCAGCACGGTGATGATCAGCGTGGCAAAGCGCACGGAGTTGAACAGCAGGAACAGCAGGAAGAAGATCGCGGCGATGGTCACCGGCACGATGATCTTCAGGTGGCCCATGGCGCGTTCCATGTTCTGGAACTGGCCGCCCCACTCCAGGTAGTAGCCTTCCGGCAGCTTGACCTTGGCGTGTGCGGCCTGCTGCAGCTCGGCGACGAAGCCGCCGAGGTCGCGGTCCTTCACATTGATCATGACCACCACGCGGCGCTTGGCCATTTCGCGGCTGATCTGCGCGGGGCCGTCGGTGACCTCGATCTTGGCCACGCTTTGCAGCGGCACCTGGGCGCCGTTGGGCGTGGCCACCAGCAACTGGCGGATGGCCTGCACGTTGTCGCGGAACGCCTCGGGCAGGCGCACTGCGGCGGCAAAGCGGCGCTCGCCTTCGAAGATGTCCGTGGCGCGCTTGCCGCCGATGGCGATCTCGATGATGTCGTGGATGTCGGAGGCATTGAGCCCATAACGCGCGATGGCCTGTCGATCGATCTCGATCGACAGGTATTGCTGCCCGGAGATCCGCTCGATGCGGATGTCCTGCGAGCCCTGGATGCCACCGGCAACCCGCGCGATCTCGCCGGCCAGCTCGCGCAGCTTGTCGAGGTCGTCGCCGAACACCTTCACCGCCACGTCCGAGCGCACGCCGCTGACCATCTCGTCGACGCGGTCGGAAATCGGCTGCGCCATCACGATCTGCACGCCGGGAATGGCCTTGAGCTTCTCCCGGATGGCGTTGGCGATATCGTCCTGGGTCCAGCCGTCGGGCCACTCGTCGCGGTCCTTCAGGCTAGCAATCGGCGTCGATTCGTTCTGGCCCTGTGGGTCGGCCGGGCTCTCGCCGCGGCCCACACCAGACACCACCGACTTCACGCCGGGCACCGACAGCACCAGCTTGTTGGCTTCCATCTCCAGCTTGACCGATTCCTCCAGCGAGATGTTAGGCACGCGGTCCAGCGCCGGCACGATCGAGCCCTCTTTCATCTCGGGGATAAAGGAGGTGCCCAGCAGCGGCACGATGGCCACGGTGGCCATGAATGCCACCACCGCGCCAATCACGGTCTTGCGGCTATTATTCAGCGCCCAGTGCAGCATGCGCAGGTAGTGGCGCTTCATGAAGGCGATCAGCCAGGTATCGTGCTCCGCGCCGCCCTTGAGCAGGTAGGACGACAACACCGGCGAGAGCGTCAGCGACAGGAATAGCGAGATCGCCAGCGCAATCGAGATGGTGAACGCCAGCGGCGCGAACATCTTGCCTTCCATGCCGGTCAGCGTCATCAGCGGCAGGAACACCAGGATGATGATGCCCACGCCGACGATCACGGGCGTGGCCACTTCCTGCACCGCCTTGACCAGGATCTCGGTCTTGCTCATGCCGCTCTTGTCGCGGTGGCCGAGCCGCTCGAACGCGTTCTCCACCACCACCACCGAGCCATCCACCATCAGGCCGATGGCGATGGCCAGCCCCCCGAGCGACATCAGGTTGGCCGACAAGCCCACCTGGTTCATCACCATGAAGGTCATCAGCGGTGTCAGCACCAGCGTGGCCAGCACGATGACGGACGAGCGCACATCCCCCAGGAACAGGAACAGCACGATCACCACCAGCACCACGCCTTCGAGCAGCACCTTGGTGACGGTCCACAGCGCGGAGTCCACCAGCTCGCTGCGGTCGTAGTACGGCACGATCTGCAGCTTGCCCGGCAGCATGCCGCGCTCGTTGATCTCGGCCACGCGGGCCTTGACGCGGCTCACCACTTCCTTGGCGTTGCCGCCGCGCATCATCATGACGATGCCGCCGACCGACTCGGTCTCGCCGTTCTTGACCAGCGCGCCCTGCCGTACCTCGTGGCCGATGGTCACGTTGGCCACATCCCGCACATAGACCGGCGTGCCCGCGACCTCCTTGAGCACGATGCTGCCGATATCCTCTACGCCCCGGGCCAGGCCCACGCCGCGGATCAGGTACTGCTCGGCGTAGTGCGGCAGCACGCCGCCGCCGGAGTTGGCGTTATTGCGCGCGAGCGACTGGTAGACCTGCTGCAGCGTGACCTGGTAATGCCGCATGCGGTCCGGGTTGACCAGCACCTGGTATTGCCGGACAAAGCCGCCCTGCGAGTTGATTTCCGCTACGCCCGGGATGGAGCGCAACAGCGGGCGCACCACCCAGTCCTGCGCGATGCGGCGCTCGGAGAGTTCCTCGGTCGTGAGCGCGCGCTTGCCATCATCGACGCGGTCCAGCGTGTACTGGTAGACCTCGCCCAGGCCGGTGGAGACCGGGCCGAGCACCGGCGTCACGCCCTCGGGCATGCGCCCGGCCACCTCGATCAGGCGCTCCATCACCAGTTGCCGCGCAAAATAGACATCCGTCGCATCGGTAAACACCAGCGTGATCAGCGACAGGCCCGCCTTGTTGAGCGAGCGCATTTCTTCCAGGCCCGGCAGCCCGGTCATGGCCATTTCCACCGGCACCGTGACAAAGCGTTCCACTTCCTCCGGCGAGCGGCCGGTGGCTTCGGTGGCGATCTGCACCTGCACGTTGGTGACGTCGGGGAAGGCATCCACCGACAGTTTGGTTGCCGCGCGCAGGCCAAAGAAGAACAGCACCACCGCCAGCACGCAAACCACCAGCCGCTGTTTGATGGCGGCTTCCACAAGGGATTTCAGCATGATCGATTACCCCTGTTCCAGGCGCTTGCGCTCGTTGTCGAGGTGGAAGGCACCATCCACCACGATGCGCTCGCCCGCCTTCACCCCGCTTTGCACCACGCGCATGCCGTCGCTCTCGGCGCCCAGCTTGACCTTGACCTGGCGGTACAGGCCGCCGGCCTGCTCCACGTAGACCAGCTCGTCGTTGCCGTCGCGCACGATGGCGGATTCCGGGATCACCAGTTGCTCGGACGCAGCGCTGGCAATCAGCATGCTGGCCAGCATGGCCGGCTTCAGGCGCCCTTCGCGGTTATCCAGCTCGGTGCGGACCAGCACGGTGCGCGTTTGCGGATTCACGGTGCGGCCCACGTAGATGAGCTTGCCGGTGATCTGCTTCTGGCCCGCGCCGTTGCCAAGGGACGGCACCTCGATGTCCACGCTCTGGCCCTCGGCCACCAGCGCGGCCTGCTGCTCGGGCACTTCCGCCACCACCCACACGCGCGACAGGTCGGCCACGGTGTAGAGCGCATCGGCCGGCTGCACCACCTGGCCTTGCGCGACGTTGCGCTCCACCACGGTGCCGCTGATGCTGGAGAACACCGGCGAGTAGGAATCGATGCTGCCGCTCTTGGCCAGTTGCGCCACCGCGGCGGCCGACATGCCAAGCACGCGCAACTGGTCGCGATAGGCGCGCATCTCGGCCGAGGAAATGGCCAGCTCGCTCTCGCGGCGTTGCAGCTCGCCGCGGCCGATCACGTCGGCGGCGAACAGCTGGCGCGCGCGCTCGGCGTTGCGGGCCTGCAGCTCGGTCTGCGCCTCGGCCTTGAGGAAGGCCATCTGGGCCGCGCCCAGCTCGCTGCTATGCAGGCGGGCGAGCACCTGGCCCGCCTTGACCTCCTGGCCCAGGATGCCGTAGAGATCCGTCACGCGGCCGGTCACGCTGGCGCCAATGCGCGCCACGCGCTGCTCGTCGAAATCGATGCGTCCGGACACGCGCAGCACTTCGCTGAACGGGCTGGCAGCCACCGCGGCCACCTTCAGGGTTTTTTGCAGCGTCTCTTCCGGCTTGACGACGCCGGGCGGCTGCCTAGGCGGCTCGGCGGCCGGTGCGGGTTCGTCGGAGCAGCCAGCGAGGGAAAACAGCAGGGCTGCGGTTGCCGTCAGGGAAAGTAGAAAATGGGGGCGCATGCTTATTTGGTTTCCGTAGATGCCGGGGGAGCCGTGGGTACGGACGGGGCCGTGGGTGCCGCGGTCTGCCCGGGCACGCTCGACAGCAGCTTCTCGATCTGGATGGTGGCGGCCTGCAGCTCGAACTGCGCGGCAATCAGGTCGCTGCGCGCGCCGCGCAGCACGCGCTGCGCATCGAGGTAGTCCAGGATGCCGCGCTCGCCGAAGCGATACGCCGACTCGGCCACCGCCAGAGCGGATTCGGCCTGGCGCACGATGCCGCCCTCCAGCGCGCTGACCTGCGACTGCGTGATCTCGTACTGGCGGTAAGCCGATTCCAGCTCCTGCATGAGCTCGAACTCGCGGGCCTCCAGCGCGGTGCGGGCCTGGATCGCCTGCGCGCTCGCCTCGCCCACCGGGCCGCTGCGGCGGTCCCACAACGGGATGGTGAGGACCAGGCCAACCTGCGAGACCGTGTTGTCCGGCTGGCGCTCTGCGCTGGCGCGCACCGCCAGCTCGGGCAGGCGCAGCGAGCGCTGGTAGTCCACCGCCAGGCTGGCGCGGTCCGCCTCCAGGCGGCGCTGGGTCAGCTCGGCGTTGGCGCCGGTCAAGGTGTCGCGCAGCATCGGCAGGGCCGGCAGCGCGGAGGGCTGGCTCAGGCTGCCGGACAGCGAATAGGCCGCCGGCATGGCGCCGCCCACTTGCTGGCGCAGCGCCGCCTTGGCCTGGTTGACGCGCAACTGGGCGCTCTGCAGCGTCTTCTGCGCGCTCAGCAGCTCGGTCTCGGCCTTGATCAGCTCATAGCGCGGCGCTTCGCCCACCTCCACCCGCAGCCGCGCGCGGTCCTGGATCTGCCGCATCATGGCCAGGTCTTCCTTGGCCGCGGCCAGCTCCATCTCGCGCCGCAGCACATCGAAGTACGACGTCTTGACCCGCGCCGCCAGGTCCGCGCGGAACGCCTGGCGGCCGGCTTCGGTGGCCTCCAGGCTGCGCCCGGCGATCTCGGCGCGCAGCTTGCGCTGCTGCGGATAGTCCAGCTTCTGGGTGATAGCCATGGTCGGCGCGGCGCCACCGGTCACACCGGCAGTGCGCGGCGACAGACGGCCGTACATCACCTCGACCTGCGGATTGGGATAGGCACGCGCGCTGGTCACAGCGGCGCTGGCGGCATCGACGCCGGCCTGCGCCGCCTCCACGCCTTTGTTGGTGGACTGCGAAAGGGACAGCAGTTGCGGCAAGGTGAACGTTTGTGCCGCGAGAGCCGGCAAGGCTCCGAGCGACAGCAACGCCACCATGGAAAACATAGTGATCTGTTTGATCTGCATGACAAATGGGGGCAGGCGAAACGGCTGCGCGCCCGCCGCCGGCGCACGCAAAAAGCGTGCGCCGGCGGTCAGCCAGCGATCGCCGACGCGATCGGGCCAAGGCGCCCAGGCAATAGGAACGCAGCCCGGGCGCACAACGAGCGCGCCGGGGTTGCCAGGGCTGTCAGATCAGGGAGATAGGGGGCTTGAAAAACGCCGCGGGCAAAGGATCCGGACGTGCGGGCAGCTGTTGCGCGATCTCGTTGGGGGGCAACGACACACGCACGGTGGGCAGCGCGAAGAGCGCGCTGGATTCTTCGATCTCGTCGAGCATGTCGAGGGGGTCGAGCAGGTCGGCAGACCAGATCTCGCAGTAGCCGGGAGGATCGTCCTCCACCGCCGCTGCCACCATCGCTTCGCCCGCCAGGCCGTCGTCGCCCGGCGCCACGACGCGCTCCAGGCCGGCACTGCCGTCCAGCTCATTGAGGGTGCGGGAGAACGCCGGTTCGGCAATCAGAAGTTCGGCGCGAACAGGATCAAATGCGGGATCAAATGCGGAATCAAATGCAGGCCCCGGCATACCGGCGTGCGTGTTCGCCGCTGCCCCGAGGGACAGCGCAGACAAGCACAGAACGGTGATCAGGAGCAGCAGGGATCGCATGAATCGGGGTAGAACGACAAGGGCCGAACCGGCGCGGATGGTGATAAATCAGCCACCCAGCGCCGATGGTGCACCACAGCATTGTAACGCGGATGTAAGTCATAGACCGCCAAAGGGCCGGTGTGTTCCGGTCACGCGCGACAAAAGTTGCTTGCGCGCAGGCCGGGCTGGCACGGCGCCACGGGGACGGCGCCCTCGCCGGCCTCACTGAGCTGATGCTCATCTGCATCCCGGCGGGGCTGCCGCAAGGGATGGCGCTGGCAGCCATCTGAGCGCCATCGACAGTGCTGAATCACGCCAGCACTACCCGCCGCGACCGCGTCTGGCTCGCCGTCCCGCCGATCGGTAGCCCCGACGCCGGCACGGCCCGCTCCCGGCCCCAAGCCCGGATGGATTCGATCTGCTCGGGGCTGGTCTTGGACAACGGCACCAGGTTCTGGAAACTGCGGCGGAAGAGATCATCCGAGACAGCGCCGTCACCGTTCAGGTAAGCCTCCTTCACTACCTCGCGCACGGCCGATTCCAGGTCCGAACCGGCAAAGCCTTCCGAGGCCTCCACCAGTTCCGCCATCAGCGCCGCAGGAATCTCTCGCTTCAGGCCGCGCTGCACATAGATGCCAATGATCTCCCTACGCTCCTCGGCAGTCGGGAGATCCACGAAGAACAGCTCATCAAAGCGCCCTCTGCGCAGCAACTCGGGCGGCAGCCGCGACACATCGTTGGCCGTGGCCACCACAAACACACGCGAACGCGCCTCCTGCAGCCAGTAGAGGAACTGGCCGACCAGCCGCGTCGAGGTGCCGCCATCGCCGGCGCCCTGCGTCGCGCCGGCGAGGCCTTTTTCGATTTCGTCGATCCACAGCACGCACGGCGACACGTGGTCGGCGGTGCTCAGTGCTTCCTTGAGCCGGCCTTCGCTCTGGCCGAGGTACTGGCCGTGGATGGTGGAAAGGTCCAGCCGGTACAGCGGCATCTTCCAGTTATGGGCGATGGCCTTGGCCGACAGCGATTTGCCGCAGCCCGGCACGCCGACCAGCAGCACGCCGCGCGGCGGGCGAATGCCGCGCTCGCGCAGGTCAGCGGTGAGCAGCGGGCGCTCCTTGTCCAGCCACCCTTTCAGCCCGCCAAGGCCGCCGACGTTCAGCTCGGAGCCACGCACCTGCACGCGTTCTATGCCGGAGATATCGGCAAAGATGCGGTCCTTGGCATGGGTGAGCTCGGCCAGGTCGGCCTTGACGATCCGGCCATTGGCCAGCAGCGTGGCGACGATGTTCTCTGCCTCGATGCGTGATACGCCGGTAAGGATGGCGGCAGCCTCGCGCTCGTCGGCGTCGTCCCATTCAATCACGTAGTCGGCACGATAGGCGCCGATCTGCTCGTGGATGATGTCGAGCATTTCGTCCTCGGTCGGCGGCGACAGCACCAGGGACATGCCCAGGCGCTGCAGTTGCCCCCAAACCGGCTTGGTGGTGATGACAGCAACCGCGCCGCCGTTCTCGGCCGCCAGCATCACGGCGTCCAGCAACTGGCGGGCAAAGGGCGTGTCGTCCTCGGTGTCCGATACCTCGGTCAGCACGAAGGTGAGGCTCTGCCGCTGGCCGATCTGCTGGCTGGCAAAATCCAGCGCGCCGATCACCGATCGGTCTTCATTGGCCGACCTGCCGCTGACCAGTTCCTTGGTGCCTTGCGACAGCGTATGCACGTAGACAGGGGCATTGTTCAGCCCTTGCGCGATCTCGCGGACGATGTCGAGCACGCGGGCGCGTTCCGCGCTGCGGATGGAGATAAAGGGCACCCGTGCCTTGAGGTAACGGGTCAGGGTGCTCTTGAATTCTTTGGTATCGCTCATGTCTAGGCCAGGATGTTTCTGCGGCGCGGCGCAGGGCCGCCCGCAGGCGTACTCGCGGCAGGCTGCGCAACGCCGCCGCCGGATGTGGCTGCCGCGTTCGTGGGATTCGCGGAACTTGCAGGATTCGGTTCGGCGTCGAATCGCAGCAGCGAGTGGTTGCGGATGATGCTGGCAAGCAGCCCGCTGCGCTCGCTACGCGCGCTGTCTTCCAGCGATTGCTGGGCCTGCGCTGCGTACTTGCGCAGCTGTTCCTGCAGGCTGCCGGCCAGTTCGCCCGGCAAGGACGGCAGTTGCGCCACGCGGTTGAGCACCCACAGCTTGCGCCGGGCATCCAGCAGCGTGCGCGACAGCACGACGTGGTCGCTGCCGGAGCTTCCATGACGCAGGGCGCGCGTCATTTCGTCGGCAACGCGCTGCAGGCGCAGGCTGAACACTTCGCTGATGCGTTGCGCGAACAGCGGTGCAACGCCGCCGGTCCAGCTCAGCACGCCAGCGCGCATCGCGGCGATGGCCTCCTCGTCACTGCCGCCGCGAGCGAGGGCATCGATGCAGGCAGACCATTCGGCGTAGGTATGCGGTGGCGTCATGCGGCGGCGGCGCTGTCGCTCACCGCACCCGGCGCACGAACGGCGCGGCGGGCAGCAGGTCCCAGGCGGGGAACGCGCCGGCCAGGGCTTCGTTGAGCGGCGCCACTTGCGCAGCCTGCACCGGTTCGGTGGCTGCAGACGCGCCAGGCGTTGCAGCGACGGTACCAGCTTGGGCCGCGTCGCCCGTAGCGACGGCCAGGATCTGTCGGGTCATGTCTATTCCTTGTTGAGCATCAGGCCGCCGCGGCGATAACGCGGCGCGTGCTTTCGTGGGTGCTGAGCGTGTACTGCTCCGGCGAGATGGCATCGAGCAGCTGGGTCACCTGCACGGCAACCGCGTCGCGGGCAGCTAGCTCCCGGCGCCATTCGACCAGCTCGGCCAGCGTTGCCTTGAGGGCTTGCTCGCACTGCGCTTTCTTCTTCTTGGCTTCCTGGATCACGAGTTCCTTCGCCTTGGCGATCTTGCTGCGGGCGACCACGACCCAGCCGATGGCCGCGATGCCAACGAGGGCCGGGACCATGCCGCCCTTGATGGCCATCAGCAACGCCATCACGCCGACCACACCTGCCACCCAATGGCCCACGCCCAGCTTGAGCTTGGCCAGCGTGGCATCGCGCTCAGCGTCCAGGTGCGCGCCCAGGCCCGCCAACAGCTCGCGCTCGTTCTCGCCACCGCGGGTGTTGCCCGCCCAGCCTTCGATGGCCACTTCGGCTTCGGCCGGCACGGCATTGCGGAACGTGGCGCTCAGGTCATCGTGCGCATCGCGGATCCAGGCGCGCGACAGGGCAATGGCATAGCGCTGCGTGGCACGCGTTGCCTTGCTCAGCTCGGGGTTCATGGCGGCGTTGGTGAGCAGTTGCGTAAAGCTCACGCGCTCGTCGAGCGCCGCGTTCTCCAGCGCCTGGCGGCGCTCGGCGGCCTGCCGGTCGCCGGATTCGTTGATGATGAGCTGGTTGAGCCGGTCGTCCCGGCGCAGCGGTAGTTCCTCGTCGTCGAACTGGCTCACCAGCGTGTCGAGCAGGCCGTCCACCGCCGCGCCAATGCTCTTGGCGCTGGGCAGCGCGCCGTCGAAGATGCCCTGGAAGTGCCTGAGGACCACCTCATGGGTGGCGGCCTGGTTCATCGACTCGTTCAGGCGCGGCCACGTCGGGCTGAAGCGTGAGAGGTGGCTGTACTTGTCCGAGCGGTCGGGCGTGGGCATCTTGGTCAGCAGCCCGTCGGTCCACTGGCGGCGCTGCGTCTCGACAAAGCCGGCTTGCTCGCTCAGTTCATCGATCCACGACTCGATGCGGCGCGTGCACTGCAAGCGGATCTCGCCGCCGAAGATGCCGCTGGCCACGGCATCGACCAGGATGACGCTCTGCCGGTCGAGGCTGGTCGGGTCCTGCATGCCGAAGAAGCGATCAAGCCAGGTACGGCAAGCCTCGCCGCGGCCGGCACGCCGGCTGACCAGCGCGAAGAACAGCGAGGTCTTCTCGTCATCGCGCCGGATGGCTTCGGCCAGCGCACGCCTGGCCAGCTCCGCATGGTCGCTCAGCCAGGCGGCCAGCGCCACCAGCGCGGGCGCCAGCCAATAGCGCGGCGCCGACAGCATCAGGCTTTCGGTCGCGGCCTTGATGGTCTCGTTGCGGACCACGTTGACGTCCGCTGCCTGCAGGATGCCGGTGGCCTGGCGGCGGACTTCCGCGTAGTAGCCGTAGGTGGTTTCGAGTTCCTGGCGGATCTTGACCTGCCGTGTTTCCGCCAGCGACAGCTCCTTGGCTTTCAGGTCCGCGGCGACAAAACGCAGGAAGGCATCTTCCAGCCGCTTGAGTTCCGAGCGGGTATTGGACAACACGTTGCCGACATCGGACACCTGGCTGGAGACCGCTTCGATGTCCTTGTTGAGGCTGTGCAGGCTCTTGGTGATATAGGTCAGGTCCGCGACCTGGATAATGCGTTCTGCCGTGCTCATGTCATCCCTTGACGATAGAGGTGTCACCGGCGGCAGTCACCGCGATAACTTTGTCCGTGTAGATTTCTACGAATGCATATTGCGCGTGCACGGCCAGTGCCCGGCCTCTTGCCAGCAACGGCGGCAAGGATTCGAAGGTCTTGTAGTGCTGGATGATGTTGCCCTGCCGGTCCAGCGTGTGGACCTCATAGGGCGGGCCTAGATGACATCTGGCGACAATGCCGACCGGCTGCTGGTCGATGGTGATATCGGGAAGCTCTTCGCTGATCGCCGCCACCAGCGCGTCCACGGCGTGGCGATCGTGCACGTGAGTGCCGGCATCCAGCCGCTGGACCGCCTCCATATAGGAGGCCGAGCGTTTCTTGCGCAAGCGGGCCTGCAGTTGCTCCGCGGACAACGCAATCGTGGATTGCGGTCGCGACTTCACCAGCAAGCCCAGATCTGGACCTGCCCCCGGAACCAACAGCTTACGTACCATGGACGCCCCGATGCGCCTCGCCGGGTGTGGCCCCAGCTTGAGCATTCAATAAAAACAATCGGCCACATGTTAGCTATCAGGCATATCGCCGTCAATCGAACCGCTTCAGGTCAGCGATCTGGATTCCCGCCGTCGCCCCGATGTCACACCTAATGGCAGACTGCATCGATATCGGCAGCCAGCGGAAGCGGCAACACCCCTCCGTGGTTGGGTGTGGGCTGCCAGCCGCGCTATGCGGGCGCGGCCACCGGCGGGCGCAGCGCCGCGCTCTCGATCTGCGCCAGCCACAGGACCAGTTCCCACCAGCGCGAGGCGGTGTTCTCAACCGGCCCGCCGCCAAAGCCCGCCAGCGCGGCCTCGATGCGCAGCGCCGTCTCCACCAGCCCGGCGCGCGACAACGCCGCGGCTAGTTCGCGAGCTCGCTCAAGCGCGGCTGGACGCTGGTTGCGCAAGCCCTGGCGCAGCCACTGCGCCAGCAGCGCCAGCGCGGCGCCGGCCAGGGCGGCATGCGGCACCGTTGCCGCCGCGACGCAGGCCGGCATGGCGCCGGGGCTGGCGGGCTCGGTCGCCAGCACCACGGCGCGGGTCTGGGTCATCAGGGCCAGCGGCTCCATCTCCAGGGCGCCGCCAATCACGCGCACCGTGCCCGCCACGCGCTGGATGGCATCGCCTCCGGCCTCGGCAGTGCGCAGCACGCTCGCCAGCGCGTCGACGGCGCCGGGCGCGCCGCTGCCGTGGCGGCAGCGCAGCAGGCAGCGCTGGCCATCGGTGTCGAGCAGGCCGGCGAGCAAGGTCTGCGCGGCGGCGTCCCAGCCCCACTGCTCCACGGCCATCACGTCCAGCACGTGCAGGTGCCCGATGGCCTGGCGCGGCAGCAGGCAGGCGGGCGCGGCTTGCGTGAGATGCTGGCGCAATGCCGCCACCGTGGCAAAGGCCAGCGGTGGCCGCAGGTCGTTCCAGGCTTGGGCGGAGAGCGGCAGCACATTGGTCTGGCGCGCGGCGCTGCCGATCTCCAGCAAGCCGTTGGCGCGGCGGCGCGCCGCGCGCGTGACCACCTGGCTGGCGGCCAGGCGGCCCATCGGATTGCCCGCCACGCGCCGCTGCACCAGCGGCACCGGCGGCGCGGCGCCCTCCGACCTGGGCCAGCTGCGCTCGAGCGCGACAACGCCCATGGTGTCCGGATCCGCGAAGGCGATGGAGACTCCGCAGGCGGCATCGGGATGGTCGCCGTCGTCCCACATGACGGCGCCCAGCGAAACCAGCTTGAGGTGGTCGAGCGCGACTTCGCCCTTGACGCCAAGGCCGAGGATCTGGCGCGCCGGCAGCAGCGCCCCGGGCTGCCCGCCAGCCGGTCCGGCGGTGCTGGCGGTGCTGGCGCTATCGGCCGATAGCGCGGCGGCCAGCCGGCCTTGCAGGCACGCCAGCGCGTCCAGCAGGCGGCGCGGGTCATAGCGGGCACTGCGGTTGTGCTGGTCGTCGAGCTGCGCCGCCAGCGCGTCGACGTCGGCGCTGACCCACGCCGCGCCGAAATCGGCGGCCAGGCTGCGCATCAGACCCAGGCGCGGGGCGAGCGCCAGCGGCGCCTGGGCCGTGCCTTCCGCCCACAATTGCCGCGCCAGTGCATCGGCCGCAGCGGCAAGGGCACGCAGTGTTTCGGCATCGGCATCGGCTTGGCGTGTATCGGCATCGGCGGCGTCCGGCTCTGGCGGCGCGATCTCCACAGTGGCATCGACCTGGCCGGGATGGCGGCCGGCCGCAGCGCGAAAGGCCCAGACCGCCAGCGCCACGTGGGCGCAACTACTGCTCTCCTGGCAATCGCAACGCGCGTGGCCAAGGCTGTGGCGCGAGAAAAACCGCACCGTGCACATCGGCAGGTGTGCGGTGGGCACCGGCGCTTCCACGCGCCAGCCGGCCAGCCGCGCCACCGGCCGCGCGCGTGCCAGCTCGGCGGCCTGGCGCAGCGTGGCCGGGCGCAACGCGGCTTGCAACGCGCCGTCGTCGAAATCCGCCGGGGACCATGGGCCGCCGGCCAGCCCTTCGGGCGCGGTGACGGGCGTGGTGACGAGCGTATGGGCACTGCCCTCTTCCACGCTGGCCACTTCCCGGCAGGCCTGCTGGTAGGCCAGTACCAGCAGGATGCGGTGACGGCAGAGGCCCGAGGCAATGCAGCTACAGACCGCATCGCGCAGCGCGCGGCCTGCGGCAAGGCTGGTGCGGGTGCCGTCGGCGTACGCGGCATGCAAGGTGCCATCGGCATCTTGTGCAAGCTCGGGCGCCTTGCCCTCGGCCATTTCCTTCTGCGCACGCTTGACGAAGCCGGCATTGGCCAGCGCCACCAGCGCTTCGGGCGTCAGCTCCAGGAGATCGGCGCGGTCTGCCCTCATGCGACCAGCCCTCCGGGCACTTGCCCGCCGGCCTTGCCGGAGACTTTCTCGGCCAGCCAGGCGGCCAGCTCGCCAGGCGTCATTGCGGCCACGTGGGCGCCTTCGCACACCAGGCGGGCTGCCAGTTCGCGGTTAAAGACCGGCTCGGCGCGCGCATCCAGCGCGGCCAGGCCGAGCACGGTCACGCCGGCGCCGACCAGCGTCTTGACGCGGCGGACCAGTTCATAGTCGCTGCCGCCCTCGTAGAAATCGCTGACCAGCACCACGATGCTGCGTGTCGGCGTGGCGATCTGCGCCTGGGCATAGGCCACCGCCCGCGCGATATCGGTGCCACCGCCAAGTTGCACACGCATCAGCAACTCAACCGGATCGGCCACGTCGGCGGTGAGGTCCACCACCGCGGTATCGAACGCCACCAGCCTCGTGCGCATGCCCGGCAATTGCCACAGGCAGGCGGCCATCACCGCGGCATGGATCACCGAGTCCACCATCGAGCCACTTTGGTCAACCAGCAGGATGATGTCCCACGATTGCGCGTGGCTGCGCACGCGGCTGAAAAATGCCGGCGCCTCCACGAACAGCTTGCCGCGCTGCGGGTCCCAGCGATGCAGGTTCTCGCGCAAGGTACGCCGAAAATCGAAATTGCAGGCGATGCGCGCGCGCGAGCGTCTTCGCCGGTCGCGCGTGCCGGCGAAGGCCTGGCGCACTTCGGTGGCGAGCTTTTCCATGATGCGCCGGACCACCTCGGCCACCAGCTTGCGCGCGGCGGCCAGCACCTCTGGGTTCATCAGGTGCTTGGTGTGGAGCACCGCGCGCAGCAGCGCTTCGGACGGCTCGATACGCTCCAGCACTTCAAGGTTGGTGACCACTTCGTCGATGCCGTAGCGCTCCACGGCGTCCTGCTCCAGCCGCTCGATCACTTCGCGCGGAAAGAGGCGGTGGATCTCGTTGATCCAGTCAGGCGTGGTCAGTTGCGAGGCGCCGCCGCTGCCGGTGCGCTCGCCGCGCCGCGCGCGCTCGGGGTCGCGGCCATAGAGCCAGTCGAGGGCGGCGTCGGCCGCAGCGGCATCGGCATCGAGCTCGCCCAGCGCGGACTGCGCGGCTTCGCCCAACAGCAGGCGCCAGCGTTGCAAGGAATCAGGCAGGTGCAGGCTCATGGCGCGGTGGGCTTCGGGTTGGGATCGGGGGCCGCGCCGACGGGCACGCCCCAGTAACGCAGGCGCGCCGTCACGGCGGCCTCCAGCAAGCGCGCGGCAGCAATATCCACGGGATCATGCGCGCCCAGCGGCGCGGTGAGCGAGCGCTCGCCATAGGCTTCGCCGCCACGCAGAGCCAGCACCTGGCGCGCCAGCGCGCCGCGCTCCGCCGGCGGCAGCCAGGCAAAAGCCATGCGCATGGCGGGCAGCGCCTGCACGAAGGCCTCGTCATCGAGCTGCTGCAACAGGCCATCGAGCCCGCTGGCAAACCCGCCGGCATCGGTCAATACATCGCGCGCCAGTGCCAGCAGGCCGGCCAGCGCATCGCCGATGCTGGCCGGCGGCAAGCCCGCCAGCAGGCGCAGTGCGCCCGCGATGCTGTCGTCGCCGCCGCCGTCGCCGTCTTGCGGCGCAGCTGGTTCGTCCAGGCTCGCCAGCGCACCCAGCGCCGCGCCACGGCTGGCAGCCGCCGCCTGCGGGTCGCGCGCCTTGCGGCGCCACACAGCCAGGGCACGCTGCGGATCGAGCGCGGGCAGCGGCTGGCCATCGCCGAACGCGCCATTGCGCACATCGCGCACCACATCGCGCACCGCACGGAAGGTCTGCAGGTGTGCCCGCTGCTCGGCGCTGGCCACCTGGCCCGGCAGGTCGAGCAGCCACAGGGCGCGCTCGACCGCGGCCACCACCACCGTATGCAACACCGGCGCGCCGGCCATGCCGAGTACCTGGCCATGGCGCAGCAAGGCATGGAGCAGCCCCAGCGCCTCGCCCAGCGCCTCGAAGCGGGAGGCCGCGCCCACCGCCCGGCCCAGTTCAGCAAGTGAGGCGGCGCCGGCTTCCGGCAGCCCGGCAAACGCGGCATCGTTGAGCAGCGCTGCCAGCGCCGCCAGCTTGCCCGCGGCGTTGCGCAGCGTTTCCTCCAGCCGGGCGCGCGCGGCGTCGTGCAGCGTGGCGCCATAGGCGCCGGCCTCGATCAGCGCGGCACGTTGCTCCAGCGAGCCAAGCAGCCGCCAGTGCTCCTCGCGCTCGCCGGACAGCGCCAGCGACGGGCCCCGCTCGCGCTGGATCCCGGGCAACGCCAGGATGCGTAGCCGGTGCAGGCTGCGGCTGCGCTCGCGGTCGGCGGTTTGCAGCAAGTCCAGCTTGAGCTGCAGCGCACGGCCCGGCTGCAGCACGATACCGTGCGCGGCCAGTTCGGCGTCGACGGCATCGACCAGCGGCGGCTGCGGCGTGCCGGCCGCCAGCCCGCCAACCTGGTCGCCTGCCAGCACATCCATCAGTTCGACCAGCACGGGATCGGTGCCGCGCAGCAGCGGGCCGCGATAGGTCCAGGGCAGCGGCGCGTCGAGGGCGTCCTTGATCAGGGTGGCGGCGCTGGCGTCGAGCCAGTCGCAGCGCAAGGGCTGGGCATGGCCGCGCAGCATCGCCAGGCCGTGGGCATGCGCGTGCAAGGCCTTGAGATCGGCGGTGGAGGCGGGAAGCTTCTTCTCGCGCAGGCGGCACATGGTGCGGGCGAGGGCCAGCTTGCCGGCTTCGGCGCTGCCGTGCTGCCACATCCACGACTGGTACATCGGCGACGGCATGCCAGAGGCATAGCCAGCGAAGGCGTCGAGCCGCTTGCTGGTGTAGGGCACGAGGTAGCTGCCACTGCGCACGGGCGTTGCGCCGTCTTCAACGTCGGCGGCTACCTCTGGCTGCGGCACGGCGGGGGGCTCGCTGCCAGCCGCCTCGGCATGCCCGCGCCATAGCGCGCGCAGTGCGGGCGCGTGATAGCCGCCGCAAACGACCAGCACCGGCGCGCCCTGCGCCTGGCGCATGGCCCATGCAATCCAGCGCGACATCATGGCCTCGCGCTCGGCATTGGCAGGGGAGCCGGGATCGTCGCCACGCAACTGGCCAAAGTGCGTATCCAGCGCTGCGGCCAGCGCCGGCAGCGGCATCTCGCTCTCGAACAAGTGCTCCCACAACGCGTCGCGGCCGTCGATGCCCAGCGCGGTGCACAGCGCCGCCTCGTAGCCGGCGGCGCGCTCGGCGTGATGTTCGTCGTCAGCGTCGGCGTAGCGGTTGGTGCGCCCGGACAGTGCATCGTGCCAGGCCGGCAGGTCGATAAAGCGGGCCTGCGCGCCGATGCGCCCGGCGCCCTGCAGCGCCACCCATTCCGGCGAGTATTCGCAAAACGGCGTCCACGAGCCGCGCTGCGCGCCAGGGCCCGACAAGTAGCTGAAAATCGCCACCGGCAAGCGGTGCGGCAGGTGCAGCTCCGCCAGCCGCGCGTTGAAATCCGCCGGCCCTTCGATCAAGACGAAGCACGGGCGCAGTGTGTCGATGCGCTCGGCCACCAGGCGCGCGCAGGCGGGGCTGTGGTGGCGCACGCCGATCACATGCGGCTCGGTGTGCGGCTCGGCGTAGGGCATGGGGGTCGGCGCTGTCATCGGCCTGGGGCTGCGTGGCGTATCAAGGCAGGCGGTCGCGCGCGGCGAAATAGGCCTGCCAGTGCGATCCGGCGCGGCGCGAGACCTTTTGTTCGAAGTAGCGGCGCAGCTTGGCGCGGTCGTCGGCGTTGTCCTTGACCACGGTGCCGCCGATGCAGTCGACCAGGTCAGCCGGGCTGCCATCGCGTTGCTCCAGGAACCATGCGCGCACGCCCACCGCGTGCGCCACGTTCACGGCCTCGGCGGTGGACATGACTGCGCTCATGCGCTCGGCGCCGCCCTCATCCGCGTTGCGGCGCGGCTGCGTGCCCTGCCCGCGCAAGTCGCGGAAGGTGGTGACCAGCAACTCCAGCACCGGCTCCGGCACGCGCCGGGGAATGCCGCTGCGCGCCAGCAAGCGTGCCGAGGCCTGCTCCACCAGTTCCAGCTCGCGCTGGAAATCCAGGATCGGGAACACCGTCTCGAAATCAAAGCGGCGCTTGAGCGCCGCGCTCATCTCGTTGACGCCGCGGTCGCGCGTGTTGGCGGTGGCGATGATGTTGAAGCCTTCTCGCGCGTACAGCATGCCGGCGGCGCCTTCGAGCTCCGGCACCGCCATCACGCGGTCCGACAGCATGGCCAGCAGGCAGTCCTGCACCTCCAGCGGCGTGCGGGTGATTTCCTCGAAGCGCACGATGCGGCCCTGCTGCATGCCGAGATACAGCGGCGCGGGCACCAGCGCGCGCTGGCTCGGGCCCTCGTTGATCAGCAGCGCGTAGTTCCAGCCGTACTTGATCTGGTCCTCGGTGACCGAGGCTCCGCCCTGGATGGTCAGCGTGGAGGTGCCGCTGACGGCCGCCGCCAGCAACTCCGAGAGCAGCGACTTGGCGGTGCCGGGCTCGCCCACCAGCATGAGCCCGCGCCCGGTGGCCAGCGTGACCAGCGCCCGCTCGATCATGGCCGCCGGGGCCACCAGCTTGGCGGCGATATCGCTGCCGGCATCGCCCAGGATAAAGCGGCGCGCGGCGGTCAGCGACAGCGCCCAGCCTGGTGGGCGCGGCGCATCGTCGGTGGCGGCCAGCCGCGCCAGTTCGTCCGCGTAGAGCAGCTCGGCGGGCGGGCGCTGGAGCGTGGGGCTTGTCTTGTCAACCATGGTGGTTTTCCATTGGTGCGTTCAGCGGCGCCATCAGGAGCGGCGGGATAGGGGGCCGCGGAATAAGGAGCCGCGGGATAGGGGATGCATGGACGCAGGCGTTCATGCGCGCAGGCTCTCCATGTCGCGGATCAGTTCGCTGGCGGCGATCGGGTCGAGCCCGGCGAACTTCTTGCCGCCGTTACGGGCGATGCCCCAGCCGTGCGCGTCCACGCCGAACTGCAGGCTTTGCAAGGTCTGCTCCGGATATTCGTCGGGCATGCCCACGATCATGCCGGGATCGAACGTCAGTTCGATGGCCCGTCCACCCTCGACCTGCTTGGTGTAGTACCAGATGCCGCCACCGTCCTGCGCCGCGCCGCGCCGCCAGCCGCGGTTGGCCAGGCCGAACAGCTTGCCGGTGGGGATGACCACGCCCTTCCAGCGATCCAGGTCGATGGCCTGCCGCTCGGCCTCGGTCAGCGCGTAGGTGTCGCGGCCAATCTGCGCAAAGGGCTGCAGTAGTTCGTAGTCGGCGAACAGCTGGCCGAAGGCGGCGGCATCTGCGGCCGGCAATTCCAGCGCGTGGGGAATGCCCACGCGGATATCCTCGCCTTGCGGCAGCACGTAAGCATCGTCGTCGGCCGTGGTGTAGCTGCCGTCCTCGGCCACGCGAAAGCACGCCAGGAGTTCGCCGCCGCTGTCGCTGCCGTGCGCCACGCGGTACACGCCCCACGCCAGCCGCTGCACCAGGTGGCGCACCAGCGGATGCTGCGCCAGGAAGGGCTCGAACACCGCGGCGCTCCAGCGCCGGCGCGCGCACATGGCCAGCTCCAGGCGCAGCACCTGCTGGCTGGCGATGGTGCGGGCGTCTTTCTTGAGCGCCTTGAAGCGTTCCACGGCTTCCTTGGACAGCGCCGCGTCGTCGGTTTTCTTGGGCTTGGGCAGGTCGGCCAGGCGTGCGCCATCGGTGTCGCGCACGAAGGGCTTGAGGGCTTCGTCGAAGCCAACACGGAACTGGCGCGGCCCGAAATCCAGCAGCAACGTGCCATGCGCGTCCAGCCCAAGGTCGGGCGCGAGGCGGTCTTCGAGCTCTTCGAGCGAGAGCCCGCGCGCCTCGGCCACTTCGTCGATCTTCTCGCGGGCACGATCCTGCAAGCCCTTGAACTTGACCTTCTGCGCAATGCCGTTGAGGTGCATCAGCGCCACGTCACTGCCGATCAGGGCGAGCACATCCAGCCCGGCCACGGCGCGCGCATGCGCGGCCTCGCCGGGCCAGGCGCGGATATACGGGGTGAGCCGGCGCGCGGTATCGTCGTTGCCGAGCACGCCCAGCGCGCTCAGCGCCCAGCTCTCCTTGGCAGGCGCATTGACCAGCAGCCACGCCGCGAAATTGTCCCAGGCGAAGTCCGCCAGCGACTCCGGCGTGCAAGCCGCCTTGACCATGTCCAGGCCCGGATAGCGCCCTTGCGCCGCGGGAAACGCCAGCATGGTGCCCAGGTGCTGCAAGGCTGAATCCGGCAGCGGCTTGCCGGCCCCCGTGCCGGTGGCGAGCACGGGGCGGCGGAAGCTGCCTGGCTGGTAGAACTCGGGCAGCTTGGGCAGCTTGGCCGGGAAGCGCTGCAGCGGATCTTCATCCAGCACCCCGCGCACGGCGGCCACGATGGCGAGGTCCGCGTCGCGCTGGGCGAAACGCTCGGCCACGTCCATCACCAGCGCCTCGTGCCCCTCGCCGGCCAGCATGCGCAGCGCCGTGGCGGCGTTGTCGCGCGTCTCGCCAATGCGGCCCACCGCGGCCGGGATCAGGCCGGCGACGGCATGCTCCGGATGGCGCAGCAGCCAGGCCCGGCCCACTTCGCGCAGCGACTTGAGCCTGACCAGCGCGCGCGCCGCCGGCGCCGCCAGCTCGACCGCGCCAAACGGCATCGCCAGCGGCAGCCCCTCGGTGGGCGCGCGGCGCACCGTGCCCAGCACGCCGGGCAGTACCCGCAGGCCGAACCTGGCTGCCATATAAGTGTCGTTGTGGGTTGTGCTCTGCGCGGCCACCATATTGAACAGCGGCAGTGCCAGTTCCTCGGGCAGCAAGGCCGCCATCATGGCATCGAGCGAGCACCAGCTGGTGAGCTTGCGCAAGGCCTGCCAGGCGGCGAACAGCGCCTGCACATCGCGCTGGCGAATCGCCAGCATGGCCTGTTCGAGCAGGCCGGATTGTTTGCCGCGTGCGTTGCCGAACCCCAGGTCGCTCGCCAGCAGTTGCACATCACGGGCCTTGGCCTGGTCGTAGCGACGCACCTGCCAGTCGCTCATCGACGCCCATTCCTCGCGCTTGCCCTCGGCCCAGCGCTCGACCGCGGGAAGATCCAGCGGCGCCAGCGTCAGCGGGCCGACGGCGGCAACGCGCTTCTTGCCAAGCCAGGGCGGATCGGCCAGCACCGTGGGCAGGTCCTCAACGGCGGCCGCCTCGGCAGGCTGCGCCAGCCTGGCCTGCAGTTGCCTCATCAGGTCGCCCTCGGCCGGGCTCAACCACGGCAGCACGCGCTCGGCCCCGGCGGCATGCGCCTGCAGCAGCGCGGCCAGGCTGGCCGTGTACAGGCTGGCATCCTTGCCACCGGCAAGCGCCAGGCCGGGCAAGGCCCCAAGCGCCGCCAACGGCCAGCGGGCGGTAGCCTGCTGGAAGCGCGCCATGGCGGGCTTGCCGTTGGTCGCCACCCGCGCCAGCGCGGCAACGGCGTCGGGCAGGCCGATGGCCGCCAGGCCTTCGCCAGCCTCTTCGATGGCCGCGCCTGGCGCCAGGATGGGCAACGCATCGGCGCCGCGCTCGCGCAGCACGGTGGCCACCATGGTCTCCACGCCCCAGAAATTGCTGCCCCAGCCCTCCACCTTCTGCCGCTGCGCGAGCGCAAGCGCCACAGGATCGGTCACGGTCATCTGCAGCCAGTGCAGCGACGCCGGCGCCTGTGGCCCTTGCAGGCGCTGCGCGGTCTCGTTGCTGAGCTCGGGCAGGTCGGGCAGCAGCATGGCCATGACCGGCTGGCGCGACGGCGGCAGCAGCGGCAGGGCCGCGCGGATCTTGTCCGCGCAGGCTTGCCACTGCGCAGGCTCGGCACGCGCCAGCAGGGCGCGCAGCGCCCACTCGGCATCGCTGTGGATGCCCGCGTAGCCGGTGCCGTGCGCACTGTCGACGTTGTCGTTCAGGCTCAGGCGGCGCTTGCGCGTATCGCGCACCCAGCCGAGCTCCGTGCCCATGGTCTGCGCGGTCAGCAACGCATCCACCGCGCCTTCCAGGCCGAGCCGGCCCGCCATGAAGGCCATGCCATTGGCGCCCAGTTCCACGTCGTCGCGGTAGTGCTGGGAGGACAGCTTGACGAGGATCGTCATCAGCACCGCGTCGGACGCGGGCGAGCCCTCCATGCGGCGGCTTTCCACGCGCTGCCATGCCTCGGCATAAGCGGCCTGCCAATGGGCGGCACTGGCGTCGATTTCCGGCTGCAAGTGCTTGAGCAGGGATTCGCGCACGCGCAGCCAGGCCCGCATCGGGTCCAGCGGCTCGGCGGGCGCGGTGCCGGGATGGCGCCGGCTGGGCTGGGCCAGGTCCTTGAGCGATTCCGGCATCAGCTCGGCGGCGCCCCCCTCCAGCCAGGGCGGCGAATCGCCACGCGCGGCAGGCACGATGACGGCAGCAGGCGGCGCAACGGGTTCCGGTGCTTGCGCCCGGGGCGCAGAGGCCGGGGCGGTATCCTGGGGAATGGCGGCGGCGGCGGGCGCGGCGGCCCGGGGGGCGGGGGCGGCAGCAGGCGCCGGCGGCGCCGTGGCCCCGATGCTGGCGCCGGCCGCTACCTGCGCCTCCACATAGCCTTTGCCGGTTTTTTCGGCAATCAGCTTGGTCATTGCCGCAGCCGCCTTGGCGGCATCGGCAAACGGCTTGCTCTGGCTCTGGCCATGGGTGCCGATCTTGCCCCAGCGCAGGTTGAGCTGCGCGTCGTCCTGTTCCACTTCCCAGAATTTGCTGGAGCTGTCGCTGCGGAATTCGAAACGCCTCATACCTTGCTTTTCCTTTGGCTTCACATCGTCGACAAACCCACCGGGCAACGGGAATCGCCGTGGGTTCGGCGGGCGGCTATGCGGGTTTCCCGCCTGGCTGCGCCTCGCGCCCGCCCGATATGTTAAGAGAAAGGTACATTTTCGCAAACAAAGTTACATTTAGTTGGCTTTTGATTGGCGCTGGCGCGCCAATCAAGCGGCGGCCAGCACGGCTGCCACCGCCCTTTCCGCCGCCGGCGACAGCGTGCGCTGCGCCAGGTGCACGACGACAAAGTCCATGGCCATGGGGACCATGCTTGCCAGCGCCAGCGCTACCAGCGCGCCGCTCTCCAGCTCCGCCCTGAGCGCCCGCGCGGGCGCCAGCAGCACCACATCGGATTGGCACGCCAGATGCCTGAGCGCATGAAAATCATTGCTCTGCACCTGAAACGGCAGGCTCTCGCCCGGCCGGCAGCCGAGCAGCCTGCGCAACTGGTCGTGGCCTTGATCCGGCAACGGCACGGACACCAGCGTAGCCTCGCGCAATTGCGCCGGCGTGACACGCCCGCCCGCAAGGGGATGGCCCGGGCGCGCGAACCAGCCCGATGGCTCGGGCCGCAGGCGCCGGACTTCCAGCTCTGCCGCCGCCGGCATGGTACGGCGCTCGGCAACCAGAAAATCCAGCGTCTCCGCGTGCAGGGCGGCGAGCAGCGCCGGGGCGCTGTTGACCTCGGCCTTCACCCGCAGCTTCGGCCAGTCCCGGTTGAGGGCGCACAGTACCCCGGGCAGCAGGATGGCGGCGGGAAACGGCCCCATCCCCATCTGCACGCTGCCGATCTCATGCTGCTGCACCAGCGTGAGGTCTCGCGCCAGGCAACGCGTCTCGAACAAGATCCGCCGTGCCCGCTCCGCCACCATGCGCCCGGCCGCGGTCAGCGCCACGCCGCGCGGGCCGCGATCGAACAGCGGCATGCCAGCCTCCGCCTCCAGTGCCTGGATGCTGCGGGTCAGCGCGGGCTGGCTCAGGTGCACACGGCGGGCGGCCCCCGCCAGCGAGCCCTCTTCCGCCACCGCGATCAGGTGCTCCAGCCGTTTCAGGTTCAAGACATGCGCTCCTTGCATCGCTGAGATAAAAAACTTGCAATTGAATTATAGGTGGCGGTGGACTCCAATAGACGTCCTCTTCGTTTCGCCGAGCCTTGCCATGCCCCTTCGCCGCACCCTCCCCGCCATCCTGGCGCTCGTTGCCTTCCAGTCCGCCACCGCCCAGACGGCCAGCGCGCCTGCCTCGCCCGTCACCGCGCAAGCCAATGCGGCATGGCTGCAGGCACTGCCCTTTGGCGACCGGCAGGATTTCGAGGATGCGCACCGTGGCCTGGTGGCCCGCTTCCCCGAAGGCACCATCCGCGGCGCGGACGGCCGCGTGGCATGGGACTTCAACGCCTACGCCTTCGAGCGCGCCGATGCCGCGCCGGCCACGGTGAACCCGAGCCTGTGGCGGCTCGCGCAGTTGAACAATGAAGCCGGCCTGTTCAAGGTCACCGACCGCCTCTATCAGGTGCGCGGGGCCGACCTGTCGAACATGAACATCATCGAAGGCGACACCGGCATCATCGTGATGGACCCGCTGATCACTGCCGAGACCGCGCGCGCGGCGCTGGCGCTGTACTATGCGCACCGGCCGCGCAAGCCGGTGGTCGCCGTGATCTACACGCACAGCCACGTCGACCATTTCGGCGGCGCCAAGGGCATCGTCGACGAAGCCGACGTGAAGGCCGGCAAGGTGGCGGTGATCGCGCCGGCGGGCTTCATGGAAGAGGCCATCAGCGAGAACGTGCTGGCGGGCAACGCCATGAGCCGGCGCGCGCAATACATGTACGGCACCACCCTGCCCCGCAGCGCGACGGGCCAAGTCGACGCGGGCCTGGGCAAGGCCACCTCGCGCGGCACGGTCACGCTGCTGGCGCCCACCGATCTCATCGCCAAGACCATCGACACCCGCCGCATCGACGGCATCGACATCGAGTTCCAGCTCACCCCCGGCACCGAGGCGCCGGCCGAGATGAACCTCTACTTCCCGCAGCTGCGCACGCTGTGCATCGCGGAGAACGCTGCCCGCACCCAGCACAACATCCTGACCATCCGCGGCGCGCAGGTGCGCGATGCCAAGGCCTGGTCGTTCTATATCGGCCAGGCGCTGGCCCGCTACGGCGAGCGCAGCGACATCCTGATCGCCCAGCACCACTGGCCCACCTGGGGCAAGGCGCGCATCAACGAGTTCCTGTCGGACCAGCGCGACATGTACGCCTACCTGAACGACCAGACGCTACGCCTGATGAACCAAGGCCTCACGCCCACGGACATTGCCGACACGCTGCGCAAGCTGCCTGAGCCGCTGGCCAGCAAATGGTATGCGCGCGACTACTACGGCTCGATCAGCCACAACGTGCGCGCCGTGTACCAGCGCTACCTCGGGTTCTACGATGGCAACCCGGCCCACCTGAACCCGTTGCCGCCGGTGCAGGGCGCGAAGAAGACGATCGAATGGATGGGCGGCGCGGACGCGGTCCTGGCCAAGGCGCGCGAAGCCTACGCCCGCGGCGAATACCGCTGGGTGGCGCAGATCGGCAACGAGCTGGTCTTTGCCGAGCCGGCCAACACCGCGGCACGCGCGCTACAGGCCGACGCGCTGGAGCAGCTTGGCTACCAGACCGAAAACGCGACCTGGCGCAATGCCTACCTGACCGGCGCGCAGGAACTGCGCAACGGCATCAAGCGGGGCGCGCCCAGCGGCACGACATCGCCCGACCTGGTGCGCGCGCTGACCGTGCCGCACTTCTTCGACTACCTGGCGGTGCGCCTGAATGCGGACAAGGCCGCCGGCAAGGCCATGACGCTGAACTGGAACTTCACCGACCTGCAAGAGCGCTACGCCATGACGCTGCGCAACAGCGCCCTGACCTACCTGGCCAACGCGCAATCCGCGCAGGCCACGGCAACCATCACGCTGGACAAGGCCACGCTCGACCGCATCAGCCTGAAGCAACTGACGCTGCCGGACGCGATCCGCGATGGCAGCATCCGCATTGACGGCAACCCGCAAGCGGTGGCGTCGCTGTTCGGCATGCTGGATACGTTTGACGGGTATTTCAGCATTGTGACGCCACAAGCGGCGCCCTGAGGGGGGACGGGCAGCACGTCACCGGCGAGGGCTTTTAGCGCGGTGGGGGCGGCCCTGGCTTGCCCAGGGCCGCCTCGAAAAACTGCATCAATGCCTGTACCCGCGCCGTGCGGCCCCGCCGCGTGGGCACCAGCAGGGTCACCGGCGCGCTGTCGAACTCCCAGCCGGCCAACACCCGGACCAGCGTGCCGCGCGCCACCGCATCCGCCGTATCCCACTCTGAGCGCAGCACCAGGCCAAGCCCCTGTTCCGCCCACTGGCGCGCCACGCTGCCATCGTTGGTCGTAAAGGCCGGGACAACGCGCAGCGTTTCGCGGGCCGATGGCCGCCGCGCTGTGCCGGAACCCGCCCGGCGAAAACGCCACAGCGTCACGTCCTCGTCGTTCTCGCGAATGCAGATGCACGCGTGCCCCAGCAAGTCGCGCGGCTCTTGCGGCGTGCCGTGGGCGCGCAGGTAGGCCGGGCTGGCGCACAGCCAGCGTTCATTGGGGGCGAGCGTGCGGGCAATCCAGGATGAGTCCCGCACGGCGCCGATATGCACTACCGCGTCCGAGTCATGCTTGTCCGGCCAGGGCACCTCGCGCAGATCCAGCTGCAGGCGCAAGCCGGGATGGCACTGCGCAAAGCGCGCGAGCACCGGCGCCACATGGTGCCGGCCATAGCCGAAGGGGGCGGCGACGCGCAGCGTGCCCGTCAGGCGGCTGTCTTCCCGGCGGAACGACTCGGGCAGCGCCTCCAGCTGCGCCAGCAGCGCAGCGCCTTCCTGCGCAAAGCGCTCGCCCTCGGGCGTGAGGCTCAGGCGACGGGCGGTGCGGGTGGCGAGCGCCAGGCCCAGCGTGGCCTCCAGCTTGCGCAGGCGCATGGACAGCGCTGGCGGCGTCACATTGAGCGCGCGGGCGGCTGCGCTCAGGGACGGGGCCTGCGCCAGCGCCTCGACCAGCCGCAGGTCTTCGATCTGGATCATTCACTTCAGCTTAACGATTGATGTTCCGGCATTTAACCACGGACCACGTACTCCTTCCTACACTGAGGGCCTGATGTTACGCAGCGCCGCAGCTCGGCTATTGCGCTATTGCGCTATTGCGCCCACACAAAAAGGAACGTATGGAAATCCTCGACCAATCGCCCGCCCCTGCCTGGCCCCGCGCCGTGCTGTTCGACCTGCTCACCGCGCTGCTGGATTCCTGGACCGTATGGAACGCCGCCGCCGGCTCGCAGGCGCAAGGCCGGGCCTGGCGCGCGGAGTACCTGAAGCGCACCTACGGCTGCGGCGCCTACGTTCCCTACGAGCAACTGGTGCGCGAGGCGGCCAGCCACGTGGGCCTGCCCGCCAGCGCGCCGGAGGCGCTCGACGCAGGCTGGGACAAGCTCCCCGCGTGGGACGGTGCCCGCGAACTGTTGCGTGCCCTGCGGCCGCATTGCCGCCTGGCGGTGGTCACGAACTGCTCCGAGCGGCTGGGGCGGCGCGCCGCGGACTTGCTGGAGATCGACTGGGATGTCGTGGTCACCTCCGAGCAAGCGGGCTTCTACAAGCCGGATCCGCGCCCCTACCAGCTCGCGCTGAAGCAGCTGGGCGTGCAGGCAACGGATGCCGCCTTTGTCGCGGGCTCGGGCTACGACATGTTCGGCACCTCGGCCGTGGGGCTGCGCACCTACTGGCACAACCGGGTCGGCCTGGCGCTGCCCGCCGGCGCGCCAGTGCCCGATGCGGAGTTCGCCACGCTGGAGCCCGCGCTGCCCTGGTTGCGGTCCTTTCATGCGGCAACCCCAACCCAGCCGCAGGCCAAAGTCCAATTGCTGGACTGACTGATCACTCTCAAGAACGCGATGAACACTGCCACCCACACACTGGCGAGCCTGGAAACACCGGCAGCGGTGATCGACCTCCCCCGCATGCAACACAACATCCAGCGCATGCAGTCGCGCATGGACGCGCTTGGCGTGCGGTTCCGCCCGCATGCCAAGACCAGCAAATGCTCGGCGGTCGTGCAAGCCCAGATCGATGCCGGGGCGCGCGGCATCACCGTTTCCACCCTGAAGGAAGCCGCGCATTTCTTTGCCGATGGCATGACGGACATTCTCTACGGCGTCGGCATGGTCTCGACCAAACTGCCCCAGGCCCTGGCGCTGCGCCGCCGGGGCTGCGACCTGAAGATCGTCACCGATAGCGTGACGTCCGCCGCGGCCATCGTCGCATTCGGTGCCGCGCATGGCGAGTCGTTCGAGGTCTGGATCGAGATCGACACCGATGGCCACCGCTCGGGCATCCGCCCGGACGAAGCCGCGCTGATCGACGTGGCCCGCGTGCTGCATGAAGGCGGGGCCCGCCTGGGCGGCGTGATGACGCACGCCGGCTCCAGCTACGACCTGGATACGCCCGAAGCCCTGGCGGCGATGGCGGAGCAGGAGCGGGCCGGCTGCGTCATGGCGGCCGAACGGCTGCGCGCGGCCGGGCTGCCATGCGCGGTGGTCAGCGTCGGATCGACCCCCACGGCGCTATCCGCAACGAGCCTGGAAGGCGTCACCGAGGTGCGCGCGGGCGTCTACGTGTTCTTCGACCTGGTGATGCGCAACGTCGGCGTATGCGCAACGCAAGACGTGGCGCTGAGCGTGCTGACCACCGTGATCGGGCACCAGGCGGACAAGGGCTGGGCCATCGTCGATGCCGGCTGGATGGCCATGAGCCGCGACCGTGGCACGCAAAAGCAGAAGTGCGATTTCGGCTACGGGCAGGTCTGCGGCATCGACGGCACCGTGCTCCCGGGCTATGTGCTCAGTGGCGCCAATCAGGAACATGGCATCGTGTCGCGGGAAGGCGCGCCCGAGCCGGACATCGCGACGCGCTTGCCCATCGGCACGGTGCTGCGCATCTTGCCCAACCACGCCTGCGCGACTGGCGCGCAGTTCCCCGAATATCACGCGCTTGCGCAAGATGGCACGCTCGCTACCTGGAGCCGGTTCCATGGATGGTGATCAGGCGAGCGCCGCGGTAAAGACGGTCAACCCTGCCGGGCTATCCGCGCCGGGCGGGCACTACAGCCATGCAACCGTGGCCAACGGCTTCGTGTTCGTATCCGGGCAGTTGCCCATCACGCCCGCCGGCGAAAAGCTCGCCGGCGCGCCCTTCGAAGATCAGGCGCGCCAGGTGCTGGCCAATGTGGAAGCGGCGCTGATCGCCGCCGGCAGTGGCATCGGCGGCCTGGCGCAGGTGCGGGTCTATGTGGACGCCATTGAAAACTGGCCGGCATTCAACGCCATCTTTGCGTCGTGGGCAGGCAGCGCGCGCCCGGCACGCGCCGTGGTGCCGACCGGCGCGCTGCACTTTGGCCTGAAAGTGGAGGTGGAAGCGGTGGCGGTGCTCCTGCCCGCTACGTAGCCGCTAAGCGGCTACGCAGCCAGGCGGTGGCGTCAGCCCATCTGCGGCTGCGTCGCGGCAAAGCTTGGCCGCTCGCGCATCACTGCCTGCGCGCGCCGCACGTTGGGGCACTTCTCCAGCAAGGCGGCGCCCTCGGGAAACATGCCGACGTACGCCAGGATTGGCGCGAGAAACAGGTCCGCCATCGACATCGCCGTACCGACCAGGTAATCGCGATTGCCGTAGGCTTCGTCGAACGCGCCTAGCTGCGTGGCCATCTCCGGCAGCGCGGCTTCGATCACCGCGCGGTCGGGCTGGCCGTTTTCGCCCTTGGGAAAGATGTACTGCAGTACGTAGCGGCGCACCATGGCATCGTAGGCATGGCAATTGATCACGCTGATCCACTGCTCGCAGCGCGCATGGCCAATGGCGCCAGATTGCTGCGGGAGCAGGCTCGGCCCCTCGAAGGCTTCCTCTATATAGGCCAGGATTGCGCGGGTCTCATAGAAGGAAAGCGGGCCATCGCTCAACACCGGAATGCGGCCGAACGGGCTATGCGCAAGCACCTCCGGCGAGTGCGGCGGCACGGGCTGCAGCTTGTAGGCCACGCCCTTTTCCTCCAGCGCCATGCGCACCGTGCGGCAATAGCTGCTGCGCGGGTCGCCGATCACGGTGATGGAGCCGGCGCTGCCCTCCGGATCCAGGAAATCGCTGAGGCGATTGAACACCGATTGCCAGCCGCCCGTGTGCGAATCGCGCTCGCCCGCCTCGGGAAAGCCGCTGTGGCGCATGTGCAGGTGGGTGCCGCCATCCTTGGCCGTCAGCGTGACCTCGATCAGCGTCTTGATCTCCGGCGGCATCGGGCCGGCTTCCCAGGCCCAGGTATAGGCGAGGAAGTCCGCCCGGTCGATTGCCTGATACTCGCCGCCCACGGTGTACCTGGCACCATCGCGCCCGCCCATCACGATGCGGTACTTGCCGCCGACCCGCGCATCGGCGCTAGCCTCCAGCACGTGCATGCCGCGCGGGCAATGCCACTCGGACAGCGCGGCCTGGCTGGTGAATGCATCGAACACCTTCTCGCGCGGAGCGCGGATGAAGCGGTCCATTTCCAGATGGAAGGTAGCAGCTTGGGTCATGATCTTTTCCCTCGGGCTTTGCCTGCGTTGCTGGTGCCTTCGGTCGAGCCCGCCGCATGGGTGCGTTCGACGAACTCGACGAGGCGATCGAGATTGCCCTCCCAATGGCGCCGGTAGGTGCTCAGCCAGTCATGCGCGTCGCGCAGCGCATCCGCACGCAGATGGCAGATGCGCCAGCGGGCGCTGACCTCCCGCTCGATCAGCCCGGCGTCCGCCAGCACGCGCAGGTGCTTGGAGATGGCCGGAGCCGACATGTCGAACGGCCGCGCCAACTCGCTCACCGGTGCCTCCCCTTCGGCCAGGCGCGCAAGGATGGCGCGGCGAGTGGGATCAGCCAGTGCGGCAAAGATGGGGGTCAGCGGGTCGGTGGAGGATGGCATGGCTTCATTTAACCAACAGGTTAAATGAAAGTCAAGAAAGTAGATGGCGTGCGGGCGGCGTGTTGCCGCACCCGGCTAGCTGACGCCAGCACCACGTACGGCAACGGAGCCTGGGGTTGTCCTAAGCCCAACGCGTCGCAATAGCGTCTGAATGGCAGCTGCGGCAACGTCATCCGTTTCGTGCACATCCTTGAGCACCGCCCGAATCCGCAAGGCCAGTGCTTCGGCAAGCCTTGCAGCAGTCACGCGCAGCGGACAAGAGTCGCATCGCGCATAAAGCGCAACATCCCTGACCAGGGTGTCGCCTCGATAGATAGCCACCAGGACCTTTGGTTGGTAGCTACCGTCGACGAGCGCCTTTGCGCGCGGCGTGACGCGATAAGTCACCGCCTCAAGCATGGACATCTTCCGATCGCTGCAAGAGCCTGCTCCAGTCTCGTCACTCGATGACAGCAGTATTGAAATCCGCGATGCGGACATCGGTCACTCGCCGTCCTTCTTGGCCAGAACCGTGGCGCCAACCTGGGGTCGGGTTGCATAGGCCACCCCATGCTGCTCCAGATAGTCGCGAATCAACTGACGCACGACCTGTGATGGCGTTTGATCCTGCGCCGCGCACAGTGCCTCAAAGGCCTTCTTCTTCACGGGGTCGATCAACACGGTGAAACGGGCAGTCTTGGATTCCATACGCTTCAGAGTAGTATTGTATGATAATAGCATTATCATTATATACAACTGATCGACCAAGTGCGGCCTGGCAACGGCCTTCGCCAGAAGGCTTTGAAGGCATGCCAGAACCACGCAATGCGATCTTTAAATATCTTTTATGCCCCTCAGGACCAATCCGACGACGCTTTTTCGGCCTGAGGCGGAAATCCGATGGCCTGGCGCCTGCAAGTTGCTTAGGGGCCGCTTTTCGTTTGAGGGCGATGTGGTAGACGCGACAATTGAGAAGTCATCGCCGCGCTGTTGACTGAGTGACAAATCGAATAACAAGCCTGATCGAGCCCGCAGATGGATCCCAGCCGTACATCCTTTGAAGCCTACTTGAAGTTCCTCTCCGAAGCCCCTGACGACGGCACCCCGACTGTGCTGGAAACCCCGCTTGCACTTTCACTGCATTTCGATGCGCTGGCGACCCAAAGCATCATGTCGCGGCATGACCCCGACAAGCTTGTGCTCGGCTACACACGGACGATGATGGCATTTCTGCTGCTGCAGCCGGCACCCACCAGGATCTCGATGATTGGCCTGGGCGGGGGATCATTGCTCAAGTATTGCTATCGGCATCTTCCGCAGGCAAAGGTTGTTGCCATTGAAATCGATCCGGCAGTGATCGCCTTGCGCGATACGTTTCACATTCCGCCCGACGACGAGCGGCTCGAAGTGGTCTGCGCGGATGGCGCCGAGTACGTCAAGAGTCAGGACGCGCGGCCGGAGGTCATCCTGGTGGATGGCTTTCTCGCCCATGGCATGCCGACACAACTGGGGAACGCCGCCTTCTACGCAGCGTGCCATGCGCGGCTCGCCGACGACGGGGTATTGGTGGCCAACTTCCTCGACAGCGATGCTGATATCCCGTTCTACCTGGAAGAGATCCGTTCGGTGTTCGGCGAGTCATTTTCCATTGCCCTGTCCGAGGACAGTTGCAACTACACGCTGTTCGCGTGGAAGGGGGCGCGGGCGCTTCCCTCCCAGGACGAGCTGCTGACGCGGGCTCGCGCCCTGGAAACCACGCACCCGCTGAATCTGCGATCGGCCGCGCGTCGCCTGAAACAAGGCAAACGGCTCGCGTCGGATCGCATATTCTGGCAAAAGCTCGCGGGCTGAAGGACACGGCCTGAATGGCTATCGCAGCGAGCCGTGAATGTTCCGCACCCGATGCCTGGGCGTACGCAAGCGGCCACCAGGCCAATCATAGGTACGCAGGCAGGCCAATGAAGAGGGACGTCAAATGATCAGTCAAAAAATCAGGTTCTTCCGCTCACGGATTCCCGCATTCGCGTGCACCCCGGGCTGCCACGACTGCTGTGGGCCGGTGATGACCTCGACGCACGAGATGTCGAGGCTTCCCGTCAAAAGCGATGCCGAGCACGAAGCCGCGCTGACAGACCTCAGTTGCCCTCATCTTGGCAGCCAGGGTTGCCAGGTCTATGCCGAGCGCCCGTTGATCTGCCGCTTGTTCGGCACGACGCCGCGGCTGGCCTGCCCGAATGGGAACCGGCCCGAGGAGATGGTCGATCCGGACATAGATCGCCAGATTCAACGCTTCTTCGTTGAAACACGTCACGTGCTGGTTTGAACTGATTTGAAGCAAACAGCGAGTTCACTGCCCCGCGCGGGCGGGAAGACTAACTGCCGCGCGGGACGTAGTTCAGCCGCCCGTCAGGCCGCGGGCACCAGCACGCTGGCAATCGCTTGTGCCACCTGGGTCACGTTGCGCTCGTTCAACCCGGCCACGCACATGCGTCCCGAACGCAGCAGGTACACGCCGTGCTCCGTGCGCAGGCGGTCCACCTGATCGGCCGTCAGCCCGGTGTAGGTGAACATGCCACGCTGCGTGAGGTAGCGCGACAGCGCCTCGCCACTAACGTGGGCGGCCAGGCCCTTGTGGATGGCCGCGCGCATCTTGGCGATGCGCTCGCACTTGCCCGCCAGCTCGCGCTCCCAGATCGTACGCAGCGCCGGCGTGGTCAACACCCGGGCCACCACCCGGGCGCCATGCGTGGGCGGGTTGCTGTAGTTGGCGCGCACCGCGCCCGTCAGCTGGCCGAGCACCCGGCCGGCTTCTTCGGCGCTGTCGCAAACCACGCTCAGCCCGCCGCAACGCTCGCCGTACAGCGAGAAGTTCTTCGAGAACGAATTCGCCACCAGGCACGGCACGCCCTGGGCCACCAGCTCGCGTACCGCGAAGGCGTCGTCGTCCAGGCCGGCGCCAAAGCCCTGGTAGGCCATATCGACGAAAGGCAGCAGCTCATGCTGCTTGAGCAGCGTGATGAGCTGGCGCCATTGGTCGTGGTTCAGGTCCACGCCGGTGGGGTTGTGGCAGCAGGCGTGCAGCAGCACGATGCTGCGCTTGGGGATCAGGCGCAGCGCGTCCAGCATGGCGTCGAACTTCAGGCCGCCGGTGGCGTCGTCGTAGTACGGGTACGTGTTGACGGTGAAGCCCGTGCGCTCGAAGATCACGCGATGGTTCTCCCAGCTCGGATCGCTGATCCAGACCTGGGCGTCAGGGAAATAACGCTTGAGGAAATCCGCGCCCACGCGCAGCGCGCCGGAACCGCCCAGCGTCTGCACCGTCGCGATGCGCCCCTCGGCGCGCGCCTGGCACGGCTCGCCGAAGACCAGCGCCTGCACGGCGTCGCGGTAGGCCGCAAACCCGGCCATGGGCAGGTAAGGCCGCGGGCCCATGTCGGCCATCAGCTCGGCTTCGGCTTTCGCCACGGCCTGCATCACCGGCAGCCGGCCTTCGTCATCGAAGTAGATGCCGATGCTCAGGTTGACCTTATCGGTCCTGGGATCGAGTTGAAAGCTCTCGTTGAGGGAGAGGATCGGGTCGCCCGGATAGGCATCGATGTGTTCGAACATTGGATACTCTGGCTGGAGTGCTGGGATGGGTCGGAGCCGGCGGCCAGTGGCCGCCAGGGTCATCATTATGCCGATACGCGTTCGGGCAGGGCCGGTTCGGCGCGCTTTTGCTTTTGCCTGAGGCGGTAGCTCAGGCCCAGTACGGCCAGCCATGCCGGGATCAGATACACCGAGACGCGCAAGCCGGGCGTGAGGTACATCACGTAGAGGATACCCGCCAGGAAGGCCAGGCACACATAATTCGTCAGCGGATAGCCCAGGCTCTTGAAACGCGTTTCCTGGCCGGCTGCGCGCTTGTCGCGGCGGAACTTGAGGTGAATGATGCTGATCATCGCCCAGTTGATGATCAGTGCCGAGACCACCAGCCCCATCAGCAGCTCAAAGGCCTCGCCGGGCATGAAGTAGTTGATCACCACGCAAGCCGCGGTGGCCAGCGCGGAAACACCCAGCGCGGCCAGGGGGATCCCGCGCTTGTTGACCTTCAGCAGCGCCTTGGGCGCATTGCCCTGCTTGGCCAGGCCGTACAGCATGCGGCTGTTGCAATACACACCGCTGTTGTAGACCGACAGCGCGGCGGTCAGCACCACGGCGTTCAGCACCGTGGCAACGATCTCGCTGTTCATCGCGTGGAAGATCAGCACGAACGGGCTGCCGCCGGTGACGACCTTCTCCCACGGGTACAGCGAGAGCAACACGCCGAGAGCGCCAACGTAGAAGATCAGGATGCGATAGATCACCTGGTTGGTGGCTTTGGGAATGGTCTTTTCCGGCTCATCCGCTTCTGCCGCGGTAATGCCCACCAGCTCCAGCCCGCCGAACGAGAACATGATCACCGCCATGGCCATGACCAGGCCGGAGATCCCGTTCGGGAAAAAGCCGCCGTGCTGCCACAGGTTGGACACGCTGGCCTGCGGGCCGGCCGTGCCGGACGCCAGCAGGTAGCCGCCGAACACGATCATGCCGACGATGGCCAGCACCTTGACGATGGAGAACCAGAACTCCATTTCGCCGAAGGACTTGACGCTGGTCAGGTTGATGGCGTTGATCATGAGGAAGAACGCCAGCGCGGAAACCCAGGTGGGGATGTGCGGCCACCAGTACTGGACATAGATGCCCACCGCCGAGAGCTCCGCCATGCTGACCAGGATATACAGCACCCAGTAGTTCCAGCCCGACATGAAGCCCGCGAAGCTGCCGCAGTATTTGTTGGCGAAATGGCTGAAGGAGCCTGCCACGGGTTCGTCGACCACCATTTCGCCGAGCTGGCGCATGATGAAGAACGCGATGATGCCGGCCACCGCGTAGCCGAGCAGGACCGAGGGCCCCGCCATCTTGATGGTCTGGGCAATGCCCAGGAACAGCCCGGTGCCAATCGCGCCACCTAGCGCAATCAGCTGGATGTGCCGGTTTTTCAAGCCACGCTTGAGCGTCGCGTCTGTATTGTCGGAAGCGTTGGGAACCATCTTTGTCTCTCTACCCACTCTTTTGGAATGTCGGCCTGCGCCTCTCGCGTGTCGCGGGCGCTTGGGCTTCGGCCAGGCACCACCGGCGCGCAGTCATGCTGCTGCGCCGGCGGTGTTGATGCGGTCAGTGCCGGGCGTGCCGGCTTGCCTTGTGGGCCTCAGACCTTGAGCGTGCCGCGCTCGATCTGGTCGCGTTCCAGCGATTCGAACAGCGCCTTGAAGTTGCCTTCGCCAAAGCCTTCGTCGCCCTTGCGCTGGATGAACTCGAAAAACACCGGGCCGAGCGAGGCCTTGGAGAAAATCTGCAGCAGCAGGCGGGGCTTGCCGCCTTCGGTGGTGCCGTCGACCAGGATGCCGCGCGCCTTGAGTTGATCCACAGGCTGGCCGTGGCCGGGCAGGCGCGCTTCCAGGCCGTCGTAGTAGTAGTCGTTGGGTGCCGTCATCAGGGGCACGCCGGCCATCTGCAGGCTGTCGATGACTTCGATCAGGTTGTCCGTCAGGAAGGCGATGTGCTGGATGCCTTCGCCATTGAAGGCCATCAGGAATTCCTCGATCTGGCCGCTGCCCTTGGACGATTCTTCGTTCAGCGGGATGCGGATCTTGCCATCCGGCGCGGTCATGGCCTTCGAGGTCAGGCCGGTGTATTCGCCCTGGATATCGAAGTAGCGGATTTCGCGGAAATTGAAGAGCTTTTCGTAGAAATTAGCCCAGTAAGCCATGCGGCCACGGTAGACGTTGTGCGTCAGGTGGTCGATCAGGCGCAGGCCATGGCCCACCGGATGACGGTCCACGCCTTCGATGAACTCGAAGTCGATGTCGTAGATGGACTTGCCTTCTTCAAAGCGGTCGATCAGGTACAGCGGCGCGCCGCCGATGCCCTTGATCGCCGGCAGGCGCAGCTCCATCGGGCCGGTGGCGATTTCCACCGGCTGCGCGCCGAGTTCCAGCGCGCGGGCATAGGCCTTGTGCGAATCCTTCACGCGGAACGCCATGCCACAGGCGCTGGGGCCGTGCTCGGCGGCAAAGTAGGCAGCCGGGCTGTGCGGCTCGCGGTTGACGATGAAATTAATGTCGCCCTGGCGGTACAGCACCACGTCCTTGGAGCGATGGCGCGCCACCAGCGTGAAGCCCATCTGCTCGAAGATCGGTTCCAGTAGGTTGGGAGTAGGCGAGGCGAATTCCACGAATTCGAAGCCCATCAACTGCATCGGGTTTTCAAACAGATCGGCCATGGTGTGCTCAACGAAAAGTTGGGGGACGAGAGAAATAATATTGCGGCTCCTGCGCGCCAGCGCATCGATGCGCAGTGCCAGGCACGTGCGGAACAGGCTCTCATTTACCCGTCCGCACTGCTAATCTGGAGTTCAGTGTATATTCCGGGCCGCAAAATAGGATTTCGTAATCCACGCAGGCAAACCCTAGATCATGAGATAAAATTTCATGATTCACGGCAGGTAGGAAACAAAAGTGCACAAAGATGAGCTAGACCGCATCGACCGGCGCCTGCTGGGGGCGTTGCAGGAAAATGGGCGCGCGTCCAACCTGGAACTGGCCGAGGCCATCCGCCTGTCGCCAGCCCAGACGCTGCGCCGCCACCGGCGCCTGGAAGAGCTTGGCGTCATCAAGCGCTATGAGGCCCGGCTGGACTCCGCCAGCCTGGGCTTCGGCGTGGTGGCCTTTATCCATGTCACGATGGAGCGCGGCCATATCCGGGACCTGTCGAACTTCAAGGGGTTGGTCGCCGAGCTGGCGCAAATCCAGGAGTGCTTCTCCGTGACCGGCGATATCGACTATGTGCTCAAGGTGGTGGCGCGCGATCTGAAGTCGCTGTCGGACTTCCTGCTCGACACCCTGATGCGCATCCCGGGCGTGAGCGGCGTGAAATCCAGCGTTTGCCTGGACGAGATCAAGTGCACCAGCGCCATGCCGCTGGAGCCTTGAGCCAGGTCCTCTGACTGCTGGATTGCCGAGGCCGCGGGGCAGCCACAGCCAGCGCACGATCAAGCTTGCACCGCCGCGAGCGCGCCGATGCGGTCGAGCGCGGCAAGCAGCTTTGGCGTGGCCGGCTGGGCGCAATTGATCCGGACATGATGCGCGTACCGGCTGGCGTCAGGGCAGAACATGGCACCCGGACCGATGCTGATGCCCTCGCTCGCCGCCGCCTCGCACAGCGCTAGCGCGTTGACATGGGCAGGCAGTTCCACCCACAGCAAGAAACCATCGTCGGGCGCGCGCAGCTTCGTCCCCGCTGGCCAGGCGGCCGCGATGCGGGATGAGAACGTGCGCACCGAGTCCTTGATCCGCTGGCCGTAGCGCCGCAGATGCCGGTCGTAGTCGCCGCTCGAGAACATGTCGGCCAGCGCCGCCTCGAACAGCGGCGATCCGGCCAGGCTCGCCTCGACCCGCGCCTCCAGCACCGCCTCGAAGCGGTGGCCCGGCGCGATCCAGCCGATGCGCCATCCCGGCGCCAACGTCTTCGACACCGACGTGCAATACAGCACATTGCCGGACTCGTCGAACGCCTTGCAAGCCGGCGCCCGCGGCTTGCCGGCCGAGAGATCGCCGTACACGTCATCCTCGATCAGCGGCACCCCGGCATCGTCAAGCAGTTGCACCAGCGTGCGCTTGTCGGCGATGGACATCGTGAAGCCCAGCGGGTTGTTGGCGGTGGGCACCGACACCACGGCGCTAACCCGATGCCGCTGCAGGATCTGCGCCAGCGCCGCCAGGTCCATCCCGGTACGGGGATGGGTGGGCACCTCGATGGCGCGCAGCCCGAGGCTGCGCAGCAGCATCAACGTCCCGAAGTAGCAAGGCGACTCGACCGCGACCACATCGCCCGCTTTGCAGGTCACCTGCAGGGCAAGCCGCATGGCCTGGCTCTGCCCTTGTGTGAGCACCAGTTGATCGGGCGAGATGTGCAGGCCCCAGCGCGCCGCGCGGCGCGCGATCTGGCTGCGCAAGTCGAGGCGGCCCGGTGGCACGCTGTAGGCCAGGCCAGACGCCCCGAGCCTGCGGGCCGCGCCCAGCATGCTGCGCGCCAGCGCCTTGTCCGGCAGCCATGCCGCGCACGGCGATGCGGCCCCCAGCGCAACCGGGCCGGGCGCGCGCACCTGGGCGAATAGCGCATGCACATTGGCGGTCAGCGTCACCGGCCGGGCCGTGGCACCAGGTTGCGGGGCCAGCGGCTCGGCGGGCATGTCCGCGCAAACGTAGAAACCTGACCTTGGCCTGGCCACCACAAGGCCGCTCGCCTCCAGCACCCGCAGCGCGTGTTCCGCCGTTGGCGCGCTAACCTGCTCGATCTCGGCCAGCCGGCGCACCGACGGCATTTTGGCGCCGGGTGCCAGGTCGCCACGGCGGATGGCCGCGCGCAGCCGGTTGGCGATCACCTGGTAGTTCGGAGGGCTGTCCGCCATCTCTATCTGCTATCTGTATAGCTATGAAAATTGATTGATTGACTATACAGCCAAGTCGCGAGCGCGGTGAGAATCCCGTCTCCGAAGCGGACATTCCCTTCATTGATCCAATAGGAGAACCCGATGAACATTGCCATGCTGGCTTACGATGGCTTCACCGACGTCGATCTGTTCCTGCCCTGGGACCTGCTCAACCGGGTCCAGGACCCAGCCTATGTCGGCTACGCCAAGCCTTGGTCGGTGCGGATCTGCGCAGACACGCCGCAGGTGACCTCCAACACCGGCATCACCATCACGCCGCATGGCGGCTTGAGCGAGCTTGCCAAGGCCGATGCTGTGTTCATTGTCAGCGGCCCCGGGTCGCGGGCCAAGCTCAACGATCAAGGCTTCATGGGGCAGCTCAAGCTGGATCCGGCCAGGCAGGTGATTGGCGCGATCGACTCGGGTGTACTGTTTCTCGCCCGCCTGGGGCTGCTCGATGGCCTGAGCGCGACCACCTACCCGGGCGTGTTCGAAGAGCTCGAGGCCATGGGCGTGAAGACCGAGCATCGTCCGCTCGTGGTGCACGGCCAGATCGCCACGGCGGGTGGATGCCTGGCGACGCAGGATCTGGCGGGCTGGATGGTCTCGCGGCTGCTTGGCCAGGATATTGCTGACAGCATGCTGGAGATGATCGCCAAGGTCGAGTGACGAACCGAGGCCGCGGGGCTTAGCGCTTGATCACGGACGGGCTGGATGGGCTGAAGAAATACGGCGCCACGGCAAGCGCCACTACCGCGGCAGCCGTGAGGAAGATCGTCGAATAGGTCTTCGCCACCGGCCAGTGCCGGGCATCGCCCATGCTGGCGATCAGGCCGAATCCCCACGACGTCAGCGCCGAGCCCAGGAACACAAAGGTGTTGAGCACGCCAAGCCCGCGCCCGCGCGAAGACGGCGGCACCAGGCCGCGCCCCTGCGCCATGACCAGCGGATGCAGCATGCCGATGGTCGACAGCAAGGCCATCAGCCCCACACCGGAGACGATGCCATGCGTGGGCCAGAGGCTCAGCAGGATGGCGCCCGACATCGCAAAGCAGGACCATCCCGCGATGGTGGTCTTGAGCGAGCTGCGCCGGACCAGCACGGGCAGGAAGAACGCCGTCAAGAACCCGCTCACGCTCAGCAGCGTCAGCGCGATGCCCCGCGAGCCGGAATCCAAGCCGTACACGCTGGCCAGGTAAGGGCCGCTCCATGCGTTGCGGAACGCCGTGCCTGCCGCCATGGCCACGCACATCGGGATCAGGGTCCACAAGGGGACGATGGCCAGCAGCTTCGCGCTTTGCGAGAGCATGGCGCCCAGCGGCACACCACGCGCCTGGGCATGGCCATCATCCCGCACGAAGCGCCAGACACCGTAGCAGGCCACCACCATGCACAACGCCGCGGCGGACATCGCCACGCGCCAGCCGAGCAGATGCATGGCCCATCCGAGCGGCGCCGTGGCGCACAGCGCGCCGATCATGCCGGTGGCATTGGACTGGCTGACGACCCGCGTGTAGTTTTTCTCGGAAAGTTGCTCGGAAGCAAAATGCAGCAGCCCCATGAAGACCGGCGCGCAAGCCAGCCCCAGCCCGGCCTGCGCCAGCATGGCGACGGTACCGTTCGGCGCCAGCGAGAACATCACGGCGGACACCGCGCCAATGGCCAGCAGCAACGACGTCGGCTTGCCCACGCCATACCGGTCGAACGCGATCCCCACGGGAATCTGCGCAACCGCGAATGCCAGGAAGAAGGAGGAAGACAAGGTGCCGAAGCCCGCCGCCGACAGGCCGAAGTCGTGCTGGAGCTCCGGCGCCATCACCGCCAGGCAGCTGCGATAGAACTGGCTCAGCGCGAACGCGAAGGTCAGCAGGAAGATGCCCCTGCGCGCGCGCCGCGCCAGAGTCGCGGCGTCAGCCACGGAGGTGAGCTCGCGATCATGCGCAGCGCTGGCCGGATTGTTCAACTTGATGTCTCTTCTCGTAGTAGGGCTGCCTTTTACCAGGCTTGTCCCGCAACTTGCCGGAGCATTCGGGATGCAGGACCGGTATTTTACGCCCGCTCCCGCTGGCCTGCTCCGGCCGGCCTCTCGCCCGCGTTATGCCCCGGCGGTGAACAGCGCAAATGAGGCAATGATCGCGATCAGAAGGATCGGGAACGCCCAATACTGCATGGGAATCCAGAACAGCGTATGGCGCTTGCGCAGTTCCACGGATTCCTGCGTGTTGGGATCGACCAGGATGCGGCCCGGACGCGAATTGAGGCGTTTGCCAAGATAGAAGACTGCCGCGGCCGACAGGATCAGCGATAGCACGATGGTCGCGATATTGGAGAGATTCACCAGCGCGCCTAGCAGGCTCATGACAAGCAGGACGGCAAGGGGCAAGATGACAACGAGAAAACCTAAACCTTGCCAGATCAGAAACATGGAACACTCCCGGGTATGGATATCAAGCGGATATAAAAAAAACGAATGCCCCGGATCCGGGGCATTGACGACGAATTATATCCATGCGCCGGATTAATCACAAACCAGAATCCGGGGCCGCCTCGTTATGTCGGGGGCCTGGTCACAACAAGAGCCATCAACAAGCGCGGCTTAGCGCGCCAGCAACTGCTTGGTCTGGTCCGTCAGCGCCTTGAGCCCTTTCTCCACGATCTCGCGCCAGTCGTCCCCGGTCACCATCTGCTTGGACTCGGACACCTCGGTCTTCAGCACCTGCTTGTCCTTGATGCCACCCACATTGCCCTGAAGCTCGACTTCCGATTTCTGGTTGGTCGTGATCGCCCAGAACCCCGGCTTGATCCACGCCCAGCCAGCGTCAGTTGGAAAGAAAAGATCCAAGCCTGGCCGCAATGAGGAAGATGGCAAAGGCGCGGCACGCCGCGCCATTTCCCCTGTATCAGCAACGCAGGCTCAAGTAATGTATCGACAACTTTTTCTGAACCTTTAGCGGTGCGTGACGCCTCCCCTCTTCAAAACCCAACGTTGTCACGCCCCTTCAGCTTCAGCAAATTCCGCGCCTCTTCCGGCGTGGCAACCTCAAGCGACAAGGCTTCGATGATGCTGCGCACCCGCAGCACCTGCGCGGCATTGCTGTTGGCGAGCTTTCCCGGGCCATCCCATAGCGAATCCTCAAGGCCAACGCGCACATGGCCGCCGACCGATGCGCTGATCGCCGCCGCCGGCATCTGGCTGCGCCCTGCCCCCAGCACCGACCAGACATAGTCCTTGCCGAACAGCCGGTCCGCCGTGCGGCGCATATGCATGAGGTCTTCCACATGCGCGCCGATGCCGCCGCGCAGCCCGAGCACCGACTGAATCAGCAGCGGTGGCGTCAAGAGCGCGCGATCCAGGAAATGGGCTGCCGTGTACAAGTGGCCGATGTCATAGCACTCGATCTCGAAGCGGGTCTGGTTTGCGCTGCAGGACTGCAGGATATAGGCGATGTCCTTGAACGTATTCCTGAAGATGCCGTCGTAGCTGCGCTCCAGGTAGGGGCGCTCCCAATCGTGCTTGAGGTCTTTAAAGCGGTCCAGCAGTTCATAAAGGCCGAAGTTCATCGTGCCCATGTTCAGCGATGCCACTTCGGGGCTTAGCTGCAGCGCGGGCTGCAGGCGCTCCTCCACGCTCATGGTGGGCGCGCCGCCCGTGGTCAGGTTGATCACCACGTCGCACGCCCCCTTGATGGCGGGCACGAACCGGCGAAACAGCGCCGGGTCCTGCGAAGGGCGTCCATCCCCGGAGTCGCGCGCGTGGAGATGCACGATGGCGGCGCCGGCCTGCGCGGCGCCGATCGCGCTCGCGGCGATCTCATCAGGCGTGAGCGGCAGATAGGGCGACATGGACGGGGTGTGGATCGACCCGGTGATGGCGCAGGTAATGATGACTTTGTTCATGGCGACGTCTTTGTCTGGGTAGGTGGTGCTGCGGCATGCATTGCATGCCGCTGCCCGTCAGTGTTCCGGGCGCGAGCCGGCCGGCGCATCCCGGGCCGTGGCGCGCCTTGCGAATCCGGCGCGCGCCTGGCGCTCGCGGACATGCCCGTAGCCACGCACACTGGCAGGCCAGGAGAGCAGTTCCCGCAGGCGTGCCTCGGGCCATTGCGCTGCCGCGTGCCCGATGTCATCCAGATCCTCTTCGTAGGCATCGCGCACACGGCGATTGAGCTGCGCTTCCACGCCACGGGCAAAGGGATCGAGCCAGCTGCCGCGCAGGAAGCGCACGCCAGCCAGCAGGCGCATGGCGGGCCGGATCCAGCTGCCAACCGCCGTCTTGCTGATCTTGCCGGTGACGTTGTCTAGCTTGCCGAACGGGCCGCCCGCCAGATGGAACCTGACCTGGAACTCGCCTTCGAACGCCTCGTTCAGGGACTGCAGGAAGGCCGGGCGCGAATACAAGCGCGCCACCTCGAACTCGTCCTTGACCGCCAGCACGCGGAAATACTGCGTCGCCACCTGCCGGACCAGGGCGTCGGCATCGCTTCGGCCTGCCAGCATGCGCCGCACCGATTCCATCCGCTGGCGGTAGCGATCCGCCAGCGCGGTGTTTTGATAATCGACAAGGCGCCGTGCCCGGTCATCGATCAGCGCCGCCAGGGATCCCCCGGCGTTCATCGTCAGCTGAACGACCTGCGCGGGCGCCATCAGGCGGCGCACCGCCGCGTTGTCATGCGCGAGCCAGCGGCCCAGCGCGAACGCCTTCAGGTTGGTGTCGGTCGATACGCCATTGAGCTGTATCGCCTTTTCCATCGCTGCCCGCCGCACGGGGATCGCACCTTGCTGCCAGGCATAGCCCAGCAGCAACATGTTCGACAGGATCGCGTCGCCCAGCAGATGCTGCGCAAGCACCGTCACGTCGATGCACTCGGCGCGCCCGCCCAGCGCTTCGTTCAGGCGGTGCTTGAGCCCGGCCTCATCGGCGGCCCAGTCGGGCTGGCTGGTGAAGTCGCTGGTGGGAACCACCTCCGTGTTGACAAAGGCGCGCGCCAGCCCGGGACGCAGCCTGGACAGCGCGTCCGCGCCGGCCGCGACGATCAGGTCGCAGCCCAGCAGCACGTCGGCTTCGCCGGTGCCGATGCGCGCGGCGTGCAGCATGGCGGCGCTCGGGGCAATGCGGATATGAGAGCCCACCGCGCCGTACTTCTGGGACAGCCCGGTGACATCCAGCGAGCTCCCGGCCCTGCCGTCCAGGTGCGCCGCCATGGTCAGTACGCCGCCAATCGTCACCACGCCGGTGCCGCCGATGCCCGCGACGAGGATCGCCATGGGCTCGAAATCGCCCGGGATAATGGCGTCGGGCAACGCGGGAATCTTGAAGCCCGCCGCCGCCGCGCCTTGCGGCCGGCGCGGCTTTGCTCCCTGCAACGTGACAAAGCTCGGGCAGAAGCCGCGCACGCACGACATGTCCTTGTTGCAGGACGACTGGTTGATCTTGCGCTTGCGGCCCAGCGCCGTCTCAAGCGGCTCGATGGCGAGGCAGCCGGACTGATCGCCGCAATCGCCGCACCCCTCGCACACCTCGGGATCGATATAGGTGCGCACCTGCGGGTCGGGCAGCTTGCCGCGCTTGCGCAAACGGCGTGCCTCGGTGGCGCAGGCCTGGTCGTAGATCAGCACCGACAGCCCGGGATACGCGCGCAGCTCGATCTGCACTGTCTCCAGCGCCGCCCGGTCGTACACCGGCACGCCCAGCGTGGCCCGGCGCGGCGCATCGTATGCCGTCACGTCGTCGGTGACCACGACCAGCTTCTTGATCCCCTCCGCCCGCAGCTGGGCCACGGCCTTGTCGACGCTAAGCTCGCCATCCACGGGCTGGCCGCCGGTCATGGAGACAAAGCCGTTGAACAACAGCTTGTAGGTCATCCGCAGATTGGCCGCAAGCGCCTGGCGGATGGCCAGGTAGCCGGAATGGAAATAGGTCCCGTCGCCCATGTTGGCAAAGACATGGGGCTCGCTGGTAAACGGCGACTGCCCCATCCACATCATCCCCTCGCCACCCATGTGCGAGACGGTGTGTGTCTTCTTCGGGTCATTGAGCATGGCGATCGTATGGCAGCCGATGCCCGCCAGTGCCCGGCTGCCATCCGGCAAGCGGGTCGATGTATTGTGCGGGCAGCCCGCGCAAAAGCTCGGGCGGCGCAGCGGCACGGCTTGTCGCGGCTGGTCCACCGCAACGGCATCCGGGGCCGCGGTCTCAAGCCCCAGCAAGCGCTGGATGGCCTCGGCGATCTGCAGCACGCTCAGCTCATTGCAGATAGGCAGCACCGGCGCGCCTCGGGAGGCCGACCATTCCGGCGCGCCTTCGAACTTGCCGCGCACCACCGGCGGCTGCGCCATGCGCGCATCGAAGAGGATGGACTTAAGTTGCGACTCGAGCAGCGGGCGCTTTTCCTCGATCACCAGGATGGTGTCGAGCCCGTGCGCGAAGGCGCGCACGATCTCGTCCTCCAGCGGCCACACCATGCCGATCTTCAGCACCCGCAGCGCGGCGCCGCGCGCATCGCTGGCGTCGATGCCAAGGCGTTGCAACGCCTGCATGGTGTCGGCGTAGGACTTGCCGGCGGTGACGATCCCGACCCTGGCGCTCGTGCCAGGCCACACCAGGCGGTTGAGCCCGGCCGCCCGCGCGAACTGCACCGCAGCCGGCAGCTTGTGCACGTACAAGCGCTCCTCCGCCGCCGGCGCCATTTCGAAGGCGCGGATATGCAAGGGCCCGTTGGCGTCAGGCAACGCCCCCAACGGCTCGTGCTGCCCCACGTCGACTTCGCCGGCGGACTCCACCACGTCGGTCACCAGCTTCATGCCAACCCAGCATCCGGTGCGCCGCGACATCTCGATGCCACGCAGGCCGAAGTCGATGATGTCCTGCACGTTAGCCGGATACAGCACCGGTATGCCCGCCGCGATCAGCGAGAAATCCGACTGGTGGGCGGTGGTCGACGACTTGGCGCTATGGTCGTCTCCCGCCAGCACCAGCACGCCGCCGGCTGCGCTGGTGCCGGCCAGGTTGCCGTGCTTGAGCGGGTCGCCGCTGCGATCCACGCCCGGCCCCTTGCCGTACCAGATGCCAAACACGCCATCCACCGTGGCGCCGGCAAAGGTACCGACGTACTGCGTGCCCCACACCGCGGTGGCGGCCAGGTCCTCGTTGACGCCGGGCTGGAAGCGCACGTTCGCGGCCTGCAACAACGGCTGGATGCGCCACAGCTCCATGTCCAGCCGGCCCAGCGGCGAGCCACGGTAGCCGGAGATAAAGCCTCCGGTGTTCTTGCCGAACCGGGCATCGATGCGGCGCTGGTCCAGCGCGATGCGCAGGATCGCCTGGTTGCCGGTGAGGAACACCTTGCCGGCCGGCTGCTCGAACCGGTCGTCCAGGCGGGGCGGCTGCAATGCCGCTGGCTCCGTCCGCGTGTTCATGCCGTACCGCCGCTATGTACGATTGCAGGGGCGGTTGCTAGCCGGTTGCCGCGAGAGCGCGGAAGAAGACAAGCCGTCATCGAAACAAACTCCGTGATGAATGAACAGAAAAAGCGCCGGGGGCAATCAGAAGCGCTGCGAGTACTGCACGCCAATGCTTTGCTGCCGCGTTGCCAGGGTCTCCTGGCCCGAGACCGTGGCGTTGCCCGAGAGCTGCGTGGCCACGGCCGACCCCAGCGCCGAGCTGCCCGAGGTGGTGTGGCCCGGCGACAGGGAGTAGAAGACCGACCAGGTGGCATTGGCGGCGGTCGCATAGCCCAGCCCGAGCGTGTAGTGCCGGCGGAACGTGGCCGGCGAGGTGACGTTGTTGGCCGTATCCACATCCGCGTAGGCCGCGCTGTTCAAGGAGACGCCGCCCGACACGTGCCAGGCCGGCGTTACCTGGTAGCGCACGCCGAGCTTGAAGACATTCATGTCCTTCCAGCCGTTGCCCGGGCCACCGCTGCTGCCGCGCAAGGCGGTGCCATCGAACGCGCGATTGCCAAGGCCCGACGTGCCCGAGTAGTTGATGCGCTGGTAGTCGAACAGGAAGGAGAGATCCTGCCTCGGCGACCATTGCATGCCGAGCAGCAGGTTCTCCGGGATATCCAGGCGGCCCTGATCCGCCAGCAAGCCCTCGTACTCCTTGAGCCGCCCCATGCGGATGCGGGGCGAGTACGCCGCGCCAAAGCTCAGCGCATCGCTGGCGCGCCAATAGGACCCAACCCGCATGCCGATGCCAAACGACGACGCCGTGCCCTGGTTGGTCAGGTGGTTCGGCGCCGCCGACTGCGGCGCAAGTGCCTGCAGGCCCTCCGCGCTGAAAAGCTGCCCCGCGATCAGCAGCGAGAAGCCCACCGAGAACGACTCGGAGACCTTGGCGGAGACCGTCGGCGCCATCGTCAGCTGCTTGATCGTGGTGGCAGCCCTGCCGCTGCCGCATAGCAAGTTGCCACGATAGGTGGTGCCGGCCGGTGCCGGCGACGGCGCCAGGCAGGTGGTGGTGTTGCCCTCAAAGTACGTGCCAGCGCCATTGCTGTAGCCGACAAGACTCAGCGACAGGTCCGGATTGATCATGCGGCTGTACGCGATATCGGCCAGCGGCACCCAGCGGCTCTCGCTGTCCGTGCGCGTGTCGAGCACCCCGCCCACTGGCGCCGGCAGGCCCGCTGCGCGGCTCATGCTGGTCCTGCCGTTGATCGCGATCAGGTTGCCGTCGAAGCGGTTGCCGGCCCAGACGGTGGTGGCGGGGTTGCTCGCGCCGCCGAACGCATCCCGCGTCGACGCCGCCGCGGCGCCGGCCACGCCGCGCGCTTCGGCGCCGTAGCCGATCTGGAAGTAGCCGTTGTCGGCCAACGCAAGCGCGGGGCACAGTGCTGCCGCGGATGTGACGATCCACTGTCTTGAATTCACTGCTGTCTCCATTGTCGTTGTGATCAAAGCGGGATCGTCTTTGCGCTCCTCGCAGTAAATTTTTGGGAGGATTGCTACGGTTGATGTCCGGTGATCGAGTTCGTCAGCATGCCAAGCCCGGCGATTTCCACGTCGACCCGGTCGCCGTCGTCCAGGAAGCGCCATTGCTCGATGCCGGCGCAGTTCGGCACGCAGCCGGTGGCCAGCAGCTCGCCGCCGTGCAGCGTCTCGTTGGCCGACGCATAGCTGACGATGCGGTCGATGCGATGGGTCATGCCAGCCGTGCTGCCTTCGCCGCGCACCTCGCCGTTGACGCGCACGGTCACGCCCAGCGCGTGGGGATCGCGGATCTCGTCCGCGGTGACGATCCAGGGGCCGAGGCTGTTGCTGCCATCGAAGTCCTTTCCCTTGGCCGGGCCCGCGCTGGGCCGGGCGCGCATCTCCCTCATGAGCTGTGCGCGTTCGGAGAAGTCGTTGAAGATCACGTAGCCAAAGACATGCGACATCGCCACCGAGGCGTCGATGTTCTTGCCGGGACGCCCGACAACGACGCCCAGTTCGGCCTCGTAGTCCAGCCTGGCGCCGGGATCCGGCCGCAGCACCTTGCTGCCATGGCCGGACAGGTTGAGGCGCACGCCTTTGTAGTAGATCGGTGTCTCAAAGAAGGCCTTGGGCACCTTGCCGGCACCGAGCGCGCGCATCAGCATGCCCGTCGCCGGGCTCACGCCATGCGCCATGACCTGTTGGAACGCATTCTTCAGATGCTGCTCGTACACGCTGAAGCAGCGGATCTGCGGGGGACGGTATGGCACCTCGAAGCGGACTTGCCGCAGCGCATGCGCCGGGTGCGCGCGGCCCGGCTTCGTGCCTTGCGCTTCCAGCTTGCGCAAGGCGGGCAGCGTTTCGTCCTGGTGTTCGATCAGCGCCAGCAAGGTGGCAAAGCGCGGATCCCCGGCAAAGGATGCGGTCACATCCAGCACGCGGTCGCCCGCTAGCGCCAGGCCGACGTGGCTCGCCACATCCGCGGTGGAAAACGTACACAGTCTCACGGTGGGCGGCCTCTCAACGCAACGTCAGGAACTGGCGGCTGGTCACCTCGCCGGGACGCATCAACAGCGCTGCGGGCTCGCCCGCCTGGTAGCGCTCCAGCAGATGCTCCGGATCGAACTCGACGCCGATGGCGTTCTCGGCGAACGCGCCGGAGTGGAACCAGGCCTCCAGTTCCTCCGGTGTGGCGAAGTTGTCGACCTGAAGCTCGGCCTGGATGCCGTCGGGATCGCGGTAGTACAACGACGTGGTCGGCCCGTGGTTGATGCACCATTGCGGGCGCAGGCCGTGGCCCTTCAGGCGCTCGTAGGTATGCAGCAGGTCGCCGAGCGAGCCGAAGGTGAATGCCACATGGTCCAGGCCTGTGCTCTCGCGACGCTTCGGCTCGAAGTTGGCGGCATTGATCAGGGCCAGGCGGTGGTGCTCGTCGTCGTAGGAGAGGAAGCAGAGCAAGGCGTTGCGGTACATCACCCGCGCGCCCAGCACCACGCTCCACCAGTGGATCGTCTCGTCGAAGCGCCGCGTGGTGAGCACGATGTGCGCAAGCTTCTGCGGCGCACGGGCCTCCGGGTCCGGGCAGGGGATAGGAAACTGGTCCATGCTGTCGCTCATTGCATCTCCTTGGTGAGGCTGATGGGGCTGATGGGGCTGATGGGGCTGGGGGGACTGGTAGGGCGTGCCGGCGGTGCTGCGGGGATGGCGGACTGGGACACCAGGCGCGAAATCACATCCGGTAATGTCGCGCACGGATCGGCGCACTGACGCCGGCTGCGCCAGGCCACGATGCCGTCGCCGCGCAGCAGCACCGCGCCGGACTCATCGATCTCCATCGCAGTGGCGAAGGCCGAGGGGCGGATGCGAAACTGCGCGCCGTCTTCGGTCCCGATGCGCGGACAAGCCACGTCGATGCCCCAGTCGGCACGCAACTGCGTCAAGGCCGCCTGCCAGCGCACCCGCTCCCGGTCGCCCACCAGCAGCGTCAGCGGCGCGCGGCGCGCGAGGTCCCGCGTCGACAGCGACTCGCCAGCGGCCTCGCTCCAGAGATGCGGGATCAGCGAGCCCGGGCTGGTGGTCGGCCAGTACTCAGTGCCGCTGTGCGGGGACTGCGGATGCGGATGCGGCTCGCGGCAGACGAATCCACTCGATAGCGCATAGCCAAGATCGGTACCGAGCGTGACAAAGACTTCGCGTTGCTTGTCGATCGCCCTTCTGACCTTGGCGCGCACGGCAACTCCCGCGGGCGCGGTGCTCGCCAGATGGCGCAGGGGTTTCAGGCCGGCCCCCGCCACGGTGCGCAACAGTGTGCGCGCGGCGCGCCTGGGCAGCAGGCGGACCACCGTGGAGCGGGAGAGCGCGGCCAGCGTCTTGAGGCCGGCGGGGTCCGCACCGGCGGCACGCAATACTTCGTCGGACAGGTCGCTGAGCTGCTGCGTGCGGTGCGCGTGGGCGGCGGCGCTCTGCGCGCGCTCGGTGGCATAGCTGGACAACAACCCGTGCGCAAGGCCTTCTGGCACATACCCGCCCAGCAGCAATTGCAGCCGCCACGCCAGGCTCGCGGCGTCTTCGATCCCATGGTTCATGCCAAAGCCGCCGATGGCGGAGAAGCCGGCAGCGGCATCTCCCAGCAACACCACCCGGCCCACCCTGCTGGTCTCGGCGCGGCGCAGCGCCATCGTCCAGGGACGGATCGAGACAATGCTGGCATCGACGCGTTCATCGCCAATCGCCGCACGCACCAGTGCCAGCGCCCGCGCTTTGGGCATTTCGCCGGCGGGCTCGATCTCGGGCAGCACCACCGTCGACAGGACCCAGTCTTCGTCGTCGGCGGTGTGGGCCGTGAGCGTGCCCACGACGTCGGGGTTGAGAATCCAGTACAACGGGCTGGGCCGCGACGTGGTCAGCCTGCCCAGCTTGGCGCGGAAATGGATCTGCGCGACCGCTTGCAATGGGGTTGTGGTGGAGCGCACGCCAAGCAGATGCCGCACGGTGCTGTGCGCGCCATCGGCGCCCGCAACGAAGCGCGCGGTGCGCCGGACGACCCGCCCGCTGCGCAGCTCGCGCAGCGTCAACGTGCAGGCGTCATTGTCCTGCGACAGCGCCTCCAGCTCATGCCCTGCCAGCAATTCGATCAGCGGGCTGTCGGCCACGCGCTGCCGCAGGATGGGATCGGCCACGTTCTGGGACAAGTGCAGCGGGCGGCAAGGGCCGCTGCCCAGGAGGCGGGCGGTATGCACCGGGTCGTTGCCGATCGGCACGCAGCGCCCGAGATCCACCCCTGCCAGTGCCGTGCACCACGTGATGTAGCGCAGCTTGAGCGGCGGCGAGCTGATCTCGCGCAGCGCCTCGGCCAGTTCCGCATCGATCGAGCGGATCACCTCCATGGCGCGGGCCGACCAGACATGTCCGCGCGGATGCGTATCCGTGCCAGGCTGGCGGTCGACCAGCAGGCAGCGAATGCCGCGGCTGGCCAGCAAGAGCGCCAGCACGGAGCCGGCGATGCCGGCACCGATGATCGCCACGGGGCTGGGCTGCCCGGCCTGTCGGAGAGGCACGGCTTCGGGATCGATGTTCACGGGTGGACCTTTCTCTTGAGCTTTGGTGATGTCAGGCACGGTCATGCACTGACAGGCACGGGGACTTGCAGCACTTCGCACAGGGCGGCCAGGACGTCGCCGGGCGCTACGTCCGCCTGCAATGCGTAGCGCCATGCAACGTGCCCATCGGGGCGCACCAGGATGGCGGCGTCGGGAAGGCCACCATTCCACGCGGCAAGTTGCGGGTGGTCGTCGCGATGCGCGATGGCATCGAGGTCCAGACCGCGCACCGGCACGCCTAGCGCCTGGCTCACGCCATGGCCGAGCGCGGCGCACGGCTTGCCATGGCGGCCAAAGCCGGCGAGCAGGAAGTGCGCGTTGCCAACGAGATCGTGCGAAGTGGCCGGCGCCCCCGGGGCGCCTTGCAACCGGAAGTGCGGCAGGCGTGCGCCCGGCGTGAACGACTGCGCCACCTCCAGTACGGGATGTACGGGATGCGATGCGATGGGCACAACCGGCGTTGCGGCGCCGCTCGCACAGATTGCCGCGCTCCGGTAGACGTAGCCCAGGTCCAGCCCCAGTGTATTGAAGTGTTCCATCTGCGCTTCGGCGGCCCGCTGCACGTCTTGCCGGATGCGGGCGAACTTTGGCGAGGACGCTTGCTGCACGTTCCGGGTCCGCGCTTCCACGCTCGCCACCAGCAGGCGCTTGACCGCCGAGCGCAGGGCGCCGGGCAGCACGCGGGCCGGGGCGCTGGCGCGCAGCCGCGCGAGCGTCGGCAAGCCCGCTTCGTCCAGGCCCAGCGCCGCGGTCACCTGCCCCATCTTTTGATGGTTGGCCACGCTGACGCGGCTGTTGGTCTCGGCAACCGGCTTGCGCTCGGCGCCATACGTGTCGAGCAGCCCGGGCGCCGCTTTGCCCTGCATGACAAGGGCCAGCTTCCACGCCAGGTTGTGCGCATCGGCTGCGCCTGTGTTCAGCCCCAGCCCGCCCGTGGGCGGAAAGCGGTGGGCGGCATCGCCGATCAGGAAGGTGCGCCCTTTGCTGTAGGGCTCGGCAATGTGCGCCTGCATCGTCCAGTTCGACAGCGACGTGATGCGCAAGGGCAGATGGCGCTCGCCAAGCGCTGCCCGCAACATGCGCTCGCACCTGGCCACCGGGAAATCGGCCGGCGATTCGTACGCCGGGAAATACGGCGTCATGAACACGGCGTAGCGCGCCGCATCGTGCACGATGAAGGTGCCCGGGGCCTGCGCCGAGAGGATCCAGAACAGGATCGACGGACTGTCCTTGACCAGATGCCGGATGTCGGCCTCGAAGTTGATTGTGATGAGATGCGCCAGGTTGGTCTCCCCCACCATCGGCAATCCCAGCCCACGGCGCACGGCGCTGCCCGCGCCGTCGGCCGCGATCAGCCAGTCGCTGCGCACCCGATACGCTTGGCCGGTGACGGCATCGCGCACCTCTGAGGCCGCGCCGTGCGCGTTATGCTCCGCGCTTTGCCAGACGTGGCCGAAGCGCGCCTCGCAGCGGGCGCGGCGCGATACCTGCGCAAACAGCAGGCGCTCAAGATGGTGCTGGGGAATATTCGCGGTCCGCTTGCTGCTGGCCGCCGCCAGATTGGCAAGGTAAGTGTCGCTGGCGATATCGATGCGCGCCAGGTCTGCCTCGGCCAGGTTGCGCCGCCAGGTCACGAAGCGCGCCCCGGCCGCATGCGTGGTGATGCCGGCCAGGTCCTCGTGCGTGACGCCGATGCCGGCCAGGATCTCCTGCGTTCTCGCGTTGATGACATGCGCCTGCGGGGCGAGATGCAGGTCATCGCGCTGCTCGATCAGCATCGACTCGATCCCCTGGTCCGCCAGCAGCGCCGCCATGAGCATGCCAACCGGGCCCGCGCCCACGATCAAAACCGGAACTTCCAACTCCCGCATACCTGCCCCCAATGTTGCCAGCCACCTCACGGCCGCCATGGGACGTGAATTTATACAAGTATAAGTCAGCGGCACACTGGTACTTATACTTATATCAGGATGACTAGCAAAGGACTGGCAAGGAACTGGCGTTACCGGTTACCGGCGTTCGGCCGCCCGGATTCAAGCCCGGGGCATGTGGGAGAATGACGGGATCGTTACCGTGTGCGAAACGCGTCGCTAGCCAACATGACCCCTGTCGAGACCCGACGCCCCAAGACTTCCGCCCGCAAGCCAGCCGCGCAGACACCTGTGGCCACGGCGAGCGCATCCCGCGCCGCCGAAGCATCGGGGCGGCAACGGCTGATCGAAGCCGCCGAGCTCGAGTTCACGCAAAAGGGGTACGACGGCGCCTCGGTGCTGTCGATCGCCAACCGCGCGGGCGTGAAGCAGCCCCTGCTGAACTACCACTTCGGCAGCAAGGAGGGCCTGTGGCGCGCGGTGGTGGAGAACGCGTACACGGGATCGCTCACAACATCCCGGCAGGCAGCGGATGCGCCCGAACCCGCCGATCCGCTCGCGCGGCTGCAAGCCGCGCTAAGGGCTTTCGCGGTCAGCAATATCCTGCATCCGGCGGCGCACTCGCTTGTGCTGATGGAAGTCGCGCAGGATGGCCCCAGGCTGGACTGGCTGGTGGACAACTACATGAAGCCGTTTCATGACAAGCTCGATGCGCTGATCGCGCAGTGCCACGCGGCGCAATTGCTCAAGCCCTACCCGCCCGAACACGCCAGCGTGACAATGACCGCCACGCTCACGGCGGTTCAGTCGGCCACGCATCTGATCCAGCGCCTTTACGGCGTCGGCCCCATGACGGCCGAACAGGCGGAGCAGCACGCGGAACAGGTCATCGACGTGCTGCTTAACGGCATGCTTGCGCGCCCCGCCAGCCGCCGGCGGACGGCCGGCGCCAGGTAGCGTTCAGCGCGCGGCGACGCCTTTTTCGATGTAGCGCGCCAGCTCATCGGCGCTCACGCCGATATACGGCCTGGCGCGCGCCTTCATGCTCATGTCGCAGTTGCCAGCCTTGGCGGCGCCTTGCATGACATGGCTGATCGCGCCCGCCATTTCCGGGCTGATGGCCTTGCCGGCATTGCCCAGCTGCCATGACAGCACATCCGCCACGGCCATGCCGCAGCGTTGCGGGTCGCGGTATAGCGCGGCGTCGTGCTCCAGCAGCATCTTCACCTTGGCTTGCTGGCCCAACTGCATCATGATCACCAGCGGCAGCGCGTCGTTCTGGTCCACGCCGTTGATGCGCATGCCACCGTCGCTGCGGTCGGTCTGGTCGGCCCCTGCCTTCAGCCACGCCAGGTACAGGTCATCCGGCAGCCATGGCGCGCTCAGCGGCGCGATCGCGTTGTCCTTCATGCCCTGCACGCTGTTCTGGTATTTGAGGCTGACGCCGGCCGCGACCATCCGCTCGGCCGTGGCACGCGCGCTGGCGCGCAGGCCGTCCCATGCGGGGCTGTCCTTGCTGGCTTGCGCACGTGCCTCCAGGTAGCTCCACGCGCGCAGCAGGGCCGACAGGGGCTCGCTGGTCAGCGGCGCCGCCGGCTTGCGTGAGGCCTGCACCAGCCGGTCTACCAGCGCGGGCTGCAAATAGGAGGCCGAGACGCTCAGCGCCTCGTCCAGGCCGTTGCGCGCCACGGCGTCCTTGCCGCCATAGCCGCCCACCGAAGCGTCCGCGCCACGATCGAGCACAAAGGCCACGCGCTCCGGGATGGCGAGGGCCGCGCCCGGCTTGAGCTCGCCACTCGACTCGCGCAGCGCTTCCAGCAAGGGCGTTTCCCACATGAAGCTACTGCCGTAAACCATGCGGATGTAGGCCGCGTTGATGTCGGCGCCCTTGGCCAGCAGTTGATCCGCAAACCAGCGCGTGCGGAAGTTGCTGATGGCGGCGTGCAGCACGGTGCGGCCTTTTTTTTCATGCGTGTTCGGATCGGCGCCGTGGGACAGCAGGTATTCCAGCGTGGCGCGATCATCCCCATAGTAGGACGTGCGCGTGATCAGCAAAGGCGTGCCGTTGATGTCGGGCGCCTCCAGCGAGGCGCCCGCCGCCAGCAGGATGTCCGCGATGGCATAGCGCTGCGCCAGGGGCCGCTGGTCGCGCCCGTCCGGCATGGCTGAAGCCATCAAGGCCGAGCCCCGGTTCGGCCCGTCCACCCTGGCGCCACCGGCCAGCAAGGCGCGCACGATCTCCTCCTGCTGGTAGTACACCGCCACGCTCAGCGCGGAGACGCCATGCTCGTTGACCCCGTTCGGATCCTGGCCGCGCGCCAGTTGCAGGCGCACCGCCTGCAGGTCGCCGGCCTTGATCGCCGGGAAGATCTCCAGGCGCGGCCGGCAGGTGGCCGCGGTCAGTTGCTTCTCGTCCAGCGCGGTGCTGATGCGGGCCGCCACGTTGGACGGGATGGCATTGTTGGACACCAGCCGCAGGCTGCAGTACTGGCGGTAGTCCTCGCGCGCCAGCGCCAGGTAATAGTCGCGCTTTTCCGGGTTGCGCTCGCGCTCGCGCTGCTGCCAGCGCGCGTCCGCGCGGTTCAGGTAGGCCGCGATGCGCGACGGGTCCCGGCGCAGCACCTCGCCCAGGATCAGGTCGGCCTGGGCCGCATCGCCGGCCTCGGCCAGCCAGAATCCATAGTCGTTCAGGGCGACCAGTGTGTCGGGGTAATCGCCCTTGGGATCGATCTCGCGATAGTCCTGCTCCATGACGAAGGTGCGCAACTGCGCCAGCGCGCGGGCGAATTCCGCGGTCTTCGAACGGGGGATGACGCGCGCTGCCTGGTGCAGCGCCCGGAAGGCAGCCAGCGTGTCGACTGGCGGGCGCTGCACGAAGCGCAAGTCGGCCGGCATGGCCGTCAGGCGGCTGGGGTAGCTCACCAAGGCTTTGCGCAGCGTGGCCATGGCCTGCGCCTGGCGCGCCGCGTCCCAGGGCCGCGTGCTGGTCACCGTTGCGGTGCTGGCGTCGGCGCGCACCGTGATGGCTTCGCCGGCTGTGTCCACCAGGTAGCCGTTCACCTGCTTGCCGTCGACATCGTTGTAGGTGTAGGCCACCCAGTAAAAGGTCTCGTCGCCCCTGGGCGTGGTGACGGACACGTTTTCCTCGTGCGCAGGCCGCCAGGTGTCCGGGTCGATCACCAGCGGTGGCGAGCGGAACGCCAGCCTGGAGGTGCCGCCTTCGCGCACATAGCGGTAGAAGAACAAGCGGTTTTCGACCTGGCCGACCAGCAGCGCATCGCGCGCGTTTTCGGTGCCCCACACGCGCCGTTCAGGCGCGTTCAGGGCATAGCGGCTAAGGCGCATGGCGTCGATCACCGCGCCGATATCGTATGCCAGCGCGGGGCGCGGCGTGCCGGCGAGGCAGGCCAGTGCCAGCGCCGCGGCGCCGAGCAAGCGGGAGATGCCGGGGAAGCGTGGAACGAAGGAAACGTGGAGAGCTTGAGATTGAGCCGTGGCAGGAATGCGCAACATCCGGGACCGGGAAGAGTGACAGGCGGCCCGATGATACTCCGCTCACCCGTCAATGCCACGATTCGTTCACTTTTAACGCGGCATTCCGTATCGGCAGGCTAAGCCACATCCTTCTGCATGAACACGCTCAGCGGATCGTGCGCATAGTCGCCGAACGGGTCGCACCGCAGGTAGCCGGCCCGGGCGTACAGCGCCAGCGCCTCGGGCTGGCTGACGCCCGTCTCAAGCACAAAGCGCGGACAGGCCCTGGCCACGGCCTCTTTCTCAAGCGTGGCCAACAGCCGCATCGCAATGCCGCCGCCCCGGTTCGCCGGGCGCACGAACATGCGCTTGATCTCGCCGAACTCCGGCTGCAAGACCACCGCCCCGCAACCAACGGCAATGCCCTGCTGGTCTCGCACGACGGCAAAGAGAACGTTGGGTTGGGCCAGCGCGTCAATGTCGATGCCGTGGTGGCTCTGCGGCGGGTACAGCGGCTTCTGGTAGGCGTCCAGTTCGTCGATCAGGCGGATGACTTCTGCCTGCCTGGGGCTTTCAAACGCAATGCGCATGTTTCGTAGCGTTGGTGCGAAAGCATGGGATTTTATTCCCGCATTGGATCGTACGGCAAAACCTGCTCGTGCTCGTCCGGCTGGTTGCGCGCAACGATGGCTTTAGCGGGCATCGTCGCACTCAGGTTGAACGGCTGGTGCGGCACGCCCGGCGGTATGAACAGGAAGTCGCCGGCTTCGGAGATGACCGACTGGCGCAGCCCCGGCCCGTAGCGGGTCTCGACACGCCCTTCGAGTACGTAGATGCCCGTCTCGTGGCCGCAGTGCACGTGCGGCTCGGCGTGCCCGCCTGGCGGCACGACCACGAGGTACATCGACAGGCCCTTGGCACCCGCGCTAAGCGCGGAAATGCCGACGAAGTAGGGCAAACGCTGGCTGGTTGCAATTTCCCGGTCGGGGCGCACCGTGACCAGGCTCGCTTCCACACTGGATGAAGGGTCCGGCATGTGCGCTCCTCTCGGTATCCCGACGAGGAATTCTACGCCGGAAAACCGGCAGGGAGGCCACCAGCGGCCCACACCCTGCCCGTTCCGCCAGCGGCAAGAGGCCGCTCAGAGATGGCGCGCGGGCGTGTCCACCTTCTGGTGCGCGTCCGCGTCGAGCGACTTTTCCGCATCGTCCCCCGAGAGCCCCTTGTAGTACAGGTGCACCCCGATCGCCAGCGAGTCGTGGCGGATTTCCTGGAACGCTTTCCATGCCTTGGCGGGGTCCTTGAAGACCAGGTAGTGCGCTTCCTGCGAGACCAGCGTCGCCACCTCGTGCAGGCCGTGGCCGTGCAGCGTGCTGACCAGCGTGTCTAGGCTTTGGTGCGTGCGCGCGTCGGTGCGCGGGTACAGCATGTGCAGCACGGCCACGCGCTGGTCGGCTACCAGCGCCGACAAGGCGACGACGATCTCCTGGTGGTTGAGCGCGGTAACGACGCTGCCGGCGGCGCCTTGTTGCTTCGGGAACAGTGCTTCGATCGTGGAGCTCATGGGTTCACTTCCTTTCCTGCAGACTTGGGTGAAGGCGCACCGGGGTGCGCCCGGGCACGAGGCTGCGCCAACGACATGAAATCCTGCTTGCCGCTGGCAGAGCGCGACATGATCACTGGACACCCTCGGGTTAACGCTGCGCCCGGGGTTTTCGCCGACATCCAGTGCGGCATGCCGATGCGTGAATTTACTCCTGTCCGGGGACTAGGGGAAACCCTGAGATAGACCGATACACTTTCCTGCACGCCAGACAATGCCGCCCGGCCCGCGCCAGCACTGGATGAGGCACCTGCGTTTCTTCTGGTGCAATGCGTCAATCCGGATTCCGCAACGCCCGGCGATCACGCCGTGGCGTCGAATGCCTCGTGATTGCGCGCGGCGCCTGCGGCCCGGCCACCCGGTCAAGTGCCCCTATCGCCGAGGACTGTTGAATCGCGGTCAGATAGACGAGTCCTTCCGTATTCACCCAAAGGCGGACTTCCACCAGGACGGGCTCGGGCAGACGCTTTCATTTCATGCCGGCGCTGCCCGCGGTGGCCGCCCTGCCAACGTCTCGCAGATCAGATCCGCCGCCTGCTCCGGCCCGACGACTTCGGTATCGATCTCCAGGTCTGGCGCAAAGGGGGCTTCGTACGGGGCGCTCAGGCCAGTGAACTGGCTGATCTGCCCGGCCGACGCCTTGGCATAGAGCCCCTTGGCATCGCGCCGCGCGCAAACCGCGAAGCTGGCGCTGAGAAACACTTCAAGGAACGCATCGCTGCCGATGATCTCGCGCGCCTGCTGGCGCTGGCTGCGCAGCGGCGAGATGAATGCCGCCACCACCCACAGGCCGCTGCGATTGGCGAGCCTGGCCACTTCAGCGGCGCGGCGGATGTTCTCCGTGCGGTCCGCGTCCGAAAAGCCCAGATCGCGGTTGAGGCCAGCGCGCATTTCATCGCCATCGAGCAGCAGCACCGGATGGCCGGCGGCCAGCATGCGCTTGCGCAGGGCGTGGCTGAGCGTGGTCTTGCCCGCCCCTGATAGCCCGGTGATCCAGACCGTTCCCGGCCGGCGCCCGGTGTCGTGCGATGAATTTGGCGTGAGGTGCGTGAGGTGCATGCTGTGCGTGATCCGGTATTTGGCGTCGGGCTGCGGGATCAAAGGCCGCGTTCGCGCTGCATCAGACCCAGCAGCGCGGTCCAGGCATCGCCCGCCAGGCTATGGCGCTGGCGTGCCAGCAGCACGGTACCGGGCAATTCGCGAGACAGAGGGAGCGAGTCGCAATGCGACAAGCGCACGCGGAAGATGGCCGTGGTTGGCGCCAGCCCATTGTGCTGGCTGCGCGTGACCGCGATGGGGCCGCCATAGAGGCTGGCCAGCGTGCGCTGCTCCAGGCCGGCGACATTGACCTGGTCCGTCTGCGCGGCGGCGCAGCGCACCGAGCCGAATTCCGGGAGATTGGCGACAAAGACGCCGCTGCTGCCGGCGGTGAGCGCGGCATGGTCCTGCTCGCCGATGAAGGCCTCCGCCTTGAGCTCGCTACCCTGGCCGACGATATGGTAAAGCGGTTCGCCGCGCGCCAGCCACGCGCCATCGGCGAGGAACAGGTTGGCGTCCACCACGCGCCCGGCGAACGGCGCGCGCACTTCCATGCGCTTGCGTTCTTCGGCAAGGCCCGTCACCTCCGCCTGGGCGGCGGCCCAGCGGCGGCGCAGCACATCGCCCTCATCGCGCAGTTTGGTGGCAAACGGCTGCTGCTCCATTTGCCAGCGCAGCTGCTGCGCCTGCGCCTGTGCGGCGGCCAGGCGGAAGTCCAGTTCCGGCGAGACCAGTTGCGCCAGCAACTGGCCCGCGGCGACGGTCTGCCCGGCTTGCACCGCGCCACCGCTCACATAGCCGGGCTGGGCCGCGTAGAGCGACTGGCTCTGGCTGGCGCTAAGCACGGCCGGTGCGCGAATGGTGCCGCCCCAGGGGATCACGACCAGGGCCAGCAGCACGCCGAGCAAGACCACGGCGCGCCGGGTCCGGGCGTTCCAATGGATATCCGCACGGCGGTGGCGCCACACCAGTAATTCGCGAACGACTGGCATGACGATGAACACGCCTAGCTCGATGGCCAGCAGGGCCAGCCCCAGCGTCTTGAAGAACAGGTGATAGACGGTCAGCGCGATGCCGAAGAACAGGCCGAGCCGGTAGAGCCAGGTCAGGATGGCGAAGACAATGAGGAAGCGGCGCCGCGAGGCGGAAAAGGATTCGGGCGCCGGATCCGCGAAGCCGAACAGCCGCTCCCGCAGCCACCAGCGCGCCATCGCGAATGCCCGGTCGTGCAGGTTGGGCATGTTGAGCCAGTCCGCCAGCAGGAAGTAGCCGTCGAAGCGCATGAACGGGCTGGCATTGATGGCGAGGGTCAGCAGCCACGTGCTGGTTGCCAGCATGAACGCGCCCGCACGCAGCGGCCCATCCGGCAGGAAGCTCCACGCCACCGTGGCAAAAGCGGCCAGCGCCAGCTCCGAGAGCATGCCGGCGGCGCCGATCTTGAGCCGGTCCTCGCGCCGCATCAGCTTCCAGGCTTCGTTGGTGTCCGTATAGAGTACCGGCCACATCACCAGGAAGGCGACCCCCATGGTGGGTACGCGACAGCCGTAGCGGTAGGCGGTAAACGCGTGGCCCAGCTCATGCAGCACCTTGGCCAGCGACAGCGCCAGCCCGATGCCCAGCAATCCCTGCAGGCCCGCATAGGAGGCAAAGGTATGGGTGAATTCATCCCAGCGGCGCGAGACCAGGTAAAGGCCAAGCAGGGCCACCAGCCCCACGCCCCACCAGAAACGCGGCTTGAATGCCCACTCCACCCACGGCGCGCAACGCTGCAGCATGGGCATGGGCCGCACCAGCGGCACGCGGAAGAACAAGTAATGCTTGAGCAGCCACATGGCCTTGCTCACGCGGTGCGCGCCCGCGATGCGGCCCAGCCGCGCGCTGTCTTCTGCCCGCCACGCAAGCAGCAGGTTGTGCCGGTGGAGCAACTGCACCACCGCTTCGAGTTCGTCCTCGCCCACGGTCAGCGTGGTCTCGCGGTTCACCGCATCCAGCAGCGCGCGCGCGTCTCCAAGCGGCCAGCGCGAGAGGATCTCGAATGCCGGCCAGGATAGTTGATAGAACTTGTTGGCGGCCGGGTCGTGCAAGGTCCACGTGGGTGCACCGCTGGTGTCGGCCGGACCGGGGTGCAGCGTCAGGTCCTGACGTAATGGGGGCAACACGTTAGAGGCCTATCCACTGGCGCGCCACCGTCAACGGACGGCGCAGCGCATGATAGAGAAAAGGAACCCAGCCGGCCGACAGCCGCGCGGTGCCGCGCAGGCCTAGCCGCGGCAGGTCCTTGGCGGCAAAGCTCGCGCGCACGCGGTAGGCCAGCACGCCGCCATCGGTTTCGGCCGCGGCGTAGGACACGCTGATGATGCGGGCATCGAACGCCTGGGTCGGGTTGGCGTCCGGGTAAAAAGTGATTGTGTCGCCGGCCTGGATGCTGACCTGCTCCGCCACCGGCATCTGCGCGGTGAGTTCCACCTTGGCCGGATCGGCCAGCAGCAAAACCTTCTCGCCAATGGTGACGGCCTTGCCCTGCCAGTCGTTCACATCGCCGAAAACGGCCACGCCCTCGCGCTCGGCCTTGACCTGCACGCGCGCCAGCTGCCTGGCGGTGTAGTCGAGTTCCAGTGCCTTCTGGTCCAGCTCACCACGGGTCTGGGCCATCTTGAGGCGGCTCTCGTCGTCGGTCACCGCCATCTGCGCCGACTGGCGGTACGTCTCCTGCGCCGTATCGTAAGCGCGCTCGGCCACGGCGCGGCGGGTCTGCAGCGCCACTGTATCCAGGCTGAACAGCGGCGCGCCTTGCGGCACCGGCTGGTTCGGCTGGACGTACACGCGTTCGATCACGCCATCGAGCGGCGCGCGCACCAGGAACGGATCCCGCGCGGACACCTCGGCCGGCGCCAGCACGGTGAGCCGCATGGGAATCAGGCAGACCACCAGCAGGCCGAGCAGGACCCGGCGGCGGGTTCTCCCCGGCCGCAGCATGGCCTTGAGCCGCTGGCCCAGCGGCTGCGCGGGCCGGAACGCCGCCAGCGCGTGGCCATAGGCATGCGTGACTTCGGCCAGCACCGCCAGCTCGTGCTCGGTAAACGGCGCTTCGCGCGCGAGCAGCAACGCGCCGTCGCGCCGGCCGAGCTGGTCTTTGAGCGGCAGCCACAGGGCGTGCGCCGGCAGCCAGTCCGCCCAGTCCGCGCTGGCTTTAGCTGGCGCGGCACCGGCATCGACGGGCGTGGTATCGGCGTGCGCATGAGCCAGCCCGCGGCAGAGCTGGGTCAGCCATTGCAGATAAGGCGCGTTGGGGTCGACCTGCGGCAAGCCGGATACGGCCGAGACCTGGCCCAGGCCGCTCTCCAGCCAGACCGCCGCCTGCCGGTAGGGCACGAGGCTGAGCGTCTCGTTGGCCATCACAAACCCGAGCGCCTCCACGCTTTGCGCTTCCCGCGCGCGGCGCTCCAACTGCAGCAGTGCAAGCAGCGGGGCAACCGCCGTTGGTGCATCGGCGCCTTGCGTCATTTGTCCGGGAAACTCGCCCAGCCGCTCATGCCCGGCAGCAAGGAGGCCTGGCTGCCGTCGATCTTGCCGGTGATGGAAATCGCCTGGCTCACCGGGTCGATCCTGGCGCCGATGCGGCTGACCTTGGCCGGGAACGACTGGTTGAGTTCATCGACCAGGACCGTGAACGGCGTGCCGGGCTTGATGCGCGCCAGCCACCTGGACGGCACGATCATCTGCAGCTCGAGATCGCTGGAATCGACAATCTCAAGCAGCGGCTTGCCCGGCGTGACAAACTCGTGCGCCATCGCCAGGCGCTTTGTCACGCGGCCCGAGAAAGGCGCCGCGATGCTGCACTTGCTGACGGTGGAGCGCATATAGGCAGCCTCCGCGGCCGATTCCTTGGCCTTGGCTTGCGCCTGCTCGATCTCCAGCTTGCCGACCGAGTTCAGTTCCGCCAGGCGCTTGTTGACGGCAAGCACCTGCTGCGCGGCCTCGGCGGAGGCTTCGGCCTTGCGCAGCTGCGCGCTGAACAGCGCGCAGTCAAACGAGACCAGCGTCTGGCCGGCGCGGAAGCTGTCGCCGTCCCGCAACGGCAGGCGGTCGATCTTGGCGTTGATCTCGCTGGAGATAGTGGCGAATTCGCGCGCTGCCAGCTGGGTCCGGATACGGCCATCCTTGTCGGCGCCGGCAAACGTGGTGGGCGTGGCCACGGGTGCGGCATCGGCCGCTGCTGCCGCCAGCAGCAGCGGCAGCAAGGCAGCGGCGTTTAATGCAAAGCGTTTCATTACGGAGTGACGGTAAAACTGGATTACGGGATGAATGGCTTGCTCGATTGCTCGATTGCTCGATTGCCTGGTTACTGCGCCTGCTTGGGCGGCTCGACCAGGGTTTTCTCGTGCTCGGCGATGGCCGCGCGCAAGGTCGGCAGGTCATAGCCGCCAACCGCGGTCGGCAACGGGTCCAGGCCCAGGGTGGCCATCATCTGGCCAGAGGCATTCTGCAGCGCGCCGTAGGCTTGATACAGCCGCAGCTCGGACATCACCGCGCTGGCGCCCGCACGAATCTCGGCCAGCTTGCCGGTCGCATCGGAACGGGTGGCATTCTGCGTATGCGTCAGGATGCGCTGATCGACGTCGTTCATCTTGCCGGACAACTCGAAGGCGCGCTTGTAGCCAATGTAACCACGATATGCCACGTGCACCTGCGTCAGCACCGCCATGTTCAGCGCCAGGCGCTGCTGCTTGGCGACTTCATACTGCGCATCGGCGGCGGCACGGATGTTGCCGGCGTTGAGCAGGTTGAGCAGGTTCCAGCTCATGCGCAGGCCGATGTTGTTCCAGGCATTGTTCACCAGGAAGTTGTCGGTGTCGAAGTTCGCGCCCAGCTGGAAGGTCACGCCCGGCAGCAGCTTGGCGAGGGCCTTCTTGGTTTCATCCAGGCCAATGCGCTCGTTGTAGCCCGCCTCGACCAGTTCCGGCCGGTTGACGAGGGCGGTTTCTTCCATCTTGTCGGCGGCCACCGGTAGCTTGGGCAGGCTGAAGCCCGTTGGCGCGGCCAGCGTGTAGTCATCGCCCGGCGGCACGTTCATGATCGAGGCCAGGCGCGGCTTGGCTTGCGCAAGCTCGTCGCGCACGGCTTCGAGCTGGCGCAGGATGTCGAGCAGCTGACGCTGGTAGTTCAGCGTTTCCAGCGGCGACTGCAGCCTCTCCTTCTCGATGCGCTGGGAGTCGTCCAGCGCCGCTTGCGTCAGCTTGAGGATGGGTTCCACCTTGGCTTCGAGCTGCTGCGCGCCCACGGCTTGCCAGTAGGCTTGCCTGACCTGCTGCATCATCAGGTGAACCACCTTGCGGCGGCGCTCGCTCATTACCAGCACGCGGTCGGCCTGCTGGCGCGCGGTGTAGTAGCTGACGCCGAAGTCCAGCACGTTCCACGACAGGTTCAGGTCGCCGTTATAGTGCGAACGCTCGGACGAGGTCGACGGCACCAGGGACTGCTGCCCGGTGACCACGTCCCTGGAGGACGAGGCGAGTTCGTTGCTGCGCCAGGCGTAACCGGCGTCGGCCGTCAGGCGGGGCAGCATGTCCCAGCGCGACAGGTCGAGCTGGCGCTGCGCCATGGCTTCTTCCATCAGTTTGAGCCTGCCGTCGAGGTTGTACTTCAGCGCGCGCGCCATGGCCTCCTCGAGCGTAACCGGGCCGGCCAGCGCCTCCTGGTTCTGGAACATCGCCTGGCGTTGGTCAGGCAGTTCGGCCTGGCGCTCGGCCAGGGTGGTGGCGACGGGCTGAATGGCACAGCCACCCAGCATCGCGGTGGCGGCCAACACGGAAACCAGCCGTTTGGGTCCAGGTTGGACAAGGCGAGAGATAGCGTTCGACAACGGATTTTCCTCTTTCCGGGGTTGCTGCGTTTTATTTGGATTCATGGCGTGATTCGCTATCGGCCTAGGCCCGCTCCGGTTGTGCTGGTGCTGGCGCTTGCGGCTGCCGGCTCATTTGCAGGTGGCGCAGCAACGCCGCATTGGCGGCCTGTTGCGCGGGCCGGCCAAACTGATCGAACTGCACCGCCAGCGCCGGCTTGCCGGCTGGCTGCGCCGTGGCGGCTTGCAGGAGGCCGGCCAACGGATCGGCATGGCTGCCGTCGCCCTGTGCGAGCGTGTCGGCGTGCTCCAGGCCCGCACGCGAGTCGGCCGACGCTTTCACGTTCAGGTCCAGGTGGCTGCTGGCGCGATTGCCCTTGCTGTCCCGTGCGGTGACTTCGATCTGGAGTTGCTGGTTCATGCCTTGCGGCGGCTTGCCGGCCAGCGTGCCGGTCACCGGATCGAACTTGAGCCACGGCGGCAGCGGGCGCCCGTTGGCCAGGCGCACTTCCACCGTCACCGTGGCTTCGCGGTCGCTCGCGCGGAACAGGGACGCCGGCAGCGCGATGCTGACCACCTCGCCCGCCCGTGCCGAGAAACTGCCGATCTCCGGCATGGCTTGCAGGCCAATGCTGCCGGCGCCACCAACGTCGACCAGATTCATGCGCCCTTCCGGCGCCTGCAGCGCATAGCTCAGGCTGCCCGCTGAAAGCGGATCCGCATTGAACGGGTTCCGGCCAACGGCGTCGGCACTGAAGCCGGTGCCGTTGCCGGCCGGGTTGAGCGTCGGCGCGTCGACGCCAGGCGCCGAGTCAAGCGCGGTCAGCGTGATCAGAGGCGCCGACTGGGCTGGCGCCAGCGGTGCCGGCCCCGGCACGGGCGCCGGAGCTGGCGCGGGTTGCGTCGTCAGATGGACCGTCGAGCGCACCTCGTACGGATCGCCGCTCGCGCCTGCAGCGAGCGCATTGCCCGCGCCATCGGCAATGCCCGTGCCGCTTGCATTGAGCGTCAGGCCAATCTGCCCCGAGCCGCCGAGACCGGTGACAAGCACGGTATAGGTCCGCGCATCGACCTGGGTGACGCCGCTGATGACGCCCGTTGCGGAGCCGGTCCGGGTCAGCACGAAGTCGGCCGCATCCACGCCGGTGACGCCTTCGGCGAACGTCACCGTATAGCTCACCGCGCGGCCCGAGGTGGGCGATGCATCCACGCGCGCAATGCCCACAGCCGTGGGCGGCGTGGTGTCCACCGTCACGGCACGCGTATCCGCCACGCCGTGCAGGGACACATCGATCGCATTGCCGGCGCTGTCGCGCATCGTGCCACCGTTGGCCTGCAAGGCGGTCACGGTGATGCCATTGGCGTCGTTCTGGCCAGCCGCAACGATGTAGCGGAAGGTCAGCGCGGTGGTCCCGCTCCCGGACACGTAATCGGCGTAGACCGTCTGGCCACCGACATCGAGCGCCAGGCGCGGCGTGCCCCTGGTGGTATCGATCACCGTGTTCTCGGACAGGCTCACCGTGAAATCAAGCACCTTGCCAGCGTTGTAGTCGCCACCGGCCGGCGCGCTCACGCCGAGCACCACCGGGGCGGTGTGGTCGACCACGTAGCGCTGGCCGGCCAGGCCGCCGGCAATGGCGTTGCCTGCCACATCGGCAATGCCGGTGCCGCTGGCCTTCAGGTCCAGGCCCAGCTGGCCGTCGCCGGTCACGTTGTTCACCACCACGCTATAGGTATGCCCATCGACCTGCATCACCGAGGCGACCTGGCCAGTGGCCGTGCCGGTGCCCGACAAGACGAAATCGCTCACATCCACGCCGGTGACGTTCTCGCTGAAGGTCACCGTGAAGTGGACGGCGTTGCCCGCGGTCGGCGTGGGGTCCGCGTCGATGACCGCTACCGCCGACGGCGCCACCGCATCGACCAGTACCCCGGTGGTGGAAGCCACACTGTTCAGCGCGGTCACCGCATCGTTGCCCGCGACATCGCGCACCGTGCCGCCGTGGAGATCCAGCGCGGAGGCAACGGCCACGCCATTGCTGTCGAGCTGGCCGCTCGCCACGGTCAGGCGGAATGTCAGGGCGCTGGTGCCGGAGCCGGACACGTAGCTGGCGTAGACCGTGCCGCCAGTGTCCAGCGTCACGGCGATGCGCGGTGTGCCGCCGGTGGTGTCGACCACCACGGCCTCGCTGTAGTTGACGGTAAAATCGAGGTTCTGGCCGGCGATGTAAGTGCCGTTGGCCGGCACGCTGACGGTGGCCACGGTCGGCGCAATGCCATCGACCACGATGTCATGCTGGCCGCCCATCGAATGGGCGCCGCCCACGGCGGGCAGCGTCAGTACCGCGGCATCGCTGCTGGTGTTGGTAATCACGCCGCCGTTCAACGCCAGCGCGGCTGACGATGCCACATCGAGATCGGCGCTGCTGTCGCCGGCCTGCACGGTATAGCGGAACGTGAGCGTATTGGTGCCGGAGCCCGAGATGTAGGTGGCATTGCGGTCCACCGCGCCGGTTTCCAGCAGCAGGGTCGGCGTGCCGCCCGTGGTGTCGACGGTCACCGCCTGGTCGAACGTCACCACCACGCTGACCGTATCGCCAACCTTGTAAGTGCCGTTGGCGGTGAGGGCATCGACGTTGGTGACGACGGGATTGATGCTGTTGACGGTGATCGCGATCGTATCGGTAGCCGTCTTGGCGCCGCCGGAACCCGTCAGCCCTTGGTCGTTCGTGGTGATCTGGATGCTGCCTGCGCCGTGATAACCAGGCGTAGGCGTATAGACAAGGCCATTCAGCGCGGCGTTGATGTCCGCCAGTGTCCCCGTGAATGTCATGGTGGCGTCACCCACACCGGAGCCGGTCAGAAAGCTCAGGCCCGACGTGCCGGAGAGCGTGATCACGCCGTTGGTTGCCGTCAGCGTTACTTGTTCGACGCCGCCGCCGGAATCGACATCGCTGACCGAGATCAGGTTGCCATTGCCGGCGCTGAATGTCAGCGCGCTGTTCTGATCGACACTCTGGGCCGCTGGAACGGCGTTGACCGGGGTGTCATTGACGGCATCCACGCTGACAAGCTTGGTGGCGGCGGCACTGTCGGTCGTGCCATCGTTGACCGTGAAGCTGATGGTGCGGTTGCTGGCATTCGGCAGGTCCGACGTATCCGTGTACGTGACGGATCGCAGCGCCGCTTGCCACTGTGCCGTCGTGGCGCTCGCGCCGGACGACGTCAAGGTCATCACCCCGGTCCCCAGGTTGTAGCTCGCCGTGATATTGCCCATGGTGGCGCCGTCGTTGGTGAACGCCAGCACATCCTCGGCGGCATGGAAATTGCCGGTAATCGACACGGTGGCGCTGGCGAGCGTGGTGTTGTCCAGGTCGCTGAGCGTCAATCCGCTGTCGATGGCAACCGGCGTGCTCGCGACGTTGTTGCCCTCGGTGAACGCGGTGGTGCCACCGCTGGTGGTAGCCACCGGCGTATCGTCGACCGCGGTAACGCTGACCGTCTTGGTGACCGTATTGCTATCGGCCGTGCCGTCGTTGACGGTGAAGCTGATGGTGCGGTTGCTGGTGTTCGGCGTGTCCGAGCTATCGGTGTAGGTGACCGAGCGCAGCGCCGCTTGCCACTGCGCCGTCGTGGCGCTCGCGCCCGACGAGGTCAGGGTCATCACCCCGGTCGCACTGTTGTAGCTCGCCGAGATATTGCCCATGGTGGCGGGGTTGTTGGTGAAGGCCAGCACGTCTTCACCGCCGTGGAAGTTGCCGGTAATGGCAACGGTAGCGCTGGCGAGCGTGGTGTTGTCCACATCGCTGACCGTGAAGCCGCCATCGATGGCAACCGGCGTGCTGGTGACGTTGTTGCCCTCGGTGAACGCGGTGGTGCCGCCGCTGGCCGTTGCAATGGGCGTGTCGTCAACCGCGGTCACGCTGACCGTCTTGGTGACCGTATTGCTATCCGCCGTGCCGTCATTGACGGTGAAGCTGATGGTGCGGCTGCTGGTGTTCGGCGTGTCCGAGGCATCGACGTAGGTCACGGCGCTCAGCGCCGATTGCCATTGAGCAAGCGTGGCGGTCGCACCGGACGAGGTCAGGGTCATCACCCCGGTCGCGCTGTTGTAGCTCGCCGTGATATTGCCGTAGGTGCTCGCGCTGGTATTGATAAACGCCAGTACATCTTCGCCGATGTGGAAGTTGCCGGTAATCGCCACCCTGCCGCTGGCGAGCGTGGTGTTGTCCAGGTCGCTCAGCGTCATGCCGCTATCGATCACAACCGGCGTGCTGGCAACGTTGTTGCCTTCGGTGAACGCGGTGGTACCGCCGGAACCAGTGGCAATGGGCGAGTCGTCGACAGCCGCGACGGTAACGACCTTGGTCGCCGTATTGCCATTGGCCGTGCCGTCATTGACGGTAAAGCTGATGGTGCGGTTGCTGGTATTCGGCAGGTCCGACGTATCCGTGTACGTGACGGATCGTAGCGCCGCTTGCCACTGTGCCGTCGTGGCGCTCGCGCCGGACGACGTCAGGGTCATCACCCCGGTCCCGAGGTTATAGCTCGCCGTGATATTGCCCATGGTGGCGCCGTCGTTGGTGAACGCCAGCACATCCTCGGCGGCATGGAAATTGCCGGTAATCGACACGGTGGCGCTGGCGAGCGTGGTGTTGTCCAGGTCGCTGAGCGTCAATCCGCTGTCGATGGCAACCGGCGTGCTCGCGACGTTGTTGCCCTCGGTGAACGCGGTGGTGCCACCGCTGGTGGTCGCCACCGGCGTGTCATCGACCGCGGCAACGCTGACCGTCTTGGTGACCGTATTGCTATCGGCCGTGCCGTCATTGACGGTGAAGCTGATGGTGCGGCTGGCGGTGTTCGGCGTGTCCGAGCTATCGGTGTACGTGACCGAGCGCAGCGCCGCTTGCCACTGCGCCGTCGTGGCGCTCGCGCCCGACGAGGTCAGGGTCATCACCCCGGTCGCGCTGTTGTAGCTCGCCGAGATATTGCCCATGGTGGCGGGGTTGTTGGTGAAGGCCAGCACGTCTTCACCGCCGTGGAAGTTGCCGGTAATGGCAACGGTAGCGCTGGCGAGCGTGGTGTTGTCCGCATCGCTGACCGTGAAGCCGCCATCGATGGCAACCGGCGTGCTGGTGACGTTGTTGCCCTCGGTGAACGCGGTGGTGCCGCCGCTGGCCGTTGCAATGGGCGAATCGTCGACCGCGGCAACACTGACCGTCTTGGCCGCGGCATTGCTATCGGACGTGCCGTCATTGACGGTAAAGGTGATGGTGCGGTTGCTGGTGTTCGGCGTGTCCGAGCTATCGGTGTACGTGACCGAGCGCAGCGCCGCTTGCCACTGGGCCGTCGTGGCGGTCGCACCGGACGAGGTCAGGGTCATCACCCCGGTCGCGCTGTTGTAGCTCGCCGAGATATTGCCCATGGTGGCGGGGTTGCTGGTAAAGGCCAGCACGTCTTCGCCGCTGTGGAAATTGCCGGTAATCGCCACCTTGCCGCTGGCGAACGTGGTGTTGTCCACATCGCTGAACGTGACGCCGCCATCGACCACCACCGGCGTGCCGGCAACGTTGTTGCCTTCGGTGAATGCGGTCGTGCCGCCGCTCGTGGTGGCGATGGGTGCGGCGTTCGGGATGTAGGTCTTGTCGAGAATACCGCCGGTGTCGTTGTAGATCTTGCCAACGGCCGTTGGGCTGATACCGGTAAGCCCTCCGCCGAGTGCCGGGCCACCCGCCCCGCTTCCGCCCGCGTTGCCGGTTATCGCCGCATAGGCCGAAGCCGTGACGTGCACGGTGCCCTGGTTCCATATGGCGCCCACGCCCAGGCCACCGGCACCGCCGTTTGAGGCGCTCCCGCCCAAGCCGCCCCCGCCGCCACCGCCGCCGCCTGCGCCCAGGTTGTTGCTGATGATCGAGTTGCCAACCACGTTGAGGGTTGCGCCCGTCGCGTTGAAGATGCCGCCCGCCGCGCCGCCACCGGCGGCGCCGGTGGCATCCCAGCCGCTGCCGCCGCCGCCGCCGCCGATCGAGATGGTGCCATTGTTGGCAGTCCCGCCGTTGCCGCCGCTCGAATAGTTTGCAGCGCCGATGCCCCCCGCACCGCCAGTGGTAGCGCCGCCATGGCCACCCATGTAGCTCGGGTTGTAACCGCCGCCGTTGCCGCCAACGCCGGTATGGCCTGACGTACCGGCATAGACACCTGTTCCGAAGCCAGCCGCGCCCCCCGCTCCACCGCCAACGCCGGACATGCCGCCACCGCCGCCGCCGCCGCCGCCAACAGCGCCGCCGACATAGGGGGCGGCCACACCACCGCCACCGCCGCCACCGGCAGCCGCATTGGCCGTGACGGTGACATCCGTCAGAGTCAGCGTCCCGGCGTTGTAGATGCCACCACCTTTCGCGGCGGTTGCGGCCACCCCGCCGGCCCCGCCCGTCCCAGAAACCAGACCATGCTCGATTACCAGCCCCTCCAGCCCGACGGTTGAGCCGGAGGTGATTTCCAGCACACGGCCGTTGTAGTGCCCATCGAGCGTGACATCGGCAACGCCATCGTGATTGATGTCGCCATCGATGGTGAGGTTCTTGTTGATCACCAGCAGCGAATTGCCCGACGTGATGGTCGACAGGTTGATCGTCATGCTGGTGCTGAAGGTGATGGTGTCACCCGCCTGCGCCGAGGCGATCGCGCTGCGCAAAGTACCGGCACCGGCATCTGCGGTGCTCGTCACGGTGATCAGCGCCAGGTCGTGCGCATAGGCGGATTCCGCGCTGGCCGACAGCACCGAGGTGGCTTCGATCTGGCCGGTGGTGATTTCCAGGTTCCAGTCGCTGCCCGCGCCGGTGCGGTTGTCCGAGGCGGCAATATCGCGGCCCGTCAGCGCCGCCAGCGAGTCGACGAACGACAGGCCGGCCGCGCCTTGCGCGGTACTGCAGGCATAGATCAGGATGTCGCCACCGCTCTGGATGCCGCTGCCGATCCTGGCCAGGCTGCTGGCGTAGTTGCCAACGTTGTCGCCGGACAGGTAGGTATTGCCAAGCCACAGGTCGCCAGCCTCGCCGTGCGCGATGATCTGGACGGACTTGGCGCCAGGGTGGGCCGACAGGTAATCGGCCATCTGGGCCAGGCCGTCCGCGTTGCGGTTCAGGTAGACGATTTCCGTGCCGGGCGCGACACCGGCCAGCAGGCTCGCGCTGTCCTCCACCCGGCTATCCACGAACAGCACGTTGTGCCCGGACGGCGCCGGAGCCGGCGAGGACGGGGCACCGGCTTCGGCCGGCGCGGGAGCATGGCCGGCGGCGTCCGCAGGCTGGGCAGTGGCTGGCGCTGCGGCCGGTGCCACATGGCTATCCGTGGGGTGGCTATCCGCTGCGTGGCTGTCCGCCGGCGCGCCATGGCTATCCGCTGCCGGGTGGGCCGCCGCGGCCGCCGTGGCGACAGCGGCGCCGTCGAACATGATGCGGGGCTCCAGCGCCATGATCAGCGACGAGGAGAGCGGGCTGGACCGCTTTGCGGGCCGGGCCGGGATTGCAACCGCGCCCTCTACCTTCTGCTTCCGGGTCCACCACATATCGCTCTCCTCGCGCATCCGCGCCGGGCACGGCTCAGGAGGCGCGCGGCGGGCTGCAATTTTCTGGTCGGTTTTCTGCAATCGGCCAGCGAGTGCCAGCCCTTGTTCGTCGAACTAAACGCGCCAATCGTGCTAGTTGCGCTATTCGAGCTTTGCGCGGATGACATTGGCCGCGCTTTTGCTGCCGTCCTCCCAGAACGACAGCGCAGCGTACTTCTCGAACAGGTCCGGCGGCAGGATGCTGCGCCGTGCTTGCTTTGCCACCTTGGATTTCACCTGGTGCAAGCCGGACACGCCCAACGCCTGATCGAACTCTGGCGCGTCGTATTGCACGTTATTGAAATCGTGCGCAAACCACGGCTCGCCGATAAAGTCATATACCAGGCGCATTACCTTGTCGGGCGCCTGGCTGAGCAAGTCGTAGTCGACCAGCAACAGGGAACCGGCGTTCTCGCCGTAATAGGCTTCCTTGAGCGCGGCCCATGCAAAGCCAACCAGGCGATTGCGCTGCGCCAGGGTATCGACCCGGCTATAGACGGTGCTGCGTTCGGCGTCATCGGAAAACAGCTTGGTGTTTTCATACGGATTGGCGCGATACAAACGCTCAAGGCTGTCCATGACCCAGGCAACATTGCGCACGCAGGCAATCACCTTGGCATTGGGAAACAGATCCTGCAGCGCGGGCATGCGTGCGCACCAGTTGCGATTGGTGTCGAACACCACGCCTTTGCCGGCCTTGTCCGCGTAATAGCTATCGAACAGGCCACGCAGCAGCCGGCGGCGCTGGTCCTGGGCGATCACGGGCCCGAATTCGCTGCCGGCACTGCATTGCGCCAGCACGGCATTGAACAGCGTCCCCACCGGACTCGTCATCCCGGCGTGGAACCGGGGATTCTGCAGCAGTAGCGCGGACAGTAAGGTTGACCCTGACCGGGGTAAGCCTGAGATGAAGTGGAATTGGTTGGAAGACACCCGATTCACCGCTGTTTTTATGTTTTAAGCCGGTAGTCTATGCGATGGACATGGCGCTCGTACATATGACAGACGGGCAAGATTGGGGCCGCCGCAGGGATTTTCAGCGGACTTGTATTACAGAATATTGGCGCGCGGCAAGGCGCTTTCCCGCAAATCGGGCACCCGCGCGGGCCGGAGAATTAACACCCCTCTAACGAGGGGATCTGACACAATCTCCATATCTGCTATCCGGTACTCCCACGCAATCGCCGGAGTGTCGACGGCAAACAACGCCCGACAGCTTCGTGGCCGACAAATGCTTAAAAAAATAGCGGGATGGCGTCGCCGCCCTCCCGCTATGCTGCTATGCCGCCGGCGGCCTGGTCAGAAAACCAAGGTGCCGGCCAACGTGCCTGGGCCCGCTATGAGCCCGCTATCAAACCACGCCCTGCGCCAACATCGCGTCCGCAACCTTCACAAACCCGGCCACGTTCGCACCCTCGACGTAGTTGATGAACCCGTCGGCCTTCTGGCCGTAGTGGATGCAGTTGCCGTGGATGTCCTTCATGATCGCGTGCAGCTTCTCGTCGACCTCGGCATGGTGCCAGGACATGCGCATGGCGTTCTGCGACATTTCCAGCCCCGAGGTGGCGACACCGCCGGCATTGCTGGCCTTGCCCGGCGCGTAGAGGATGCGCGCGGCCAGGAAGCGGTCCACGGCGTCCAGCGTGGAAGGCATGTTGGCGCCTTCGGCCACGCAGAACACGCCGTTGGCCAGCAAGCGTTCGGCGTCATCGCCGTCCAGCTCGTTTTGCGTGGCGCACGGCAGCGCCACGTCCGCCGGCACGTGCCAGGGCGTGCGGCCGGCTTCGAAGTGCAGGTCCTGCTCGGCGGCGAAATCCCCCAGGCGGCCGCGCGCCTCGTTCTTGAAAGCCATCAAGGCCGTCAATTGTTCGCTGTTCATGCCCTTGGGGTAATGCAGCACGCCACCGGAGTCAGAGACCGTGAGCACCTTGGCGCCCAGTTCGATCGCTTTCTCGGCGGCATACTGGGCCACGTTGCCCGAGCCGGACAGCAGCACGCGCAGGCCGCTGAAATCGCGCCCCCGGCGGTGCAGCATCTCCTGCGCGAAATACACCGTGCCGTAGCCGGTGGCTTCGGGCCGCATCAGGCTGCCCCCGAAGGCCATGCCCTTGCCGGTGAAGACACTGGCGGAGCTGTTGGACAGCTTTTTCATCATGCCGGCCATGAAACCGACTTCCCGCGCGCCCACGCCGATGTCGCCGGCGGGCACGTCGGTGTCCGGGCCGAGGTGGCGGTAGAGCTCGGTCATCAGGGCCTGGCAAAAGCGCATCACCTCGCCGTCGGACTTGCCCTTGGGATCGAAGTCCGAGCCGCCCTTGCCGCCGCCCATGGGCAGCGTGGTCAGCGCATTCTTCAGCGTCTGCTCGAAGCCCAGGAACTTCAATACCGAGAGATTGACCGTGGGATGCAGGCGCATGCCGCCCTTGTAGGGGCCGATGGCGGAGCTGTGCTGCACGCGGAAGCCCCGGTTGACCTGCACCTGGCCGCGGTCGTCGGTCCATGCCACGCGGAACTGGATCACGCGCTCGGGTTCCACCAGCCGCTCCAGCAAGGCCTGTTCGCCGTAGCGCGGATGCTGCTCGACGAAGGGCCAGAGCGTCATCATGACTTCCTTCACGGCCTGGAGGAATTCGGGCTGGTCGGGGTCGCGCCGGGCAACGCCGGCCAGGAATGTTTCAAGGGAGGCAGATGTCACAAGTGTCTCTTTGTTTCGATGTGCTGGTGCTTGGCAGAAGACGGCCGCCGCGGATACCTGTCCGGCAGGCGTGCCGAGGGATGCCACGGCGCTGCCCGGATGATCAGGGGCGGCGCAACTGCGGCGAGCCCGGCGGCAATGCGGCAACGGCCGCCGGGTCATGTCAATACATTCAAGATCGGGATTGAATGTATCGCCAAGGGCGAAGCTTAGCATTTGACGTAGGTGGCAAGACAGGCACAACCCCTTTGACCAGCAGACATATAAAGGCCGCCTGCCTGTATTTTTGTGCGATCAGCGGCCACCGAGCGGAGACTGGCGGCCTCGAAGGCGGGCCTGAGCACGCCGTACAATGCTCGGATCGCGCACAGACAAGGGGGCAAAGAACGTGGAAGTCCCGATCGATCAAGTTGTCAGCCTGCTCCACGAAGCGGCCTACGGCACCCTGGCCACGCACGCTTGCGCCCTGCCCGGCTACCCCTACGCCACCGTGGTGCCGTTCGTGACCGACGCGGCCAGCGCGCCCGTGATCTGCGTCAGCACACTGGCCGAGCACACGCGAAACCTCCTTGCCGATGCGAGAGTGAGCCTGTCGGTGCTGCAGCCCGGCGCCGCGGACGTGCAGAACGCCCCGCGCCTGACGCTGGCGGGCGATGCGGCCCGCATCGAGCCGAATGCCGACGAGCTGGCGCGTTACCTGCGCTATGCGCCGGCCACCGAGCCATTGCTGGCGCTGGATTTCCAGTTCTTCCGCATCCGCCCGAGCGCTATACGATTTATCGCCGGCGTCGGCCGGATGGGCTGGATCGGGCAATCGGCGTGGGATGCCTTGCCGCAGGTGCCGCCAGGCATCGAGGCCGGGATCGTGCAAGCGCTGTCTCTCGCCGCGCCGGACGGCGTACGCGTGCTTGGCGTGGATGGCCATGGCATTGACTATGACATCGCGGGGCGCCGCCGCCGCAGGTGCTTTCCCCATGCCCCTATCGCGCTGGACGCGTTGAAAACGACAGCCCTGGCTTTTGCGCCCAGCCTCGGCTGAACCCGCCTTTGCCGCCCTCAGGCGATGCGCAACACCGGCCCGCGCTCCTTGAGCGCAGCGGCCAGCTCGGGCTCAGGCGCCATATCGGAAATCACGTAAGACGCCTTCTCGAAATGCTTCACCAGCACCCCGGCATTACGGCCAAACTTGGTGTGGTCCGCCACCACGCAGGCCACGCTCGCCGCTTGCAGCATGCAGCTGCGCAACTCGGCGGCAGCACGCGAGAAATCGCTCATCTGACCGTCGGCGGTAATGCCGCCGGTGCCGATAAAGGCAAAGTCCGTGTGGTAGCGCGACAGTTGCTCGATGGTGTCCCAGCCGTGGGTGGCGTCCTCGTTGTCCTGCAGCTCGCCACCGAGCATCACCACCCGATTGCCGTTGCGCCGCCCCAGCAGCAGCGCGATGGCGAAGTCATTGGTATAGACCAGCAGGTTGTGATGGCCATGCAGCGCCTGCGCCACGGTGCGGGTGGTAGTGCCGTAGTCGATGATCAGCGAGGCGCCATCGGGCACCAGCTCCGCCGCGCGCATGCCGATGGCGCGCTTGCCCTCGGCATTGACCGCGGCGCGGGTCTGGGTGTCCGGCTCGGCCCGCTCGGGCGTGAGCGCGCCGCCGTGCGTGAGAATCAGCAGGCCGCGCGCCGCCAACGCGTTGAGGTCGCGCCGGATGGTCTCGCGCGAGACATCCAGCTCGGTGACCAGCTCGCTGATGGCCAGCGCGCCGCTGGCGGCGAGCTGGTCGAGGATGAATTTTTGCCGCTGTTCAGCCAGCACGTGGACTCCGCTGCGTAGGAAAAACAAAGGTGGATTCTAACGTGTCGAGCGTGATCGACTTCCTGAACTCCGTCCTTCTCACCAAGCCCCGAAGGATTCCTGCCGCGCCAACAGCGCCAGGTGGATCCAGTGGCAAGGGATTGCGATTGCACAAATCGGCGCGCGGAGCAGATCTTCACATGCCCGATGGATCACGTTGCCTGCCACGCGGCGATAGCATCCGCAGTTTGCCAAAATGGCGCTATTCAATACGCGCTTACGCGCGAAGGAGCCGAAATGCGGCAGAGCGCGATCAAGCCGGATAGCGAGGTATTCCGCGCCTCGGCGGAATTCGAACAAGCCATTGCCACCCATGGCGAGACCGCTGCGCGCGAGCACCTCGACAAGGGCCGGCCGGTCTACTACGCCGATCCCAAATACCCCGGGTTTATCGTCAAGAAGAACCCCGATGGAAGCGAAGAGCTGGCACGCGTCGACCTCGACGGGACGATTACGGTCGTGCGGGCGATCTGATCCGCGCCGCAGCTATGGGTGATTGCCGGCCCCAATGGCTCGGGGAAGACCACGGTGGCGGACCGCTGGTTCTCCAGCCGGATTCCAGTGGTGTCACCGGATTCGATCGCTGCGGAGCTTGTCGACTCCCCCATTGAGGCCGGCCGGCTCTTGCCCCAGTTCGCTAGGCCACCGTATTAGTGGCCATTTCAAAAAAAATTCTGGCGTCGTTGCGCGGCCTTGGCCGATTCACTTGTACTGTCTGCGGCCGCACGCCTAGCCAGTAGCCAGAACCGCTTCGCTTCATTTTGAAACGGTCACTTGAGAACCCATCGATCGAGGGCGCCTTGCCCGACCGCGGCATCGACCTGCCCTCGATACGCCAACGACGAAGCGTATCCTCGTCGACGGCACGCATTTTAGTACTCGTCCTATTCTAAACGACCTGCATTCTCGATATCCTAGTTGCTTCAGGACGCCTTGTCGCCGGTATTTGCACCATTCCGCTTCGGGCTATGGCCGTCGTAAGGCCGCGGGATGCAGACGGTAAGCGGCGCACCGAAAATAGCATCCATCTTTCAGCCCCAGGGTCGATCAAGGTGACATCCGGAGCGACCAATGCCATCGTGTTGCCCACCTTGCTATCACATAGCCTGAAGGCGGTCGGCGCGGTGTCGGATGCATCGGCACCCTTCTCCATTGGGGTGAATTGCGATGGCAATGTGGGGCTGTACGCGACACTCACGGACGCCTCGAATCCGGCCAATATCAGCAATGCACTGACGTTGGCCGGCAATTCCACCGCTGCCGGCGTGGGCATTCAAATGTTCCGCTCGGGCGAAACGACGCCGCTGGGGCTCGGTTCGGATTCGGCGGCGAAGGGAAACACCAACCCATGGCATGTCGGCCGCTCGTCGGCGTCGGCGGGGCAACCTCAACATTCCCCTGGTTGCAAAATATGTGAAGACCGAACCGACCATCAAGCCAGGCACGGTTAGCCCGCGGAGCACGATTACGTTCTCGTATCCGTAGCGTCAACCGGTTTCGGTTCAGTCTGCCCCGCCGCCCCCGCTGACAACGACCTGAAGACATAAGGACTCTCAAATGAAGATGAAGATGAATTCCCCAAGAAAATGGCAGTTGTGGCAGCTTGCCTCGAAGGGCAGCGGATACTGCGCGCTGGCCACCGCATCCCTGGCAAGCCTGCCGCCGCAAAAGCAAGACATCGCCCAGAACATTGCAGCCAGGCTCTTGCCACGCGACCGTTACTCCGACGTCAAGGCAGCGCTATTGGTCCTTGTCACGCTGGAGTTGGGCGATAAGGTGCGCGATGAGGGCCGCCCGCAAGCCGCTGGCACAGCCGTGGGGCGAGCGCTGCACTACGTTTACGCGCCCTGGAGTCTGCAATTTGCCTATCGCCAGCTCAATCACACCGGCCCGGTACCTTGCTGATGGTCCATGGCGCATGGGATCGGCTGGCCAGCTCGGCTGGTGCATCCGTGAGAAGCGTCAAGAGGTTATTTCGTCGGCCAGTTCAGCAACGACGCGGTGACGCTGCCCCTATCGCTCACCATGCCTTGATGACCACTTAGCCCCCTTTCAAGGTGACGAAAATTAGGGCACCCTCCGTGCTCTCGAACAGAAACCGGAGTCAATGTGGAGACTCTGCTCGCATCGGCCAAGCCGGCCGAAGATCCCCCTGCGGGGTTGGTCGTTGTTTCTTTTAGCGGCGTTGGTTTTTGGACCCAAGGGCCATACGACATCCCCCTGCGGGGGCTGCCGGTCACTCTTCTTTGCGTCGGCAAAGAAGACTAACGAGAAGAAAGCCGACCCTGCCGGGCGCAGAGCAATCGCGGGTGCTAGGGGTGTTGGTTTCGTCGTACAGCCACAGTTCTGCTGGCATCTGCCGGTACCAGATTGATGGGCCGCGAATCTGCTATTGCCTGGGATGCGTGGTGCGGCCCCCGGTAGCGGAATCCTTGCCCGTTCGCCAATCTGCCGTTACCGGCGCGAAGCACCACGACACATCGCCCGTCAACGGTTTCGTGGTGGGGCAGGCGCGGTGGTCAGGGTCTGGGGCATATCAACCCGGTGCCACCGCGCCCACGACGCAACCGGTGCGCCTGCAACTTCGTGGCCGGCCACTGCGCGAGCGAAAGACGGCTTGAAGCAAGTGATATCTGCTACCGGGGGCCTAACCACACTCACGGCGCTCGTCCTCCGAGACAAAACCACGAAACCAGCCACACCCGAAACGGCGCAGCACTTCGCCCCGCGAACGGCAGATGTGGGAATGGTCACCGCACACGAGGTCAGGGGCCTCACCACGTAACCCATGGGTCATGCAAGTGCGATGCCCTTCAAGCCGGCATGGCAAAGGCCAGCCAACGCTCCGGGCCGTACGACGTAACCACCGCCCACATAAGCCCGATTGCTCTGCCCCCGGCAGGGTCGGCTTTCTTCTCGTTAGTCTTCTTTGCCGACGCAAAGAAGAGTGACCGGCAGCCCCCGCAGGGGGATGTCGTATGGCTTTTGGGTCCAAAAACCAACGCCGCCCCCTTACCCCTTACCCCTTACCCCCTACCCCCTATCCCCTATCCCCTATCCCCTATCCCCTATCCCCTATCCCCTATCCCCATGGCATCGTAATCGACTTCAGATTAGTAAAACTCTTGATCGCCTCCTGCACCCCTTCCTTATACCCAAGCCCCGAATCCTTGATCCCGCCAAACGGCGTCAGCTCGATACGATAGCCCGGCACTTCCCACAGGTTGACCGTTCCCACCTGCAACTCATCGGCAAAGCGCGCAAAGTCGTCCATCCGATTAGTGCATACACCCGAGGACAATCCAAACGCGGTGCCGTTGGAAATCCGGATGGCGTCATCGATATCGCGGAAGGTAATGATGGGCGAAACCGGGCCGAAGGTTTCCTCCCGCACCACCGTCATCGCGGGATCCACGCGATCGATCACGGTGGGCGAATAGCGCGCGCCGTCGCGGTGGTTGCCGAGCACCAGGCGGGCGCCCTGCGCAACGGCTTCTTTCACGCGGGACTCGAACAGCGCGGCGGCTTCGGCGTCGATCACGGTGCCCATGTCCATGGTGCGGTCCATGGGATCGCCGTATTTCCATGCCCGGGTCTTTTCCACCACCAGCTCGGTAAACCGGTCCGCCACGGCCTGGTGCACCAGCATGCGCTTGACGGCCGTGCACCGTTGCCCGGAGTTCTTGTACGAGCCCTGCACCGCCAGGTCGGTGGCGCGCTCCAGGTCGGCATCGTCCATCACGATCAGCGGATCGTTGCCGCCCAACTCCAGCACCACGCGCTTGTAGCCGGCCTTGTTGGCGATGTACTTGCCGATGCCGACGCCACCGGTGAAGGTGACCAGATCCACCGAGGGGTGGGTGATCAGTTCGTCGGCGATCTCGCGCGGATCGCCCGTGACCACCTGCAGCATCTGCTGCGGCAAGCCGGCTTCATAGAGGATATCGGCCAGGTAGTAGGCGGACAGCGGCACCTTCTCCGAGGGCTTGAGCACCATGCGGTTATTGGTGGCGATGGACGGCGCCACCTTGTGCGCGACCTGGTTCATCGGATGGTTGAACGGCGTGATGGCGCAGATCACGCCAAGGAACGGCGAGCGCTGGGTCATCACGCGGCGCTTCTTGCCGTGCGGGGTCAGGTCGCACGAGAACAGCTGGCCGTCATCGCGCAGGGTTTCATTGGCGGCAAAGCCAAGCACATCGGCCACGCGGCCGATCTCGTACAGCGAATCCTTCTTGCACAGCCCGGACTCCAGCGTGATCAGGTCGGACGCCTCCTCCACGCGCTCGCGCAGCAGCGCGGCGGCGCGGTTGAGGATGGCGGCGCGCTCGAAGCGGGTCAGCGTGGAGCGGTAGGCGCGCGCCACGGCAAACGCTTGGCGCACGTCTTCCACGCTGGCCATCGGCACGGTCCCGACCAGCGAGCCGTCGTACGGGTTGCACACTTCGATCACGCGCTCGCGCATGACCTTCTTGCCATCGATGCGCAGCGCTTCGGCGCGGAAATGCGGGCTGACCTGGCCGGTGGAAAACTTGGGGGCGTTCATGTCGGTTCTCGCGTCAAGAGTTCGGGACGGATACGTATCGGGCAGCGCTCAGTGCAGGTGATTGAGCGCAACGTCGAAGATGTCGAAGTTGCGCAGCTGCGCCTTGCCGGGAATGCCCGCCGTGGCGCGGTTGAACACCAGCGGCACGGTCTGCTCCGACACGCCGCCGTGGGAGCGCAGCGGTGCGTCCAGCCCCGACAGGTCGTGGCGGCTCTGGCTGGTGCCCAACACCACGTGCTTATCGCTGACGATCACCAGGTCACCCACGCGGTCCGGCGGCAGCTCGAATCGCGCGCAGGCTTCGGCGTTGTCGAGCACGCTTTCGATACCCGGCAGGGCCGCCAGCTTGCCCTTGAGCGCGACGCGGTCGACATCTTCCGGCAGGTAGACGGTGGCATAGGAGCCAAGCGCGCCGTGGTGCACCACATAGGGATCGGTGATCGGCAGGATCACGCGCGCGCCGCCAGCTTCCACGCCACGGCCGAGCCAGCTGTCGAACTGGTCCTGCAGGTAGATCACGTTGGGGGCCTTGGTGGCGTCGTCGTGCTTGGCGTTCATGCCGTGGTCGGCGGTCAGCGCCAGCACGCAGCCGAGCGCGTCGAGCTGCGCCAGGTACTTGTCCATCATGGCGTAGAACGCATTGGCGCCGTCCGAGCCGGGGGCGAACTTGTGCTGGATGTAGTCAGTGGTGGACAGGTACATCAGGTCCGGCCGGCGGGTTTCCATCAGCCGCACGCCGGCGGCAAAGACAAACTCGGACAGCTCGGCGCTGTACACGCTCGGCACCGGCATGCCGACAAGGTCCAGCACGTTGTCGATGCCGTTGTCCTCCAGCGTGGCCTGGTCGGCCTTCTCCGAGGAGAAGCAGATGCCGCGCATGCCATGGCCGAGCAGCCGGCGCAGCTTGTCCTTGGCGGTCACCACCGCCACGCTGGCGCCAGCATCGGCAAAGGCGGCCAGGATGGTGCCGGCGCGCAGGTACTTGGGGTCGTTCATCATCACTTCCTCGCCGCGGCCACCGTTGGCGCTGCGATCGAAGAAGTAGTTGCCGCAGATGCCGTGCACCGCCGGCGGCGCGCCGCACACGATGGACAAGTTGTTCGGGTTGGTGAAGGTGGGCACCACGCACGCCCCGCGAAAGCTCGCGCCCTCGGCCAGCAGCCGTTTCAGGTACGGCGCGCGGCCGCTGGCGGCGGCGGCTTCCAGGTAATCGAATTCACATCCGTCCACGCAGACCACCACCACGGGCTGTTTCATCCATTGGTAGGTGCGCTGATTGACAGTGATGCTCTGGGCGGCGACGCTGGAAAGGTTCGGGTTCGACATGTCGGGGTTCCTGTGCGGGAAAGGAAAGGCTTCAGGGCTGATCGGTTGCCGCGCCGCCATCCACTGGCGCCACGGCGGCATGCATGCGGGCGCGGCCGCATTCCACGTGCTCGCGCATCAGCCTGCCCGCCAGCTCGACATCGCGCGCGGCGATGGCCGACACGATCTCGCGGTGCTCGCGGGTAGAGGTGGGGATGGCGTTGCTGTCGGCGCAAAGCGCCTCGCGCCGGAACAAGGTGAGTTCCTTGACCAGGCGCCGGTAGGTTTCCACCAGCTTGCGGTTGCCGGCGAGTTCCACCATGCGGTCATGCAGGGTGAGGTTAAGACGGGTGTATTCGTCGAGGTCGCGCGCGGTGCTGGCCGCGCTCATGGCCTCGATCAGCGCGCGCAGCTCACGCACGCCCTGCGCCGTGATGTTGGCGGCGAGCAGCCGGCCTACGTACTCATCCAGCACCGCGCGCAGCGCATAGATCTCGTCGGCTTCTTCCAGGGAGATGGCGCGCACGAACACGCCGCGGTTTTTCTCGGTGCGCAGCAGGCCGGCCTGCTCCAGCGCCCGGAAGGCTTCGCGCAGCGGGCCGCGCGACACATTGAACTCGCCCGCGAGTTCGATTTCATTGAGCCTGGCGCCGGGCAGCAGGCCGCCGGACACGATGCGCATTTCAAGCTCGCGCTGCACCAGGGTGGTCAGCGACTGGCTCTGCAGGATCGCGATATCGCTCGACTGAGCGGCTGGCCGTGACATGAAGACTCCTGATTCGGGTACATCGAAAATCCTGGTTGTCATTAAAGCAAGCAGTTTGTATATTGTCAACAAACTAGGCGGCGGCGAGGAGAGCGGAATGACGCGAACATCCCGGAAAAAACCAGCCTCTCGTCTTATAAGCGTTATAAAACAAATACTTATAGTCAATATGAGGCGATGCGGTGGTGGCGCGACATGCCACAAATCATCGCAACAATTTCACCAAATTGACACACAATACCACTTAAAATGCCACAAGGAGCCCACCCCAAGCTGGCATCCGTGGAAATCGTCAACCACTCCCCTGATCCCAATCCAGGAGCACGCCATGATCCGCGGCAACGACCCCATCCTGCTGACCCCCGGCCCCCTCACCACCTCGCTCGCCACCAAGCAAGCCATGCTGCGCGACTGGGGATCGTGGGACAGCAGCTTCAACGCCATCACGCGCAGCCTGTGCGACGACCTGATCGCCATCGTGCGCGGGCAGGATACGCACGTCTGCGTGCCCATGCAGGGCAGCGGCACCTTCTCGGTGGAAGCCGCCATCGCCAACGTGGTGCCACGCGACGGCAAGGTGCTGGTGCCGCAGAACGGCGCCTATTGCCAGCGCATCCTCAAGATCTGCAAGGTGCTGGGACGAGCCAGCGTGGAACTGCCGATCCCCGAAGACCAGCCCGCCACCGCCGCGCTGATCGAAGCCGCGCTGCTGCGCGATCCGTCGATCACCCACGTGGCGCAGGTGCACTGCGAAACCGGCGCCGGCGTGCTCAACCCCCTGCCCGAGATCGCCGCACTGTGCGCGCGCCTTGGCAAGGGCCTGATCGTCGATGCCATGAGCTCCTTCGGTGCGCTGGAGATCGATGCGCGCACTATGCCGTTCGACGCGCTGGTGGCCGCCACCGGCAAGTGCATCGAAGGCGTGCCGGGCATGGGCTTCGTGCTGGTGAACAAGAGCGTGCTGGAAGCCAGCCAGGGCAACAGCCATTCGCTGGCGCTGGACCTGTACGACCAGTACACCTACATGCAGAAGACCACCCAGTGGCGCTTCACCCCGCCCACGCACGTGGTAGCCGCCTTCCGCGCCGCGCTCGACCAGTTCCTGGAAGAAGGCGGCCAGCCGGTGCGCGGCGCACGCTATCGCGCCAACTACCAGACGCTGGTGGGCGGCATGGCCGAACTGGGTTTCCGCCCCTTCCTCTCGCCCGAGGTGCAGGCCCCCATCATCGTCACCTTCCACGCGCCGGACGACGCCCGCTACGACTTCAAGACCTTCTACGCCAAGGTGCGCGAGCGTGGCTACATCCTCTATCCCGGCAAGCTGACGCAGGTGGAAACCTTCCGCGTGGGCTGCATTGGCGCAATCGACGCCAATGAGATGCGCAATGTGGTGGGGGCAATCGGCGAGACGCTCGCGGAAATGGGCATCGAGATGAAAGCACCGCTGGCCAGGGCGGCCTGAAGCACTTGCGGAGCCATCGCCCCGGCGAACGCCCGCCCTCTCCCCCGGCCCCTCTCCCACAAGTGGGAGAGGGGAGCCAACCAGCCGCAAGATCAACCAACTGTGGTAGCCGTGTTTCCCGCCCGAAGGGGCGGGAAACACCCAAGCGCGATGCGAAGCGAGC